>CAYNIG010000120.1:0-13100 GCA_964396995.1 uncultured Saprospiraceae bacterium | reverse complement strand
CTGTCGGTCTTAGCGGTGATAGCGAGCTCCTGATTCAACATTTGGAATAAAGTCACTTGTGTATAAATCTCTTGTTTAAAGTTTTGCAAGTCCTGTTGTATAGTATATTCGGTAAGTTTTTTTTCAGCTTCTGCAGTTCGCGTCCGGGATTTGGATCTGCCCCAGTCCAGTATAGGCATAGATAAGGTAAGCTCTATGGCTTCTGATCTTTTGGGTGCATCATATACATCAGATAAGGTTGCTCCTCTATTTGAAAATCCAACTGATGCTGTGAGTGTGGCATTCAGACCATTATCACCGATGGCCCTGGACACTTTTTGCTCTGCCTCCAATTGTTGTCTTTTATACTTTATTGCATCGGATCTGTTTTCAAATGCTTCAAGTAATGCTTTTTCATTGTTGATACTGATATTTAATATTTCCTGAGGTAGGATTAATTCTATTTTGTTTTCATTGGGCAAAGCGATATAGGCTCTGAGATTCAGCGTAGCTATTTCCAGGTTTCTTTTTGCATTGGCAATGGCTTTTTGCGCTTTGAGTGATTCCAGGCTCAATTGTAATATATCGTTGCGCGAGATCTTTCCCAATTCGTATTTTTCCCTTGAAATCTTTTCTATAGTATTGGTATTACTGAGATTGGTCTCGGCTATCTGTAGATTGACCTGGGCCAGCAATAAATCAAAAAAATACCCTGTTGCTTTAATGGCTATTTTTTCTAATGATTCTATATAAGTCTTTTCACTTTCAGTATATTTAAGCGGTTCTATTTTTTTATCCCATTTTAACGGATTAAATTTAAATAAAGGTTGTTCATATCCTATTGCAAAGGGACTACTGTTGTACAATCGGTTGTTTCGTGCATAATCATCAAAGCGTTGTAATTGGGTTGCTGCGTAGATCCTGCCCCCGGTCTTTTCTACTGATTGGAACAGGGATAAGCCCAATGAAGAATTATTATAGCGTATTGGTTGAAACTGGATCGTACCATCCGGTTGTACTACCTGAGTAAATGACCTCGTAAAGGCAGGCAGATTGCCATTGAGTACCAATTGGGGTTTGTAATTAGATAAAAAAGTCTTCCATTCCCAGTATTTCGTTTCACGGGTGGTAATGGCTTGCCTTGCTGCAATGGATTGTTGTTTGGCCATGAATACCACTTCATCCAATGACAAACGGGTAAGTGGCTGGCTGATGGCAATACTATAGGTAAGGATAAAAAATATTCTAATTAATAATTTCATCTCCTATTTAACTTTTATTTCTTTCACTACTTTATATTCGCTCAGATCAGTCAATACTACGGTTTCACCATTTTTTATACCTTCTTTGATTTCTACATAATCAAAATTGCTCAATCCAACTTTCACCGTACGGCGTTCAGCATTACCACTGGCATTGATTATAAATACATCTTGCACCGGAGTCCCTTTAAATGCGGGCCCATTGGGCACTCTGACGATATTGGATTGTGATGCAGTGACTATAAATACTTCGACTTTTAATTTTGGTCGAAGTAATTCGTGCTGATTTTCATCGAGGGACAATTCGAATGTAAGTACATTGTTTTGTACAGACGGTTCAATATTGTTTATTGAGGCTCGCAGTTGTTTGTCCCCTATTTTTACAATAGCCGGCATACTTATTTTCAATTGCTCGGCGTACGTATCGGATATGGATCCCATCACTTTATAACTGTGCAGATCGGCCAGTCGCGCCAGTATTTCTCCTTCGCTTATTTTTGCTCCAATATTTCTATTGACATAGGTAAGTACGCCATTCCGCGTGGCAGTAATGTTTGCTTTTCGTAATTTATTTTTAAACTCAAAAAGTTCTTTTTCTTTGATAGCAGCATTCAATTCTGATTCTTTAATATCCAGTCCTATTGTCTGTTGTTTGTTAATAATATTATTTTCAAGTTGCAGTTTTTCCAGTTCAGCTATTCTCAGATTCATGGTTGCGGTTTCCACATTCTCCCGGGTTCCACCGCCTGCTTTTTCCAGTCTTCGTGCATTTTCAAGATCGGCTTTCAGACTGGTGATTTTCATGGCTTTTACCGAATCACTTATTTTTAAATCAAATAGGTCTTTATCCAATTTATATTTCAATTGTTTTATTTCATTTCTCTTGAGTTCGAGCTGATCTGCCTGTTTGTCAAAGCTGTTCTTTGTTTCTTCCTGATCTAACTCTACTATTTTATCTCCTGCCTTCACCGGATTGCCGGGATCATAAAATGTCTTGAGTATGGTAGCGGATATAGGGCTCACTATGATTTGTTCGTATTCAGGCAGTACCTCTCCTAATGCAGATATGGTATTTTCAATATCCCCCATTTCTGCTGTAGCGAGCCGGAGGTCCGATCTTTTTAAACTGGTAGTGATGGATTTTCGAAGCAACCATACTGACATCGCCATGATGGTAATGAAGAGAATACCGTATAGCCAGGTCCTGTTTTTTCGCTTTCTATTTTCAATTATTGTAATATCGGTATCCATTTGCTTAGTCTTATGCAATATGCGACAAAGCCTGTGCCAAGCCTAATGGATAGAAAATCAACTTGTTGTAAAAAAATAGAAAAAAAAACTGTCCGGAAATGGGAAGCTTGTTTTGAAAATGGGAATGGTATCATGGATTTAATTCCTTTACCTTGGAGTTTAAGAGTCCCGGTTATTTGGAATGCTTTAATTTAAAACACTTTGCCCATTTTATGTCAAGACGGCGAACGGTTCATCGTCACTCGGATCAGTACCAAATCTCAATACATGTCCATCAGGATCCAGAATTTGCATTTCATAAGCATACGGAAAATTAGTTGGAGGCAGCTTAATGGTCACACCGGATGAAATTAATTTTTGATGCAATGCCAAAATATCCCCATCAAAGCCAATCCATATCCAGCTACCTGGCTGTCCTTGGCCTCCTTTGCAAAGGTAGAGACCTGTATTGTCTCTATTCACACTGCTAAAATTTTCATCTCCCCAGTCTGCATTTTTAAATCCCAGAATACCTACATAAAACTCTAAACTTTTTGCCATGTCAGTGACATAAAGTATAGGGGTGACATTCTCAATTCGAAATTTAACGGAATCAACTGGGCTCATGCTGGTTATTTTATCATTTTTGTTGATTGAATGTGACAAATATAATTTTCATTTTTTAGTGCTTTGCTAACCAGTTTTTTAATTCCTCCCTGTATTTAAATAGTGTTTGGTTAGTTTTTTCTGTATCATCATGAGCGCGATTTTTTGCCGGGGGAGTATCCATAACTTCTTGCAACTTTAAGAGGTGTGGCTTAAATATTGCCGAGCTGCCGCTGAATTGTCCGTCCAAAACACGCAGCAAGGTACTTATATCAAAGGCTCCACCTTTGTATGGATTTACAATACCTTCATGCATATCGGCAGTCATCGTGGAAAAACTCTTAACGATAGGTTCAATGAAACGTTCTGGATGCTCCACTTTGTTCTCATCCAAAAAACTGAATACCCCATAAGGATTACCCTGCTCTAAGGTACTTATCAATTCATCTTCTAAATTTTTGTGGGCTTTTATTTTGTTCAATGCAGCATCACGTATTGGTCCATCGTAACTATTGTCTGTATAATATAAGAGGGACATTACGGATTGATACTTCTTAATGTTGTTCATGGCTTTATTAAAATCTAATTCACGGGCATTATATTTTTTATAGGATTTTAATACCATTTTAGGTGCAACAGGTAATAAATACCCAATTGAGGAGGCAAGTACCAGGAGAATTTTTAAATGATTGAGAGATGATGTATCCCTCAATTCAGGTTTCAAAATGAGGTAGTATGGAATGAGCATCATTAAAGGCAACCACATTGCACCATATGAAATAAGGTAGGACATTAAGCGGGCAAAACCCGTTAAGTGATAAAATTTGTGGTATTCCGGTTTAAGTATACAATAGGAAACTCCAGCCACCATGCCCAACCAAAGAAAAGCAATGATGGCATTTCGCTTTACTACCGCAGCGGAAATCCAATTAAAACCACCTTTAACTGTAATATTTATCGTAAGTAATAAACTACATACACCATAAGCAACAATTAACACTAATGCAGAATATGCCCAACCAAAAGTTTGATCACCGCCGGATGGAGCGGATTGAAGAATAAAAAGGCTTAGTACGATATAAACCAAAACTGTTAATCCAAATAAGAAATAACCGAACATTTGATTTTAGTTTTAATATTTATTAAATAGTAAGTTTGCGAAGTACCTGCATACCTTTCTCCATGTCCAATCAAATTTAACCCTATCCAAAGAATCCAATACACTTTGAAGCCTTTATTTCTTGACTTTAGAGTTTGTACTTATCAAATGAGCATCAATTCCGGTTTCAATAAAAAGCGATTTTCACACGAAACATATATTGCTCCTAATTTATCTGCCGCGTCTTAGCCTAAGCCCCTTTGAAATTTCTCTCCGATCCTATTCCCGTCGCTCATTATTTCGATCCTGATCAATAGAAGGATTGAAAAGACCCGTATACCAAATAAAGCAATGAAATGACAAAATAAAAATACCTTAATTAATTACTAGTCTAAACTTAGTCTCTATATTTGCACTAATGACTTTAGGCCGACCCTAAACCCGTTCTTGGATCGAAACATAAAATTGAAAATTTTATTATAATTAAAAATTAAAAACGATGCTCGAAACAGCTGTACAAAATAAAGTTAATCAATGGTTGGAAGGAGGATACGATGCTGCGACCAAAGCCTCTATCCAAAAACTCATTGACGAGAACAACACTACTGAGTTAACAGATTCATTTTACAAAGATTTAGAATTTGGCACGGGTGGATTGCGTGGCCTTATCGGTATTGGCTCCAACAGGATGAATAAGTACACCGTCGGAGCAGCAACACAAGGACTTGCCAATTATTTGAATAAATGGTTTAAAGGAGAAAAAATAAGTGTGGCAATTGCTCATGACAGCCGTATCAAATCGGATGAATTCGCACAAGTGATCGCCAATATCTTTTCAGCAAATGGAATAGAGGTTTATTTGTTCAGCAGCCTGCGCCCGACACCTGAACTGAGTTTTGCAATTCGTCAGCTGGGTTGCAAAAGTGGTGTGGTGGTTACGGCTTCTCACAATCCCAAAGAATACAACGGGTACAAAGCGTATTGGGACGATGGATCGCAGGTGGTAGCGCCACACGATAAAAATATCATAGGGGAAGTAAATGCTATCCAATCCATAGAAGATATACAATTTGAAGGCGATGACAGTAAAATACATTTAATTGATAAAGAAATAGATGATAAATACATTAGTCAAATATTGTCGTTATCGATATCTGCTCAGGCTATTGCCCGCCAGAAAGATTTAAAAATCGTGTATACCCCTATTCACGGAACAGGCGTGACCCTAGTGCCGCAGATTTTGCACCAAATGGGTTTTAATAATGTTTCGATAATTGAAGAACAATCCGAACCCAAAGGCAATGGTCAATTTCCTACCGTTGTTTATCCCAATCCCGAAGAGGCGGAAGCGATGTCTATGGCGGTCAATAAAGCAAAAGAGATTGATGCAGACCTGGTGCTGGGTACAGATCCCGATGCTGACCGTGTGGGTATTGCTGCCAAAAATCACCATGGTGAAATCCAACTTCTGAATGGAAACCAGACAGCGACGGTGCTGATTTATTATTTACTTCAAGCATGGAAAGAATCAGGCAAGTTATCAGGTAAAGAGTTTGTGTGCAAAACGATTGTCACCACAGATCTGATCGATAAAATGGCAGCCGATTTTGGTGTAAAATGCTATAATACACTCACTGGTTTTAAATACATTGCCCAGGTGATCAGAGAGCTGGAAGGCAAAGAACAATTTATCGGTGGCGGTGAAGAAAGTTATGGTTACCTCATTGGAGATGCGGTGCGTGATAAAGACGCTATTGCCAGTTGTGCATTGATAGCCGAGCTGACAGCTTACGCCAAAGACAAAGGGTTGAGCCTTTTTGATATGCTGATGGAAGTGTATAAAAAATTCGGCTTTTATTATGAAGGGCTGATTTCATTGACCAAAAAAGGGAAAACCGGTGCAGAAGAAATACAAGACATGATGGCGAATTTCCGCACATCACCTCCTTCGTTTTTGGCAGGTTCTCCTGTCATCCGAATCGATGATTATAAAAGTTTGAAACGAACGGAGAATGGCAAAACAGTCGATATTGCCTCGGGGAAAATGGGCATTGAATCATCCAATGTACTTCAGTTCTTTACGGCTGATGGCACTAAATTCACTTGTCGTCCTTCCGGCACTGAACCTAAGATTAAATTTTATGTTGGAGTCGTTGAAAAATTAGATCGTAATGAAGATTTTGATTCGGTATATGCCAGTTTGAAACAAAAAGTAAAATCTATCGGTGAAGAGTTAGGGTTACAGTAGAATAGCCTTTAGGCTGTTGGTATGCAAAGTAGTCTGACAAAACTTCACTTTGTAGATTGTAACAGTTCGGATATTTTGCGTGTATCCTGTAAATTCCGGAACGAGGGGGTCAGCTTGAGCGGAATTTACACTTCTAAAATTTTCAATTGATCTTTGCTAAGTTTACGCCATGAATAACCACCATATTTATTCCCGGAATCGCTAGCCGCCATGGTCTTTGAGTACTTTTTTAAAAATACTTCTAGCATGTCATTGTGCTACTGTGCTATAAAATCTGTTGGTTAGCAGGTTGGCAGTCATCGTTCGGTTTTTAGGTGTATTTTAGATCTTTTTTATTCACATATAAAAGCTATATTTCAATTGCATTGAATCATCGGGTTCAAGATATTTTAAAATCTCTCCAACATTTCTTGCACATTCAATTGTAATTGGATATTTTCTGTCAAACTGAGTATTATTCCAATTCATCTTTGTTAAGGCAATTATTTCGTCACAAATTAAATTGGGAGATTCATCATATCTAGCCAACCTTATTTCAATCGGACTTGGAATATATCTGCCAGGATAAGTTTCATAATAGGGAACTGAACCTCTTGAATACAAAATGTGATGGTTGTCCGCTAAAGTCAACTGTGTTCCTCTCAATGGTGGATAAATTCCATTTCGATAAAGGCGAACATCAGATTTCTGTAGTGAAACTAAATCAACTTGATTGATGTGCAGTTCTCTTGCTGCTTGATTAAAACCGTAAATCTCTTCCTCGTTAAAGTTTGATGTTTTGTGCAGTACAAGTCGCTTTGGAAAAATCTTTACGGCTTGATAATATTCTTCAAGTGAAAGTTTGAGAAGATTGAATGCTTGATTTTGAGAAAGATGAGGAGTTCTGTCATTCTTTTTCAAAGTAATTTCTTCTCCACGAAGAATTACTCCTTTACCAATTTCATTGAAGATCTGAGCAATGCTTGTTTGAGTTGTGCCATTGTCTCTGCTTCTAAAAAAACTTATTCCCGCATAGCAAGTTGTTTCTGCACTGTCTTTTCTAATCAATGCCCATGGTGTTCCCGATGCTTTGTAATACAATGCCGTGAAAAAATTCCAAGCAATTGTAGCAGGGTCTTGCATTTCTGTTGTCGGATTTACTATTCTGTCCCTCATAATCTGAATAGGAACATTATATTGCATTGCTTTCGCTTTTAAATACCGTCTGAAGTTTTGCTCTTTCTCAGAAATTTCTTGTTCGTCAAAATCTTTCTCTGTATATTCTTTTCCCTTTTCTGCTTCTTCTTCCACTTGTTCCTCCTTAACATCTTCTTGAATATAAGTGATGAAGTTCTCACTCAACAAGCATAAAATCAAATCGGGCTTTTTATTCTTTGAAAGAAATTTGATCTCACCAAGCATGAGTTCAGCAATATCGTTAATTCTTTCTTCTAAATCATTAGTGTTCTGAATAATGTCTTCAAATTCTGAATTGTTCAATCGTCTTAAATAAGTTTCATCATAAACTATTTCACTTTTAAAACCTACCTCCTTATTGAATCCGCAAAAATTTAGGAATAAATTAGGGTGTGGGTTCTTGCTTTCCTTTCCTGAAATATGTTTCTTGCATGAATCCATCCATTCAAGAACCTTGTCAATGCTTTCCCCTTTGCCGATTATTCCAACAGTAATTTTTTCCGGTCGTACTTGCTCAATGTCAAACGGGCCGTAATTAAATATGCCAGCCTTCGGACAGATATGTTGGTCGTATCCGAATTGCAAGGATGGTTCTTCTATGTATCTAAGTTTCATCAATCAAAAAGTGAATTGTCAATAAGCTCGTTATCTTCTTTTAAATCAAGTGGCATTACTTCCACTCTCGGTGCAGCTATTTTAGCTGGCTTCCAAGTGTTTTCTTGTAATCTAGGTGAAAGGGATAATTCAATATGCTTTCCAATCTTTAAGTAAGGGTAATCAGTCGTAAACAAATCGATATGAGAAAAATAGTAACCGAAGAACCTGAAATAATTGAAAACAGCACTATTATTTTCCATTCTTTTTAGTCCCGACAAGTAAGCAGATTCAAATCTGCTTGTGTCATATCCACCTGGGTTTGTAAAACTCCAAGTTGGATTTACAATTAAATACCAGTCGTTTGAAATGTTTAAGAAGGAGCTTCTGAAAGCAAGGTTTCTAAAGCAGATGATATGCCCTTCCTTTTTATTGTGCATTTCAAAAATAACTGTCTTGGTTGATTCATTTTTCCCCTTCCACCTTACTTTCCTTTCTCTTGGTGCAATTTGATTATTTTTAAACCTGAAAATTTCTTTTTTACCAAACCATTCGATCTCCTTGATTTTACATAGCTCTATGAACGTGTTTCGTAACAGATGTTTGAAAACTTTTTTGTTATTATCTTTTGAATTATAATAGTCCTTGCTCTCAATGGTTATAACTGATCTTTGGTCAACAATTTTACTCAATGTTTCATTTTTATCCTTCAAGTTTTTAAATGTGTATATACAGTTTTCATGTAACAACCAATCATCAGCTTTGCAGTTATATTTTCTCAATGCACTCTTAATCAATTTTGGTAGTTTCATTTTCTTGATTGGTTTCTTGTTTATCGAAACTAAATAAAAATTCAATTCTTCAAGAATTCTATCCTCGTCAATATCCAATTCTGCTTTGTAAAACTTCTCAGGAAATTTTATCGGCAATAGGTTGGGAGAAATATTTTCGGGTTCGTGGTTTAAGTAGCCACCGACATATTCTTTCTTGCGAATTTCAATTTGAGTTTCCGAAAACTCATGCTCATAAAGTTTCGCAAGTGTCAGAAGTTTCGGACTTGAACTTATATCGTTGATTTTTTTTATCAGTATATCTTTGTCTATAACATGCTCGCTTGTGTTGAATACAAAACCTTTCGTAATAAGTTTGTTTAGTTTTTTGTCATTGTATTTATCTTTCTTGTGAGTTATAATGTATATATAAAGAATATCAAAATGCTGTTGCAAGTTGTTGTCAAAAAACTTTTGAAGTGTGTTCTCAATCTTTGACAAATTACTTGTTGCCGTTACTTGAAAAGCAACTCTGTTTTCAAAGTCAGCTAAGTCAATAGCAGGAAAATTTTTCTTGTGAGTTGCATTAAGATTTTCAAGTTTCAAACCAAAAAGTTCATTTAATACTGGAATAAGAAAACTTTCTGCATGAATATTGATGTCGTATTTGTTGGAAGCATTAAAGCCCTCAACCTCCAAGACAAACCTTGTAGAATAAGTATTGATTTTATTTAGGTATTCTATACGATTCATTCACTAAGTCTTATTCTTTAACGTTATTGATTTTAATTTTTCTCTTTTCTTTATATTTGATTATTTCGAGAAATTCAACTTCATTTAAATCAATTAATCTAGTTTGGGTTGAGTATTCATAAGAAAACTTTACCATTAATTTTAATCTTATTTCATAAACCCGTTCCTCATTGCTATATTCTACATTATACCATCTTCCATCTTCCCTATCATAAAAACCAGAAGATAAATCATTGAATTCAAAATAAATCCTTAGATCTGTATCTACTATATTCTCAATAAAAACGAATTCTTCATTCAAATCACTCACAATGGAAGAAACAACTTTTGTCTCTTCGAATTTATTAAATTCATATTCTAATTCTTCAACCCATGGGTCGGCCCTAATGTGATCTATTAAATCATATGTGATTGAATCGTATAAACTATCATTCAATTCGTATTCTATTTCAGCTTCGGAATGAAGAGATTCTAATGTAAAAAATTCAAGTTTTTGCTTGTTTTGTTCAAGCCTATCTGTTATTGATGCTAAATATTCTGTCAAACTAGAGACTATATGAATATTGTGTAACTGAGGTGCATAGTCCAATAAATCCTTATCAATTGATAAAACAGTTACCTCTGAATTATTTTGAATAACCCATTTTTCAATAACATTGAGAGTAAATGCATCTGGAAATTCGCATTTCTTTTGCCCCTCCCCAAATGGTTTTTCATTATTAAAATATTGTTCGAATACCTCTTTAATTGAAGCATTTTCTAGAGAAACGATTTGAATTTTAGAATTGGATATAAATTGATCAACCTTTTTTTTAAGTATCTCATAATATACCTCAATATTAAATTGAGGTAATGAGTAGAAATTATTATATTCATCTAAATTCTTCAAAATTTTGCCATTATTGTCTAATAGATCGTAAGCTTTTTTAAATTGGGTCTCTGTTGATATCAGGTTTTTTCTAATCCGACTTAATACTTCTCTATATGTAATCTCGGTAATTTTAATTTCCACCTCTCCTATTTTACCTAATTCTCCTAATTTATTTATATAGTGGCCCTTAAGAAAGTTTTGGTTTTCAAATATACTCGTATCTAAAAATAAAATGTTCTTAAGCTGGTCCATATGATTAGTATTAGTTTAGAATAACATTAAATTCAATGTAAATCTATTCTTTTTTTATAAAAATATATTATTCACTTATCCTTTTCTAGTTTCTCAATCTATTAAAGCACCATACTAATTCTCCTTAACATTCCTACTTGGAGTCTTATAAAACGCACTTCCCTACTTCTCTACGCTGCATATTTAATCTCTGGTAATATTCCTAATTAATAAATCGTCTGTTTGATCCTGGCCTATTACGATAGACTATTAGAGAGAATGGCATACACTATTTCTGCTATCCCCTAGTTCATCATTTGTATAGAAAAGTTAAAAGCATTACATACAATCTACCCGAATACCCCCTCTATCTTCTTTCCATGTCCATCAGGCGTAGTATAAAACGGCCTGCCTTCCACCACATAATTGGTCTCCGGAGATATACCCAGTGCATGATAAATCGTTTGATGTACCTGGTCTATCACGATAGGTTCTGTGGTGGCACTGAACGGTCTTTCTGCTGCTGTCTGTCCAATCACCTGTCCTTTTTTAATACCGCCACCCCACATCAGCATACTACATCCTTCCGTAAAATGTCGATGCATACCATAGTGTTTGGCTTCGGTGATTTTATCGGGCACCTCTACCTGATCTTTTACCTTAGAGCCGGGTCTGCCTTCAGTAAGCATATCACGACTAAACTCAGAGGCCAAAATCACCATAGTACGATCCAATAAACCAGACTGAGCTAAATCCTGTATCAATGTACTGATGGGTCTATCGATCGATTCTTTCATTTTTATCAATCGGGCGTGCCCGTTTTCATGAGTATCCCATCCGAGGAAGGGCTCATACTCTGTAGTGACACTGACGAATCGGGCTCCGCGCTCTACGAGTCTTTTCGCCATAAGACAACCTAAACCAAATCTACCGGTATTGTATTTATCAAAGGCATCTTTCGGTTCCTGTCTCAGGTCAAAAGCTTTGGCTTCGGGTGATTTTAATAAGGCATATGATTTTTCCATTGAGCGGATATAGGACTCTTGCTGATATCCATGTGCCCTGGCTAAGGGTCGTTGCTCCGATAATTCTTTAAATAATTTTTGTCTTCGTTCGAATCGTGCAAGATCCATACCTGGCGGAGGAGAAATGCTTTCCAGCCCGGCCTCGGGATCCGGTATAATGAACGGTGCATATTCCGAACCCAGGAATCCGGCAGAATGAAATGCTTTTAATTCTTCGCCTTCACCTACTGTAAAGCGCTGCCCAATGTCGATGAAAGGAGGTATGATGCCATTTTTAGAGCCAAGCTCTTTTGCTATCCATGCTCCTATATGCGGAGGTTGTACACTTTGAGGTGGTTGATAACAGGTATGCCAATGATACTGATGACGGGTATGCAATATAAATCCTAGATCTGCAGCACGATAAGAGCGGATCAATGTGCCTTTATCCATGATACCCGCTATGCCTTCCAGTCCTTCTGAAAATAGAATGCCATCCAATGCAGTAGGTATGGATTTAAATGTACTGATTACCGATTTGCTTTCCATTCCTTTCTCAAACGGGGTATAGGTTTTGGGATCAAATGTTTCGGTATGTGCCATACCACCCGCCATCCATAATAATATTACAGAGTCGGCCGTACCGGTCATCTTTTGCTCAGGCTTGCATGAGCTGAGAAAAGAACTGGCAGAGATGCCGGTGGCCAATGAAGCTAAGGTAGCTTGTTTCATTTTTTCTAAAAACTCCCTTCGAGTCAGATCATTGGTCATATGGAATGAAGGTGAAATTAAACCAAAAAATCCATTAGAAATGAATTTTTTATCCTCCGGATTGACAAAGAAATTGAAAATTAATTTCTTGTCAGGGTTATCTCTGACGGAGTCTGATAGGCTTGCTGCTCGTCAGAGTCGCCAGACTGACATTTAGTATGAATGAATTCCTTTCATTGGACAACTTTCATAATTCATTCACATTGAATCGTCGGATTAATAAATCTGAAGGATTTGGAGAAAAATGTGTTTGTTGGATCAGAAGGAGCCCTCAATGAATTAAGTCAATTTATCCTTTTTACCCCGTATTATGCATCAGGCATGCTCAACACCAGATGCCTTATGAATTATCAGGATTTTAGACCGAAGCAAATGTAAAAACACGCTTTTAACGCAAGGCGAAAGACAGTTAAATAGGATCTGCTGGTTAAGTATAATTTTTTATTATTTACCATTTTTTCTTTGTCTCCCGTCATCATTTCATTTTTACGGGACAGGCTGCCAAA
>CAYNIG010000119.1:3759-13137 GCA_964396995.1 uncultured Saprospiraceae bacterium | reverse complement strand
AGCAAAGGCATAAGTCAGAAAATAAAGCATAGCTGATCATCGCAGTATATCGATTATAATTCAGCGGACCTGTTCATGCTGCAACCGAAATCAATTAAAAGCTAAAAAGTAAAATCACCGTCAAGCAATGCAGCTAGCCTGGAAATCTGTATGTTAAGCAGGGCAGCTGAAGAGGTCGGTCCAAAGGAATGCCTTATTTTCTGACGAGCTTTCTTTGATTCTTTCTTTGGCGGACAAAGAAAGAATGGCAAATAAAAAAAATATACTTAACCAGCAGACCCTAAGTAACTTTGATATAAATCCGATATTATATCATGACAAAGAAAATTTTTATCAAAAACCTTTTACTCGGCTTTTTATCTTGGTTAATTCCATTTGCTGTATCATTTCTTTTTTATAAACCAGGCGGAGAACTGGTTGTTCCATATGCTACATTTAAGTCAACAATTATGTTAGTAGGTGTAATTTCTGGCTGCTATCTTCTTTTTCGATATTTCAAGTTTGTAGATAGTGATTTCATTAAGCATGCTGTCATTATAGGGTGGTCTTGGTTTGCTTTAAACATAATTCTTGACACAGTAGTTCTTATTCCAATAATGAAAACTACTTTTGCAGATTATTTTATGTCCATCGGACTGAGCTATTTCTCTATCCCTATAATAAGTATTACAATGGGCTATTTGCTCAATAAAAAATAAAACAGGAATGAAAATTAACAAGGAATGGCATGAGAAAAATAAAATGCCTAAAAATGCAAAATTTGAAGAACGGGTTAAATGGCATTTAGCACATCAAAAGAATTGTAATTGCAGACCAATACCTGATAAACTTCTAACTGAAATGGAAAGTAAAAATATTAAACATTGATATTTTGCGACGGACTCCGAAATCGCCAACTTCTTGCTCAAATTTTGTTTGCATGATTAATTTTTTATTAATCACTAAAAGCTTGGTGCCAAATACTTTTTATCTTAGCAATATATCTCAGCAGCAGCTTTGGTTTCACCGTAAGTGCCGTCTGAACAGCATGTTTCTTCAATG
The DNA here is from genome assembly GCA_964396995.1 of uncultured Saprospiraceae bacterium. Taxonomy (GTDB): domain Bacteria; phylum Bacteroidota; class Bacteroidia; order Chitinophagales; family Saprospiraceae; genus JADJLQ01. The sequence continues at coordinate 12,096 of CAYNIG010000119.1, read as the reverse complement.
GAGCCGTGATGAGTTGGTTTAAAGTTTTATCTTCGTTACACGTTTTCGTTTCGTGGGACAAGACGCGGCTTTGGAAAAGTACCACTGCAGAATCACAAATGTTCATGAAAAGAAACAGGTCATTATCAGGAAATAAAGAAATTAAAACCAACATGGTATTAAGAATGCTATTATTACTCCTTGTGCTCCTGTCCTTTATTTCAGGTACTTCTCTGCCAGAAAAGAATCTTCCACCAAACATTATCATTTTTCTGGTTGATGATATGGGGCTAATGGATACTTCAGTTCCATTTTTAACAAATGCGGATGGCAGTCCTGTTAAATATGCATTGAATGACTATTACAAGACGCCCAATATGAAAAAGCTGGCAGAGCAAGGCATTCGCTTTACGAAATTTTATGCACACTCGGTTTGTTCACCATCGCGAACATCCATTTTGTCAGGTCAGAACTCTGCCCGCCATAGGGTAACCAATTGGATTAATTCGGAAGATAACAATCGCACGGAATATGGACCGGAAGATTGGAACTGGAAAGGGCTTACCAGAAAATCAGTTACACTTCCGAGAATGTTACAACAAGCAGGTTATAAAACCATTCATGTGGGCAAAGCTCATTTTGGATCTCAGAACAGTGAAGGGGAAGATCCACTTAACCTGGGTTTTGATGTTAACATTGGAGGAAGTTCCATAGGCCAACCCGGTAGTTATTTGGGTACGGAAGCATTTGGGCATACAGGAGGTAATGCAAAAAGGGCTGTACCGGGATTAGAGAAATACCATGGTAAAGAAATATTTCTGACCGAGGCACTAACCTTAGAAGCTAATTTGGCAATATCAAAAGCCAGGGAAGAAGGAAAGCCTTTCTTCCTTAACATGGCGCATTATGCTGTTCATGCACCATTCTATTCAGATCCCCGCTTTGCTGAGAATTACAAAAACTCGGGTAAATCTGAAGAAGCCCAAGCCTATGCAACATTAATTGAAGGCATTGATAAATCACTGGGGGATATTATACGGCATGTGAAAGATTTGGGATTAGGCGAGAATACGCTGATTCTATTTCTTGGAGATAATGGTTCAGATGCACCTTTACCTATTGAAGACGACTACAGTAGTTCCGCACCTATAAAAGGTAAAAAGGGCAATCATTGGGAAGGCGGTATGCGGGTGCCATTCATTGCATCATGGATTATACCCAATGACAAAGCCTCTTGCCAGGTAAAAACACCTATAGTTCGGAATGCAGTTCAACTACAACAAGGTACCATTGTGGATATACTTCCTACACTATGCCAAGTGGCTAATGTGCATTATCCTAAAGATTATATTATTGATGGCTTTGAACTTCAAGAGCAGTTTAGAGGTAGACAAAATCTTAATCGAGATGAACTTTTTCTCAATCATTTCCCTCATGGAGATCATCGAAGCAATTATTTCACCAGCCTGGTAAAGTCAGATTGGAAAGTTATTTACCATTATCAGACAGAAAACCAACCAAGTTATGAACTGTTCAATTTAAAGGATGATCCATTTGAGACTAAAAATGTAATGGATAAAAATCCCGAACAGCTTAAAATTATGATGAAGATATTATCAAATGAAATGAAAAGTAAAAAAGCACTTTATCCTGAAAAAGATGGGAGGCCATTGGAGTTAATCCTATCTGAATAGGGATATAAGTATTCAGGTTTAAATGATTTTCAAACCCGAAGAAATCCCGAAAGCAAAACAAAGGTTTCTGCAATGCTCTGCCGTGAAAATAAAATCGGTAAAAAACTGAGGGAGAATAAAATTTAACATCAATAAAAAAATGTTTTAAGTATACAAAAAATAAAAAAGCCAGCACCGAACATCATACTCTTGCCAACCACCGTCTAATCCTCCACGCTCAAAGACTCAACTGGCGGCGATATGCAGGAGTAAACGTGTTGGTGGCAATTTTAAAAGACAGAAATCCTAAAAATGATAGACATACTTATTCGACATATCAACAGTAAAATTGACAACAAACTAACAGCAAACGACACCAGTTTGCTATCAGAGGTGTTCCGACCAAAAAAACTTCGCAAACACCAATACTTTATGCAGAGTGGAGATATCTGTAAGCAAGCTGCTTTTGTTGTAAAAGGTGCTTTGAAAAAATATACCATAGACGCCTCCGGAAAAGAGAATATTTTAGAATTATATATTGAAAACTGGTGGGCAGGAGATAAGGAGAGTTTTATGATTGGTACACCAACACCATACTATATTGACGCTTATGAGAATTCTGAATTGTTGGTAATTACAAAAGAGGATTTTAGAAATAATTTAAGCAAACTTTCATTTATAAGTGAACTAAACAACGTTTTAACCGAAAGGCAATCCTTTCAGCTTATGAAACGATTACATTCCTCGCAAACACTTACCGCTGAGCAAAAAATTGAACAGTTGCAAGATACCTACCCTGAATTTTTTCAACGATTTCCTCAGCACATTATTGCTTCCTATTTAGGTATGACAAAGGAAACGCTTAGTCGTATCCGAAGCAATGCCTTAAAAAAATAGAACCTTTTATTTACCCCCAAAAACGTTGACCTACATCAACGTTTTTTTTTGCCCTACCTCATCGTTTCAGGCTTTGAAGTCGCTGCATTTTTGCATCATTAATTTCAAACAAATTATTAAAAAATTAAAATTAAAAAAAATGGAAAAGAAAAATTCTTCAAAAACAATGCACATCTCGTTATGGGTGGCACAAATTCTTTTAGCAGCGATGTTCCTTTTGTCAGGTTTCATGAAAGCATCTATGCCCATCGAAAAACTTTCAGCAATGATGCCCTGGACAGGCAGCGTTCCTTCAGCACTTGTCAGGTTCATAGCTATTGCCGAACTTCTTGGAGGCATTGGTTTGTTACTGCCTTCATTGCTTCGCATCAAACCCCATCTCACCGTATGGGCAGCAGTTGGACTTGCCACAATCCTTTTGTTGTCCATTCCATTTCACATTTCAAGGGGTGAAACACCAATGATTGGTATGAATGCAATGTTTATGCTAATGGCAATATTCATAGCTTGGGGCAGAAGTAAAAAAGCTCCTATTTTATCAAAAGCTTAATTACAATGGAAAGAAATGATTTTATTAAAACTATTCTAGGAACATCAACATTACTATTATCAATGGACGGAATAACATCATTAGCTAGTGCCATATCATTGCAAAAGGCTAACAAATTAAAACTTGAAAACTCAGATGAAATAGCCTCTTTTGGGGCTGTTCATCTGAACAATACATCAATTGAAAAAGCCATTACATTTTGGACAAAAGTGATCGGTATGAAGTTGAGAAGCCAATCGGATTCAGTAGCTGCATTTGGAACAGAAAATAAGACATTGATAGTGGTTCATCAAACAGCTAAATCTGTATTCAAGGAAGGTTACAGTGGTTTATATCATTTCGCCATTCACTTAGCCAGCAAAGAAGACTTGGCTGAGGCAATTTATCGCTTGCAACAAAACAAATATTCCTTTTCTCCAATAGACCACACCATGACTCAATCATTGTATTTGACAGATTATGATAACATAATGGTTGAACTAGCATTAGAAACCCCTGAACGGTTTAAAAGAGTAATTACAGATGGTGGTCTTCTTATGGAAGACACGGATGGCACTATAAGAGGTGCGTCAGCACCATTAGATACAGAAGAAATTCTACAAAGCCTTGTAGAAAAGGATTTGAGTAAAATTATAAGCGATGACGCTAAGATTGGACATGTACATTTCTATGCTCAGGATGTCACACTTAATAATGCGTTTTATAAAAAAATGGGGTTCACTCAATTCAACTTTTTTCCACAATACAAATACGCTGATTTAGGAGCTGGAGGAGTTTATCAGCATCGTGTGGCGATGAATTCATGGCACGGTAACAACAGACCTTTAGCACCAACTACCAATGCACGCCTAAAACATTTTCAAATTATTTTCAAATCCAAAGAACAACTTCAGTCTGCAGTAAATGCAATTGGAAACGTAGAGAAGAAAGAAGGAAATTATTGGGCAACCGACCCTACAGGAATTCAAATATTAATTACCCATAATGTGTAGATTAAATGAGTAACACCAGGGTTCAAAAATTTATTAGCCTATTCATTGTAAGATTAGCATTGATAAGTAGCTGCACGGCACAAAACAATCAAAATATCATGGTATCAGATACATCACTGCAATATATCATTAGGGAGAGTAAAGATAGCGTTGCAAAATCGCCTCTTTTGATTTTGTTGCATGGGCATGGAAGTAATGAGAATGACTTGTTTTCATTTAGTTCACAAATTCCGGAAAACTGGATAGTAGTCTCTGTCCGTGGACCATATCAATTAGCCGAAAATAGTTATCGGTGGTATGATGTGAATATGGTAAATGGAAAAATAGTCATAAACATTGATGAAGAAGAAAGAAGTAGAAAAAAGCTAATGCAGTTAATTTCTAAAATAACCCAAAAGTATAATGTAGATAATAAAAAAATTATTGTTGCCGGTTTTAGCCAGGGAGCAAATATGGCTCAATCTTTAGGCTTAGGTGAACCAAATTTAGTTACTGGGTTTGGTGTTTTAAGTGGAAGATTTGTTGAAGAGTTTGGTCCATACATTTGCAGATCGACAGCACTAAAAAACAGCAAGGCATTTATATCTCATGGAAGTGGAGATACTATGTTGCCAATAACTTTAGCATCTGAAAATAAAACCAAATTAAAAAATTTGGGTATTCAAATAACCTATTTTGAAGATACCAATGGTCATTCCATTTCTACAAGACAATGGAGTGAATTTTCTAAATGGCTTCGTAATTTCATTTAATATGATGCAAGAGAAATTGGACAACTCAAAATATTCTGATAAAATAAAACTAAGCCAATGCTCCAAGCAAGTTTTGATTGTCCATTAGTTTTGCCTATCCCATAGATTAAAAAATAACTGGAATCAGCGACAATTAAATTTTTAGTTGTATGATGAGTAGGGCACTTTTGTAAGATTCATATTTTTGAATACAGGACGCCATAGACTACAATAAATATCAATATAAACCGCCTTTTTGGTCATTGATAAAAAGGTAGATATTTTATAGTACACATTCACAGCATCTTACTGCCAAATACTTTTTATCTTAGCAATATGATTAAGCAGCGGCTTTGGGTTCACCGGTGGTCTCTTGAACATGGGTTAGGCAAAATGGGGGCAGATGTGCTAAATTGAATATTTGTAATACGATCTCCCCCACTTCTGCAGCCCAAAACAGTTCGCTGACATTTTAATGAATCAAGAAGATAAATTATTTAATGAAACTGAAAGACATACCATCTAAATATCAAAAGTATATTCTAGGAATTGCTCTTTTATTGTCATCTTTAGCAATTTCAATTAGATCAAGTGATGGGGAAGTTGTTTTTGTCTTGCATAAATACCCAGTTCTTATGTTTTTGATGGTAGTAACCAGCTCTTTCTTAGTTGCAATCTACTTTATAATAAATAAAATGAAATTGGCAAGCCTTTCAAATGAAATTAAGGAACACTCCCAAATTAGCAGGGAAGGATTTGATGCCCAACTGAATGGATTGACGGACAGACAAAGGGAAGTATATGACTTGATTATTCAGGGAAAGACAAATAAAGAAATAATGAACGAGCTATTTATTGAACAAAGCACGCTGAAATCTCACATTAATCAAATTTATGGAAAACTGAATACCAGAAGCAGAAGCGAGTTAAAATCTAAAGCAAAATAAGGTAAGCTGGTATTTTAGGAGAATTTCAACCCTTTTCAACCCTCAATATCAACCTTTTATCAACCCGAAAATATTTGTTCTGATTGATACGTATAGAGACATTTGCGTGAAATAAAATTTCACTTTAAAATTAAAGGTTTATGAAAAACAAATTTTTGTACTTCGCTATGTTTCTGTTAATCCTTTGTGTGCCATTCAGAGGTAATGAAGAAGGTCTTCGTTGGTTATGGGCAGAAACCACCTGGATACCTACGACATTAATATTTATTTCATTGTTTTGTGTTGGATTTAACCTATACGAACAAAGAGGAAAGGAAAGAATTAACGAAGAGAGTTAATAAAAAAAATACTAATACTTTCAACCTTATTGATACTTCATGGCGGACCCGGAACCAGAAGTTGTGGAATGATTCCTGGATTTTCTTTATTAGCTGCGTAGAGACCTATAATTTTTTATGACCAATTGGGGTCAGGGAATTCCGACAGACCGACAGATACCGCTTTATGGAAAACTGAACGCTTTGTAAACGAAATTGACCACCTCGGGAAAGAGCTCAATTTAGATGAATTGCACATACAAGCGTTTAGAAACACTGGCAAACAGGGAAGCCTAACAACGAGCATTTACTTTGTAACCCCTGTTACACAAGATTTGAAAATGGATATGTATTTTTGAGTAGACTTAAAAAGAATCATAAAATAATGGAAAATAAAAACGCAATCGGGCTTGATAACAATAAAGCTAAATATCTGGCAGAAAAGCTAAATGAACTCTTGGCAAACTATTCAATATTTTACCAAAATGCCCGCGGGTATCATTGGAACATAAAAGGTGAAAAGTTTTTTGAACTTCATTTAAAATTTGAAGAGTTGTATAACGACCTACTCTTAAAAATAGACGAAGTAGCCGAAAGAATTTTAACATTGGGATATATACCAAAACACAATTATGTTGACTACCGCAGCACATCTACAATTAAAGAGAGTGTACAAATTAGTGATGGAATAAAAGCAGTTGAGGAAATTCTAACTTCTTTTCAAATCATTATAATTCTTCAACGAGAACTTCTCACAATTTCGGCTGACGCAAATGATGAAGGAACTAATGCCTTAATGAGTGATTATATTCGATTACAAGAAAAATTAGTCTGGATGTATTCTTCCTTTTTAAACAGATAATAGATAGTGAGGAATACAGAGAAAACAGCCAGTAGGTACCATAGGTTAAGTAATATGGAAGCTGAAGTACTTCTGTAAAACTTCTGTGCAGGGCCCAACAGCAGTAATTCTATTGAACTATTGTGCTAAAAATCTGCCACATCGCCAAGCCTGGAAAAGTTGCAAGCTATGGTTGGCCAACAGTTCAAAACGCGATTTAATAAAGAAAGACAATGCAAACGGAAATGAAGACCATCGACATTTTTGAACGGTTGCGAAGGGGGGAAACGATTCCACCAAACGACCCTGAAGCTTACAAAATGATAGAAGCTTCGTTCGCTACCAAAAAATTACTTGTTCGCATGAATAGTACAAGCGACCCGACCGAAATAAGAAATTTATTAAGCCAAATTACAGGTAGTGAAGTTGATGAAAGTACTACCGTCTTTACACCATTATACATCAACTATGGAAGGAATGTTAAAATAGGCAAAAACGTATTTATCAATTTCGATTGCACATTTTTGGACTTGGGTGGAATTACCATTGAGGATGGTGTACTGATTGCTCCGAAAGTAAGTTTGCTTTCGGAGGGGCATCCTGTTTCACCGGAAAGCAGGCATTCGTTAATGGTGGGACATATTCACATCAAGAAAAATGCGTGGATAGGAGCAAACGCTACCATTTTGCAAGGCGTGACGATAGGTGAAAATGCAGTAGTAGCTGCGGGAGCAGTTGTCTCTAAAGATGTTCCAGACAATACGATTGTTGGCGGTATTCCAGCGAAGTTTATTAAAACAATTTAAAAAATCAGATGAAATATTCATTTCTACTATTGCTGACTATGTATATGTACATTAGCAGTAAAGTTTCTCGCAACATGGAAGAGGATAATATTAATATTCCTATGGCACAAAGTAAAATCAAAATAAAAATCAATTCGCAAACCTTCACAGCTACACTTTTAGATAACAAATCAGCAAAGGCATTCAAAGAAATCTTGCCATTGACAATGAAAATGACCGAACTGAACGGTAACGAAAAATATTTTGATTTGCCAAATAGTCTTCCCACAAATTCGTACAATCCTCAAACGATAAAAAATGGCGACCTGATGTTATACGGCTCAAAAACTTTTGTGCTGTTTTACAAAACTTTTTCGACTTCTTACAGCTACACAAAATTAGGTTCCGTAGATGATATAACAGGTTTGACAACGGCATTGGGTTCTGGAACTGTAACCGTTTTTTTGGAATTGGAATAAGAACTTTTAGCCAGACAGCAAACGACAAATACCACAACCTATACCATGGCATTGGAATGGAACAGGGCGACGAAGATGTTCCCGGCTTTATCATATAAAATCCATTTTTGCCAGCCCTGAAAGGGCTATGTTTTACAACCAAGATT
>CAYNIG010000119.1:0-3659 GCA_964396995.1 uncultured Saprospiraceae bacterium | reverse complement strand
TCTAGGAAGATGGACGAAGAAGAAATAGTTCAATCCGACCAAAACACAGTGGAAAAAGAGATTAGTTCATGTAGAAGAAGAAGAAATTACCATATAAAATCCATTTTTGCCAGCCCTGAAAGGGCTATGTTTTACAACCAAGATTAAATTAATGTCATTAATTTGATCTTGGGAAAAGAAAAAATTGATCATTAGCCCTGCAAGGGCGTAGTTTTTTTTTAATTTCTAGGAAGATGGACGAAGAAGAAATAGTTCAATCCGACCAAAACACAGTGGAAACAGAGAATAGTCAATGCATCACGGTACTTTAGTTCCGGAAGAAGAATATCAATTTGGCTTTTTGTCGTTAACTTCAACTTTATATTTCCAAATTGGCCAGCAGTTACGGGCGGGCAAGTTGGTCAATTCCCGAATTGCACAAAGCCTCTAACTTTACCAATGATTGGGCTGGCTCAGTGAAAGATGGGATAAACCAAAAAAGATATGAAATATGTATTCTTCATTATTTTGTCAGCATCCTTGACGGGTTGTCATTTTCACCAACAAGATAAAAACTTGGCAGATATAAATCTTTATTTTGACTCTGATATAAAAATAGATAGCCTCCTGGTAACCAATATTACTCAAGACAGGGAGTTCCATACAGTCAACTATTCCGGCTACATTAGTGTAAACCTAAACGATAGTATCAATGACCTGTATGCAATTAATTTCTTTTCCGGAAATGAGCATAGAATGGTTCAGCTTTGGTTAGATGGTGAGAACGTAATAATTAAAGGCAAAGTCTTTGATAAAATAAGAATACAAGTCGATACCGTAATTGGTTCAGACTTATATAACAAATCGCTTGATTTTCGAAAAAAATATAAGGATATTTTGACGGATAGACCCGATTCAACTTTTATCAATGATTTTCTACTAGCTGAGTTAAAAGAAGAAATCAATAGTCCGTTTTCTATTGAAATAGCTCAAAACTTCATGAATAGAAATATCAGTAATACAAATGAACTGAAAAAGCTATTTGCAGTCCTCTCAATGCAAAATGATTTGATTAAAAATCATTTGATCAATCCTTATAGAAATCTTGAAAATATTTTATCAGTTACCGGGATTGACTTTTCAAAATATCAATTTTATGACAGAGATAGAACACTTACATCTATAAGTCTTTCTGAAGGCAAAAAATATCTAATCGATTTTTGGTTTATTGGGTGCGCACCCTGTATACAGGACCATAAATCAATACTGAAAAAGCTGAACTCATTAAATGACAAAAAAGTAGAGGTAATAGGAATATCGATAGACAAAAACCAGGAACAGTGGAGGAACTTTTTAAATGAAAACCGGTATCCCTGGAACAATTATAGAGAAGTAGATGAACATGAGAACAGAATGCGGACTAAAATGATGATAAACGTATACCCTACTTACTTGATATTAGACAGTAAAGGGGCCATTCTATATAGATCCAATACCTTTTCTGATATTGAAAAATATTTGGGTGTTTAGGTGAAGAGTTGGGTTTTGGGAAAAGAAGGAGTAATTTGACAATCACAGGCCAAGCCCAGGTACTACCAATACCAGTGTTGAAAATATAATGGTGATGAGTGTTAGGTTATGTAAAACTGCTAAATTCGCCCTGAAGCGTTGGATAAAGACTTTTTAGCTAGCCGCTACATTTCAAAGTGAGTGGTTAATTGAAAATTTTTTATGACAAGATAAAAACGACATTATTTACAAATAGAAAATTACACTCATGATTTTTAGATCTATTCAAAGATTGATATTGTTCCTTTTCCTGATTTGGAATTTCAAATCCTACTCGCAAAACTCAAAGTTGATTGTTTTACCTCAAATCAAACTGCCTAAAGATACCCTGGTGAGTAGTAAACTACTGAAAAGTATCAACCAATTTTTGAACGACAAAAACGGTGATTTAAAGTTTTCCTCTGTTATTGACAGCAATCACTATAAAAGATATGCCGACTTTTTTGACATTTTCAAAAATGCTGAAAACAGTAAAAGGTATAATGACATAAATTTTTTCAAGTGTTACCTTAAAAATGTGGTTTTACAGCCGGATAAATCGTATCATATTGATCTTTCCTATTCTGGCATTACTAAAGAGAATGAAGTTGTAAACAGATTAAATGTTTCTTTGCTGGCAAAAGAGACAAACCAAAATTTCCTATTTTACTGTCTATTTGAAAGGAATACGCAATATTGGAAAAAAACTAAAATTGGAAAAATAAATTTTTACTATAAAAGCAATTTCAATAAAACGGTAGCTATCGATTTTAACAACTATAATACAGTAATAGCTAATAAACTCAACCTTCAGCCAATCCAATTTGATTTCTTTAATTGTAAGGATATCCAGGAAGTCTATAAATTGTTTGGAATTGACTATGATATTACGAGAAACGGAGAGGTTCGTTCAGGTTTATTTGACATCAAAAATAAACTCTTCGTCGCTGGAACAAATTCAGACCAATACAAGCACGATTTAACTCATGCATATTTTAGTTTAAAATATTCAGACAGTTTGCGAAATTGGACAGCAGAAGAAGGCTATAACATTTATACAACGGATTATTGGGGTGAAACAACTGAACAAATTTTTAAATACCTAAAAGAATATGTAAAACAAAATCCAAAAGCTTCACTTTATGATGCATTTCAGATAAATATTGACCTTAAAGACCCCATTCCCATCAAGTACCCTATTTCAGCGTTACTGGTTAGAAAAGTGGAAAGAGAGTTTGGGATTTTAAAAGTTTTAGAATTGGTTTCAAGTGGGGAAAATGATGATCAGTACTTTACTATTCTGAACAAACTTATTGGATTGACAAAAGAAAATTTCGATGAAATAGTTAAAAAGGAATTACAAAAATAGCCAGCCAATAGTAATGGTATACCTGAAGCAGCAAAAATGATACTTCCGAGGATGATCTTTAATTTATTCCCTTTGCCTTATCTTTGGAGAAGGTCATCAATACTGCATTGCTTCAAAATAGGCAAGAATCACGGATGATACAGTAATAAATATTAAACCTTAATCGGCAGACCATGAAAAAGACCGTATTACCCATTTTACTGGCTACTGTTTGGATCAGTATTTCAGAATTTGTTCGTAACTCTTTTTTAGTTCATACCCATTGGGTGGAGCATTTTCAAAATTTAGGATTGACTTTTCCTGAACAACCCATTAATGGTGCGGTTTGGGGGATATGGTCTTTGTGCTTTGCAATAGCAATTTTCATAATTTCCGGAAAATTCACTTTACTAGAAACCACTTTACTTTCGTGGTTTCTTGGATTTGCATTTATGTGGTTAGTAATTGGAAATATGGGTGTTTTGCCTTTCGGCATTCTTCCCATTGCTATTCCTTTGAGTTTTCTGGAGGCTTTTTTAGCAAGTTTTATAATAAAAAAATTAACCAATAAAACGGTATAAGGTTGATTTACAGTTTATATAAAATTGAAGTCCCTGATCATTTATCAATGGGAGAAAGGGAATACTTCAAAGCATATATAAATCAAAAGGAAAGAATAAATTCAATACGTGGTCCTGGGACATGGGTTAAAGCCATTCATGAAATTAGAATAAAAATGGATCTTAGCATTTTTGCGTACTTACTTTCAAAATAAACACATAGG
>CAYNIG010000118.1:0-13167 GCA_964396995.1 uncultured Saprospiraceae bacterium | reverse complement strand
AGCCCTGATCGGATTGGGTCTGAAACAATTATTTTGTTGTTAGAATGGTCATACACTGTTAATTGGCTTTCTTGGTGAGTTTAAATTTAGTAGCGGGATCTCTAACTTCCATGTTGGATCAGTCAATTGTGTGTAAAAATCCAACTGATCGAAAGGAATGGTAATTTTCTTCTGTTTGAGAATTAACGGCTGTTAAATCATGAATACCTCGTACTATCTTTTTATTATGGTCCCTAAACCCATTCGCTTTCCTAATCTTTCAATCTAAAAACAGAAAAAAAATAAAGCTTTCACATTCTTTTTACCCAAGAATAATACCATTACAACTTCCCGTGACTACAAACCAGCTACTATCCAGTAATCAAAATGCAAATTCTATTCTGACATGTATAGAAAAGTGGACACTTATTATTGTTTTACTCTGGTGCTATCCCTCAACATTTGGCTGATGACCGCTTCAGGAAATCTTGAAATACCATATACCCCCACTTTTTCAAAAGCTTGATATAATTTCCTCATCCACTCATCACCCGGATCTGTTTTTTGAGTGAGGTAATCAGGATCTTTCTCCAACCAAAGTGGATGATTTTTAAACTTTTGGTAATCCAGATGCCCCAATACATACCGGATGGGGTATTTATAATGAAGATATTGTATGAGTTTTACGTTAGCATTAAACTGAGCTTGAGTCAATTTATGTTGATCCCCATCACCTACATTTTCGATGCCTATTGCATTCATATTTAAACCAATAGTATGCCTTGCAAATGCATTTTCAGGTAACAAGCGGTAAATAGTACCATCCCGGTCTACTAAAAAATGCGCACTAACATTTAGCTTGCTCGCCCCTTGCAACTCTTCACGACCTTCAAGGACACTCGGCTTGAACGCATTAAATGAAGCAGCCAGGGTGGGGATAGCTGTCCAGTGAACTACTACCATAGTTGGTGTAATCAATGGAGCAGTAATATTTTTGAGGCCATACCGCTGTTCGATGTATTCTAAAGATAATTTTTTACGTTCAGCATCCCAGGTGATGGGCTTGTCTGTAATCTTTAGGTTTTTTACAGGATTGGAAAATGGTTTTATACTACATGAAATCAGGTTGAACAAATTAAAACAAAGTACCACCAGGTATAAAATCCATTTGTTTGACATAGTTGGACAGTTTAGTAATTCTTCCGAATAAACGTTAGAATAATGAATAAAAGTACGGTAATTGGGCGAAAATAATCGAGGAGGCCATTAGTCGAAAAAGCCATTTGGTTTTAAACGCTTTTTTGTAGCTTTGGAATACCATAAAAAAATAATTAAAAATGAGCTTATTGGATCCTATTAAAAAATTGTTGTTTGGGGTAAAAGGAGTGACTAAACACCAGGCTGAGCAAGCAGCAGAATATACTAAAGAAAAAGGTGAAGAACTGTTTGATAAAACAATTGACATGATGAAGGATGCCGGCCAAATCCTGGGTAAAACAGGCGCCAAAGTACTGGATAAAGTGGATGATTTATGGGATAAAAAACCGGAAACCGCTAGTACAGATAAAATCACTGAAGCAAAACCCACTTTTTCATCCTCTCCTGATTTTGTGGAACCCATCAAAGATAAAATGGAAAAGTTTGGTGAAAAAGCTGCTGATGCCTTGGGTAAAATGAAAGAAACCGCTAAAGAAGTGGGTGGAAAAGTGGCAGAAGCCTCGGATGATTTTTGGAAAAAAGCTGAGGATTTCTCCGAAAATGTTGTTGAAAAAGCAAGGACGAAAGGATCGGAATTATTTGAAAAGGCAAAACAGGTAGCTGAAGAAAAATCCAAAGAACTCAACCAGAAAATAGATGAATTCATCGAAAAAGAAAAAGCCATAGAAGCCAAAGAACCTAAAGGGGATTTTGCCGATACTCCCATTACTGAAAATAAAAATCTCACCGAACCATTGATGAAAAAACACGAGGATTTTTTCGATAAGGCTAAAAAGTTTTTAGATGAGGCTGAAAAAAAACAATCAAAACCGGTCCAGGTTGAATCCAAAAAGGTGGTTGCTTCGACCTCAACCAATGCATCAGCCCCATCTGCAACGCCAGAAAAACCACTTGATCCCAACGCACAAAAGCAGTTAAATGATTTATTATCGGCATCCCCTGCTTCTGACCAAATAGAAGATGCAGACATTGTTGAAGATGTCACCCCCCCTCCAGCAGTCTAAAAAGAAATAATATTAAAATGATTTTTGATGCACTGACAAGGCAAAAAGAAATCTATTTAAATGGAATAAGTGGTACCGCTCCATTGATTCCTACCGATTATCTCACATTGGAATCCAAAGCTCAAAAAAAAATGAGCGCAAAAGCTTATGCTTATGTAGCAGGAGGTGCCGGACTTGAATCCACTTTAATGGAAAATGTAAATGCTTTTTCCTCGTATAAAATCAATCCCCACATGCTACAGGGAAGTACGAGTAAAAATTTTACCGTCCGTTTTTTAAAACAAGATTTTCCTGTACCTATTTTTTTATGCCCGATTGGAGTCCTGGAGTTAGTACACCCTCAGGCCGATCTGGCAGTAGCCGAAGCTTGTAAAATAACTCAGATACCCATGGTGGTTTCTAATCAGGCTTCATACCCAATGGAAAAGATAGCTCAAATTCTAAATGGGAACCCATGGTTTTTCCAATTGTATGTAAGTAAAATGGACGAACTTTCCTTTAGTTTTATACGGAGAGCAGAACGGGCTGGGGCCAAAGGTATAATTATCACATTGGATACGACCCTTCTTGGATGGAGAAATAGGGACCTTAATCTGGGTTATCTACCGTTTTTAAAAGGAAAAGGCATTGCTCAGTATACAAGTGATCCCATTTTTAAAAAAATAGCAGATGAGTGGCCAATGGAGAAATCCAGTTCCAAAATAAATTTGAAAGCCATACTGCACCTGATCAGTTTAGCCCTCAAAATACCCGGGACTTTTGGTGAAAACATCAGAGGTAAAGCACTTCAAACAGTAAGGGCATTTACCCAAATTTATACCCGCCCGGATCTCAATTGGGATCAGATAGAGAAATTAAAAAATGGAACCTCTTTGCCGGTTATTTTAAAAGGAATTCAACGAGTGGATGACGCTTTAAAAGCTATATCACTTGGTTTAGATGCAATTTATATTTCAAATCACGGTGGAAGGCAGGTGGATGGGGCTGTAGCTTCAATGGAAGCTTTAAAAAATATACGCCATCATTTACCGCTGGATTTTCCGGTTTTGTTTGATAGTGGCATAAGATGCGGAGCCGATATTATGAAAGCAAAATGCCTCGGTGCGAATATGATCGGTATTGGCAGACCATATGCATATGCATTGGCCTTAAAAGGTGCTACAGGGGTAAGTGAATTGGTAAAAAACCTGATGTCAGAATTAGAATTGAACATGCGATTGGCAGGGATACATGATATAAATGATTTAAATGTCGACCATCTCAGTTGCGCCTGACATAGAATCGGCCAGTCTATCTGAAATCCGGGCTATTCTATCCTAAAATTCCGTTGTAATAAAAAGACCTAAAAGGGCATTTCCTCAGCAAATGAAGAATGGATTTATTGAAAAAAATATTATTCTGTTTTTACTCTTTCCACTTAAAAAAACTGAATAATGTGGAACCATATTTTCTGAGTTCCGAAAAATGGGGAAATTTTTGAAAGTCATATTTAAAATTATGTTCCAGAATAAACAGTCCATTCTTTTTTAATAAATTATGATCGAAAATCATATTTGGAATTTGCCCCAATTCCTTTAAGGGGTAAGGAGGTCCTGCAAAAATATAATCATACCCCAAAGCGTTGGGACGGGTGATAAATCTTAATACATCGTCCTGGTTGATTTGTATTTTATCAGCCACATTCCAGGCCCGGGCTGTAGACTTTACAAACTCGATACAACCTTTAAAATTATCCACATAAGTCACCTCATTACAACCTCTGCTGATCAGCTCAAAACTATGACTACCACTACCTCCAAACAAATCCAATGCCCGTAAATCTTCGAAATCAAGTCTGTTTTGAAGAATGTTGAATAGTCCTTCCCGGGAGAAATCAGTAGTAGGCCTGGTAGGCCATGATTTGGCTGGAGGATTTAGTCGCCTGCCTTTTAAATCTCCTGCAATGATGCGCATGCGGATGCAAGTATATTCTTTATTAAGAACATTAGATCGTTTTTTTCCACTTTAATATTGGGAATGTATTTTGCCATTATTTGTAAGTAGTAAGGATCATTCTCATTTGTCCATAGAGTCATTTCATTTTGGAACTCTTTATATGGTTCCAGCATTTTCAGTAAGTGGAATCCGGTTTCATCCGGCGATCGTACCTCAAAGGATTGTACTTCTTTAAGAATATTGGTTAATCTCAAAAAAACGATCATTTTGTTTTGATGCTTAAATGCCCATACTCCGTGGGAATGTTTATCAAAAAATCCTTCACTCCATTTAGCAAATGCCGTATACAAATGGAATACCTGATCCCGATGACCAATCCGGTCTTTTGGAATGTAATAGATGCATTTTAAATAATGGATTGGCCAGGTGTCTACTTTTATTGCCGGGGAAGCAGGTAACAGATGAGGATATTTTTGGTTAATCAATATTTTATTTTCCCCATCGTGGTACATCATTTCAGGAATCAAAACATAAGGAAATTCCTCGTATAATAAAAGAGCAGCTTTGGAGTCGTGTGAAATATCCTTTAAATATTGATTTAATTCCAATACCGATTTAGATAAAATTTTCTCTTCTGTATAGTTCAAAATATAAAAGATGTCATCAAACACCATTAATGACATCTTTTTAGGAGAAACCATGACTCCTGAATATAAAATATTAAGTGAGCCGATTATTTGCTCTCCCAGTTCCCAGCCATGCTGGGAGACTGAAGATCTCCGAATTTAATCTTAGAATCCGGATCGTATCGATTGTCAAATTTTTTATAATAGGTACTTGCAAATTTGCCCATAAATGCTTTTCTCTGAATACCACACTCCATTACATCAAGAGCAGTAATTCCTTGCATCAAGGTATCGGTAACCATATCAAATTTTGCACCATTGGCAAAAGGAACATATGGCAATGAATCCAGATTATACCCTAATTTTTTTATACTATCCACTGAAGGGACATATAAAGTATCATAAGTAATTTTTCCGGTAAAATTAGGATCGTCAGGATCACCGATTACACGTATGGTTCTGAATCTTCCTGACTTCAGACCAGCAGCCAGTTCCTCAAATGAAGAAGCAAATTTTCCATAGATATCTCTATGCATTTCCTGGCAATCTTTGATAGTCTTGAGACTTTTAACTACGGCTTCCGTACGGGAATCTTTTTCTTTCTTGAATTCAAGAGGTTCTTTGATGCTGAGGTACAAAATATACGTACAAATTAAGATCACAGCCAATATCAGAACATTTAAAATATACTTCATATCTATTTAGTTTTCGAATTTTTTATTTCTTGACGAGACAATTATAGCACTTTTTGAATAAAAACAGGATAGCTCATATAGACAAAATTATTATGATGCCAAAAAACTTATTTTTGGTGCTCAATTATATAGAATTTTGACAAAAATATTAGCAATAGAGTCAAGCTGTGATGAAACCTCAGCAGCCATTATTTGGAATGGAACGGTTCTGAGCAATCTTATCGCGAATCAATCCATCCATGCCGAATATGGCGGGGTGGTTCCAGAGTTAGCCTCCAGATCACATCAGGAAAATATAGTGCCCGTGGTACAAACCGCTCTGAATAAGGCTAATACAAATCTAAAGGAGGTAGACGCAGTGGCTGTAACTCTTGGGCCCGGCCTCATGGGCTCCCTCCTGGTTGGAGTGAGCTTTGCCAAAAGTCTTGCCTACAGTCTCGGCATCCCTTTGATCAGCGTTAATCACATGCAGGCGCATATCCTGGCCCATTTCGCAGAACCTCCTTTCCCAAAGTTTCCATTTTTGTGTCTTACTGTTTCCGGTGGTCACACTCAGATTGTATTAGTTAAAGATTATCTGGACATGGAAGTGGTAGGACAAACCAGAGACGATGCAGTGGGAGAGGCATTTGATAAAGCCGGTAAAATTTTTGGGCTTGGCTATCCCGCAGGACCTATAATTGATAAATTAGCCAAACTGGGGCAGCCGGTCATTCCTTTCCCTGAGCCGTCAATCGATGGACTGGATTTTAGTTTTAGCGGTGTAAAAACTGCTGTGTTGTATCATATACAGGAAAACCTACGAAACAATCCGCAATATATAGTTGAAAATATAAATAACCTTTGCTGCTCTCTCCAGACTACATTGATCCATATTTTGATAAAAAAAATAACCAAAGCAGCTAAAGATTTTTCAATTTCGGAAATAGCCATTGCCGGTGGAGTATCAGCAAATAGCGGACTCAGGCAAGCCCTTCAGGCATTGGGTGAACGAAACAAATGGAAAACCTATATCCCAAAATTTGAATACTGTACGGATAATGCGGCAATGATCGGCATTGCAGGTTATTATAAATTTCTGAATAAAGAATTCAGCCCATTGGATGTGACACCGGCAGCCCGACTGTTATTTTAACTTCGGGAAATTAATAATGCCACTTTTTGCCATTCACATTCATCGTCACGCCGGAAATTCCGTTCTCACTTGCTTCCACCCTGCCTATAATTTGATTTTGAATATTAAATTGGCTGGCTATCAGAGATGCCCTTTCTATGGAAGGCTGATCTCCATAGATTTCCAGGCGTATGCCCATGTTCAGTACTTTATACATTTCCGTATCATCATTCCCACTGCATTCTTTTATGATTTTAAATATGGGAGGTGGCTCAGGCATATTGTCTTTTATGATTTGAACTCCGCTAACAAATTTCAATACTTTTGAATGAGCCCCTCCGGTACAGTGAATCACTCCATGCAGCCCGTTCATTTTTGATTTGAATAGTTCCTTTAAAAAAGGAATATATGTACGGGTGGGTGACAATAATAAATTCCCTATAGAATACGATTTGTCAGGAAGATCATATACATCGGTCATTCTGTATTTGCCACTGTATACCAGAGAAGAGTCTATCCCTGAATCAAATGACTCCGGATAGCGCAGGGCATACACCTTATCTAAAACATCATGCCTTGCATTGGTAAGTCCGTTGCACCCAATCCCACTGTTGTAGTCATTTTCGTAGATAGTCTGGCCATGAGAAGCAAGACCGAGTATCAGATCCCCGCTCTGAATGTGGTTTTCAAATACTTCTGATGTAGGAGTTTGGGCAAATGCAGTAAATCCCACATCCAATGTACGTACTACATCTCCCACATCTGCAGTTTCTCCTCCGGCATGATGGATATGAACCCCGTACCCTTTCATTTTCTCTATAAAATCTATTGTTCCTTCAATAACGGCTTCTATAATTTCTCCGGTAATCAGTTTTTTATTTCTCAGAATAGTATTGGACAGCACAAATTCATTGGTAACACCACAACAAGCCATATCATCCAGATTCATTACCAATGCATCCTGTGCAATTCCTTTCCACACGGACAGATCCCCGGTTTCTTTCCAATATAAATAGGCTAAAATGGTTTTGGTACCGGCAGTATCAGCATGAAGTATAATCGCATCCTCATCATTGGTTGAAAAAGGATTGGGCAATACTTTACAAAACGAATGTCTGAACAATCCATGGTCGAGCCTTTTAATAGCCTTATGCACTTCGCCTTTATCACTAGAAACACCTCGCTTTTCGTATCTGGATTGCTCCATATTATTACATTAAAAATTTTAATCAAAGATAGTTTTCCATTTGTGACCGTACAAGGCATAAACGGAGGCCGCCGATTGCAAAAGCCAGTATATTATTTCTGATCCCCATGCCCATTCCAGTCCCAAATTCCTGATTTTTATAAGGTAAAAAGTAAAAACCAGGTAAATTACAGTACAGGCCACTTGTATGCCTAACCCCTGTGCTGAGGCTCCTGTGCCGCTTAAACCATTAAAAAAAATAGTCGAAATTGAAAATAAAATCAATAAAACAAGGATGATGTAAAATATAGGTTTTGCATCGTACACCAACTGCATATCATTTGCCCCCAGAATTGGATAAAAAAGATACTCGGGAAAGACTAAAAACGGTACAGATATAATCAGGGTAGTGTACATGGAAAGTTTAGCAGTCTTCATGATGATGGGAATCACTGCTTTTATTCTGGCTTTACCTATGTACCCGCTTACCAAAGTTTGAATTCCCGCTGAATAGCCCCAAATAGGTACACTTAATATTAAATATACAACTCGGCCGAGATTGGAAATAGCAAGCTCCCGCTCACCCATGTTTTCAATCCATGAAAAAAGTAAAAACCAACTGCCAAGGCCTACAATGGATTGAACCACAAACGGAACAGATACCTGGATTATTTGCCGTACTATTTTTAAATTGAGTGGTTGCATGCTTAAAAGATGGTATCCATGCGTTTTATTATCCATGAAAAGAAATACGGTAAAAACAATAAAGGTAATGGCCTCTGCCAGAGTACTCGCGAGGGCGGCCCCTTTGATACCCATTTCCGGTAAACCGAAATGACCAAAAATAAATCCATAATTCAAAATCAAATTAATCACGATCAGTAAAAAGGTCTGATAAGCTATAACATGGCTGCGGGCCACTCCGGCATACAGGGATATAAATACCACTCCTAAAAAGCTAAAGAAAACACCTATGGACCTGTACTGGATATAATCGAGGCTGTGTTGTATAATAACCGGCGATGAAGCCAGTCTGGTAAATAACCACTCACTACCCCACCTCATCAAAAAAAACATAAAAACAGCCAGAGCAAGTTCAAAGATTAACATCATGTGCATCACCTGACCTATGGCGGCTTTATTTCTTTCGCCCATTTTTCGGGCGATTAAAATTTGTCCTCCCCTGGAAAATCCATATCCTATGGCTGCGACAATCAAATAAAACACACCTACAAATCCCATTGCAGCGAACATCAATTGATCGTAATGGTATAAAAAAATACTGTCGGTAAGGGCAATGATGTTTTGAGATGCCCCCCCAATCATTATTGGAGCAGAAATTTTAAAAATATTGCGATATGAGGTGCTTAAGTCCAAATTTCGGAAAAGCCTAAAGATAGGTTTATAATACCACAGTCATTCCGTTTTTTCGACCTATTAAAAATAAAAAAAAATAAAAAAAAATGCAATAAAATATCAATAGAATGAGAATGCCGTATAAATTTGCCGTGAATAACTAAACTTTCACCAATCTATTAAATTTTCAAAGATTAAAATTCTTTTATGAAGAAAGATCCAAAGGCAACTAAAAAAAGAATAGTAAAAGATTATGAAAATCTTTCTCCTGAATTAATGGAAATGTTACACGCTGCATATCCTGATGGATTTGCTGGGGCTACCATCTCTTTTTTTGACCGGGATGGTAAGCGGGTTTCCGCAATACCATTCGAGACAGATGAAATCTATTACTTGGTAAGAATGGTAGAGAAGAAATCTAAGCCGGCCAAAGCCGACGATGATCTCGATGCTGATCTTGGCGATGATGTAGGTGGCGGCGACGATGCCCTCGGAGATAGCGAAGGTGATGAAGATGGCGGTGGAGATGTTTCTTTAGATGATATTGAGAATGCCGAAAATTCGTTCTCCGATGACGAAAATTATTAAATACCAGCCTGTCATTTAACAACATATTGACTCCAGAATACAATCAACCAGAAGAATTTAGAAGACAAGGACATCAGCTCATAGACTATTTGGCTGATTATTTTGAAAATTGCAATTCATCCGCTATACCTGTTACCGTACCTTTAGACCCCGAAGATTCTTTTCAATATTGGAATTCCGTGTTAAACGACAGAGGCCTTCCTTTAATGGATTTATTGAAAGAAATCGTAAGTAAATCGATCCATCTTCATCATCCCGGCTACGTAGGTCACCAGGTGTCAGCGAGTCACCCAAGCAGCATATTGGCTGATTTACTTGCTGCCACATTAAACAATGGTATGGCGGTTTACGAAATGGGACAAGTATCGGTTGCAATGGAAAAAGCCATTTGTAATCTATTAACCAAAAAAATTGGATGGGATACTAAATCAACCGGTTTTTTTACCTCAGGCGGTACACTGGCCAACCTCACTGCTTTATTATCAGCCCGGCAGGTTTATTCTCATAGCAAATACTGGAACGAAGGCCATACCAATAAGAGGTATGCAGTAATGGTATCGAGTGAAGCACATTATTGTATTGATAGAGCGGTAAAAATAATGGGTCTGGGTGATGATGGTATTATTCACGTACCCATAAATGAAAATTTTAAGGCAGATATTTCCACACTGGAGCAAGTATACAGCGACGCAAGCGCAAATGGATTGGAAATATTTGCTTTTGTTGCCAATGCCGGTAGTACAGCTACCGGGTCATATGATAATATTGACGCGATTGCCTCTTTTTGTAAAACAAAAAAAATATGGTTGCATGTAGACGGTGCTCATGGAGGCGCTGTACTTTTTAGTAATAAATACGACCATTTGATAAATGGAATAAACCATGCTGACTCCATGACCCTGGATTTTCATAAACTTTTACAAACACCGATTTTATGTACCTCCCTGCTTTACAAAACAGAAAATAATTCTTATGAAACTTTTTCCCAGGGCGCTAAATACTTATTTCAGGATCAATCTCATGAATGGTATCAACTGGGCAAGAGAACATTTGAGTGCACCAAATCTATGATGGTATTGAAAGCATTTTGTTTATTGCAACAGCTGGGTGTGGAAAAGCTGTCATATGATATAGATTACAGATATGATTTGGCTAGAACATTTGCTACTTTGATTAAAGATGATCCTGATTTTGAGTTGGCCACCTTTCCAGAATCAAACATTGTTTGTTTCCGGATACTCTTCGATAAAATCGATATACAGTCGGCAAATCAATATAGTCAGGAAATCAGAAAAAAAATTAATGCCTCCGGAAATTTTTATTTGGTACAGACACAAATTATAGATACCTTATATCTGAGGTGCAGTTTAATGAATGTAGCTACCAATTTAGAAACACTGAACAGATTATTAGCCGAGATCAAAACCTATAAACAGAAGTATAAAATATGATATTACCCATTCCCATATTTCAGGTGGATGCTTTTACTTCAAAATTATTTGGTGGAAATCCCGCGGCCGTTTGTATACTGGATCAGGAAATTCCGGATCCAATTCTTCAAAAAATAGCAGCTGAAAACAACCTTGCTGAGACTGCTTATGTATGGAAATTTAATGATCACTATAAAATAAGATGGTTTACTCCTGAGATTGAAGTAGACCTTTGTGGCCACGCTACTCTTGCCAGTGCATACGTACTGTTTTCCTTTTGTAATGAAAGGCAAAATCCCATTCTATTTGATTCCCGATCCGGGGAACTCCTGGTCTCCATAAAAAATGACGGAAAATTAATATTGGATTTTCCTGAGGATACTATCGAGGAATGTGAAATTCCCATTCAAATAAGTAAGGCTTTAGAAGTAAATATATTGAACTGTTTCAGAGGCAAGGCAGATTACCTGGTACACATAGAAAGTGAGGAAACACTTCAAAACTTACAACCCGATCTTTCCTTCATTAAAAAACTTAATTCAAGAGGGATTATCGTAACAGCCAAAGGATCTGAATTTGATTTCGTATCCCGTTGTTTTTTCCCTCAATCCGGCATTGATGAAGATCCCGTGACAGGAAGTGCACATACCACCCTGGTGCCTTTCTGGAGACCTTTGTTAAATAAAAAACATTTCATTGCCAAACAAATATCTCCACGGCAAGGAATCCTGTACCTGGAGTCTGCCGGGAGCCGGGTATTGATTGGCGGATATGCGGCTCATTATTTGACAGGTACTATTTTTATTGAAGTATAATTCGATTTCAAAACTAAAGTGATCGAATAAACTCATATAGCTTTTTTACCTCCGACTCCCAGTTTAAATAATTCCTTGCTTCCAAACAAGCCAAATGCATAATTCTGTATTTTTGAAAATCACCCGAAAGCTGAATGACCGCATTTGCAATCGTATGTATATTTACTTCTTCTAAAAGTGTAGCCACCTTCCATTTTTTATTAATACCAGCATATTCCGGAAGGTTTACCGTAACACAGGGCAAACCAGCCATGATATAATCCAGGTTCTTATTGGCCAGGGAGACAAACGAGTTTTGGTGTTCCTTGTTAAGTAAACTTATACCTATACACGCAGTGACGGTGAGCCGCATCAATTCTTCACGGGTTAGCATACCGGTGATTTTTATTCTATCACCAAGATTTTCTGAGTGGATTATCTTTTCAAGAGTGGCCCTCATATGACCATCTCCGGCAATTATTAGTGAATATTCGACAGGCAATAATTTTATTGCATAAATCAACTCAGGTAAACACCTTCCGTCATTCAGGATTCCCTGAAATAATAGTATTTTAGATTTAAACCGTTCATCGAGTTTGGACTCAAGTGGATAAGATATAGGATAATTGTGAATCACTTTTGCCTGGATGCCCAATGCAGACATTAAATGGTCAGCTACACCGCTGGTGGTAGTGATTACATGAGAAAGATTTCTGCCAAAAAATTTTTCCACTATTGACCATACTTTTTTTATGCCAGGTCGCTGATATAACTCAGGCATTTCAGTAAATATTTCATGACAATCCCATATCAGTGGTTTACTTTTTAGAAATGAAACCAAGCGCAAACCTGGTAACGTATCTACATCCACTGCCATTAAAAAATCAGATTTGGCCGCCAATGCTTTAATAAAGAACCTCCAGTTCATTCGGGCATAAAATCGCTTTCCCTTTTCAGGAAGAATACGTAAACGGGTACAGGGAACCATTCCTTCCTCCAGCGGCAATGAATTTTTTTTCAAAACGGCATAAACATGTACCCGCCAACTCAAATCCGCAAATGCATTAGCTATTCTCCTCATTCGCTGATCGTGGACAAAATCATTCGAAATAAAAATGGCAACTGATTTCAAAGGGTGGTTTTATTTAATCAGTGGAGAAGTGAGTGGAGATATGGTATCATGAACTATCTGAATCAAATGCTCATTTTCCATTGTGGTCAATATTTTCAAAATGTCATTTT
>CAYNIG010000117.1:0-13223 GCA_964396995.1 uncultured Saprospiraceae bacterium | reverse complement strand
AAGCACGGTAAGTAAATTTGTGAAAGATCGAAAATGATTATTGGCAGGATAAGTTTACTTTTCCCCGTCATTTTGCCTCATAAATTCGATTAGCTCAGTCGCCTCTGTCTGTGAAATATTTTGATTTGGCATGCGTACCAGACATTGTTCTAATAATTTCTGGGCTTCTGGATCTTTTTCCAACATCATATCCACATTTGTAATCATGTTTAGTATCCAGGTTGGTTTTCTTTTTAGGGTCACCCCTTTCCATCCCGGACCAACCAATCTTTCTTCAGTGAGCCTGTGACAACTTTTGCATTTTACATCATAGGTGAGTTTCCCTTTAGATGCCAATTCTGTATTTAATGGTGATGAAAATGAAATCTCTCCTTCTTTAACTTCAGTTCCATGTATTTCTTGTTGATTTTTGGTCAATTCCTGAATATCAACTGTTGGAGCATCTTTTTTTACCCCTTTTGATTGGCACGAGCCAAAAACTAACAGGCCAACTGCTAAGATCAAGCAATAGCTTAATTTGTGTTTTTTCATATAATTAATTTTAAGGTGAGATAAAGATGGAACTATTAGTACATGATCACACATGATTATGTACAGTCTTTAAACTGATTTATATCAGTTTGTCTAATAGGTTACACAGTTTTAAAGTACGTTTACGGATGGCTGATATGGGCAAAGTAGAATTCGAAATGGTTGATTAAATGACTTCGAATTTATGCTCCATTTCTGTGCGCAATTCCTTTACATTATTTACATTTTTTATTCTATTTTTATCCATAAATTTTAAAAAGCATGAAAAGAAAATTAAGAATGGGAATGGTTGGTGGCGGTAGGGGTGCATTTATTGGATCGGTACACCGTATAGCGGCCAATATGGATGGACTAATAGAACTGGTTTGTGGGGCATTTTCAAGTAACCCGGAAAAATCAAAAGCATCCGGAGCCGATCTGATGCTTCCAGCGGACAGATGTTACGGTTCATTTGATGAAATGATATTAAAAGAGAAGGAATTGCCTGCTGATATACGAATGGATTTTGTGGCAATTGTCACACCTAATCATATGCACTATGAGCCTGCAAAAATGGCTTTGGAAAATGGATTTGATGTCATTTGTGATAAACCTCTTGCATTCACCATGGATGAAGCTTTGGATTTGGAGCAGACGGTAAAGAATACCGGGCGGATATTTGCACTTACCCATAATTATACAGGATACCCAATGGTAAAACAAGCAAAAAAAATGATTGAAGACGGGAAAATAGGTACCGTAAGGAAAATAGTAGTGGAATATCCCCAGGGTTGGTTATCCGAAAAAATTGAAGGATCAAATCATCCCAATTTTAAGCAAGCTACCTGGCGTACTGATCCTGCCAGATCAGGAATAGCAGGGGCCATGGGAGATATTGGTACTCATGCCGAAAATCTAGCCGAATACATTACTGGATTGCAAATACAAGAGTTATGTGCGGATATCAGCATTCTGGTTCCCGGAAGATTATTGGATGATGATGGAAATGTATTGATGCGCATGGATAATGGGGCCAGGGGTGTATTATTTGCCAGTCAGGTTTCTGCAGGCGAGGAAAATAATCTCAAGATTAGAATCTATGGTGAATATGGTGGAATGGAGTGGTCTCAGCAAGAGCCGAATACATTAATACTCAGGTGGCATGAAAGGCAAATGGAAGTATATCGTACAGGAGTAGGCAAGCTCTATCCTGAGGCGGAAGCTCACAGGCGCATTCCCGCCGGCCATCCCGAAGGTTATCTGGAGGCTTTTGCAAACATTTACCGCAATTTTGTATATGCTCTCGATGCTCGCAATGAAGGCAAACCACAAGATCCCATATATGATTTTCCTACAGTGAGCGATGGCGTAAGAGGTATGAAATTTGTAGAGAGAGTGATTGAAAGTGGTAAGTCAAATAATAAATGGGTTAAATTCTAAATGCATTTAAAGAAGGTCTTTTTATTTGTATTCACTTTTTATATTCTGCCGCTTGTTTCGGCCCAGGTAAGTTTTGATAAATCGACCCTTCCCATTATCATAATCAATACCCCTGGCCGGCAAACCATCCCCAATGAGCCAAAGATTACGGCTGGTATGGAAATCATATTTAACGGACCTGGTAAAATCAATCTGCTCACAGATAGCACCAGAAGTTTTAAAGGATCTATTGGTATCGAACTAAGGGGATCTTCTTCGCAGGATTTGTCCCCTAAAAAGCCTTATGGAATAGAAACTAGGAATATCGACGGATCAAACCTCAATATCAGCCTACTGGGATTGCCAAAGGAAAACGACTGGATATTATTAGCTCCTTATAGTGATAAATCATTGATCAGAGATGTCCTTATACATCGTATTGCCAGTGAGTTGATGCCCTATGCCTCCAGGTCCAGAATGTGTGAACTGGTAGTAAATGGGGAGTATCAAGGGGTGTATGTGCTAATGGAAAAAATAAAACGAGATAAAAACCGGGTCAACATTCACGAATTATTACCCAGGCATAATAGCGGGGATTCGATTACCGGAGGTTATATTCTTAAAATAGATAAAACCACCGGAAGTCAGGCACAGGGCGGATTCAGTACTCCGGTATTTGGCAGCAGTGGCAAGAGGTCTTATTATCAATATGACGAACCGGAAGCCAATGTAATTACCTCTGCTCAAAAAGCCTATATACAATCATTGCTTACGGATTTTGAGACCACATTCATTACAGATAAATGGAAGGACCCTCAACAAGGATTCAGAAAGTATGCTGATGAAAATTCCATGATTGATTTTATGATTCTGCAGGAGATAGCCAATAACGTGGATGGTTACAGACTCAGTTCTTATTTATATAAAGACATCGATAGCAAAAATAAAAAGATAAAATTCGGCCCGGTCTGGGATTTTAATTTGGGCTTTGGAAATGCAAATTATTGCTCAGGGGGTACTACAAATGTAATGGCTTACGATTTTGCATCCCGATGCCCGGGTGATGGCTTTGGATTGCCTTTTTATTGGCCGTTACTCGTACAGGATTCCGCCTATGGAGAGCATTTATATCAGCGCTGGTCTTTTCTCAGAAAAGGTATTTTACAGGAGCAAAAATTGCATTTCTTCATAG
Source organism: uncultured Saprospiraceae bacterium (assembly GCA_964396995.1). Lineage (GTDB taxonomy): Bacteria > Bacteroidota > Bacteroidia > Chitinophagales > Saprospiraceae > JADJLQ01. The sequence goes on along the minus strand of CAYNIG010000117.1, from coordinate 10,102 downwards.
ACTCACTGGTTACGCATATGGGCGACGCAGTGAGTCGTAATTTTCAAAAATGGCCTGTGCTCGGTACTTATGTATGGCCCAATTTATATGTAGGTGGTAGCTATCCCAATGAAATTAAATATCTCAAAGATTGGATCTCATCCAGGTTGAAATTTTTGGACGGAGTCTTTCTTCAATTAACTTTACCCAAATACTATCCTGAACGTTATTTTTCTCCACTGGTTTATCCCAATCCAGCGACAGCAAACCAACCTGTTACTTTTAAATATTATGTACATGACTTGGATAGAGTCAGAGTAGAAGTATATGATTTTTCAGGGCACCATATCACTACCTTGCACGATAAAGAACATGCAAATGGAGTGAATAGTATAGTCCATAAATCGATTAATCTGCCGGCAGGAATTTACACGTATAAATTGTTTTTAAACACCAGCCCCGGTGCAATAAAAATAGGTAAAATAGTAGTGAGATAATCTCTTTCCAAAATAGATATAGTATTAAAGCATGAGTTATCACAAACTTTCATATATTCATATCACAATCTTACAATATGCAAACACTACAAATTAAAGAAAGCCCCACCGAATACGATGTGGTCATCGTTGGATCAGGTGCAGGTGGAGGCATGGCAACGTTTATGCTGGGTAATGCAGGCCTCAAAGTTTGTTTGCTAGAAGCTGGACCTATGTATGATCCCAAAAAAGACATTACCCAGTTTAAATGGAATTGGGAATCACCACGAAGAGGGGCCAGCACAAAACAAAGAAATTTTGGAGATTTTGATGCTGCTTATGGAGGTTGGGAATTGGATGGCGAACCATATACCCATGTAAATAACACTAAGTTTGATTGGTTCAGATCCCGTATGATGGGTGGGCGTACAAATCACTGGGGGCGTATTTCGCTTCGATTCGGCCCGCGTGATTTTAAACATTATAGTGAAGATGGATTAGGTGCAGACTGGCCAATTTCCTATGAAGAGGTCAAGCCTTTTTATGATAGAGTGGATCAGCTGATCGGTGTTTTTGGTACTAATGAAAATCTACCAAACGATCCGAATGGATATTTTATGCCTCCACCCAAACCCAGGCTGCATGAATTGTATATTAAAAATGCCGCTGTCAAATCAGGAGTGCCTGTAATACCATCCCGGCTGTCTATGCTGACCAAAAAAGTAAATGACGAACGAGGAGTTTGTGTGTATTGTGGACAATGTAATAGGGGATGCCAGTATTATGCTGATTTTTCATCCTCCTCCTGCCTTGTAATTCCTGCTTTGAAAAATAAGAACGTGGAATTGATTTGCAATGCCATGGCTCGTGAGGTCACTACTGATGCCAATGGATTGGCAACCGGTATTTCTTATGTTGATAAAAATACCCTGCAGGAATATCATATTAAAGCAAGGTCAGTAGTATTGGCAGCCAGTGCCTGCGAATCTGCCAGATTATTGTTAAACTCAAAATCCAAAGCACATCCCAATGGATTGGCCAACAGCAGCAATATTGTAGGAAAATATTTGCACGATTCCACCGGCAAAGACATGGGAGGCGTCTTTCCCAAACTCATGAATCATCAGCGATACAATTCCGATGGAGTAGGTGGAGCACATATTTATTCACCCTGGTGGCTTGATAATAAAAAAGATAAACTTGATTTTCCACGTGGTTATCACATTGAATATTATGGAGGCATGGGCATGCCGGGATATGGATTTGGCTTTGGTATGGAAAACCTAAATGGCAAATACGAAGTAAACGGCAAGAAAAAAGAAGCAGGCGGGTACGGTGCTTCGCTCAAAGAAGATGCCCGGTATTTTTATGGTGCTTCGTTGGGTATGTCAGGAAGAGGAGAGGCGGTGGCAAGGGAAGATAACTATTGTGAGATAGATCCCAAAGCAGTCGATAAATATGGTATACCTGTACTGAGATTTCACTATAAATGGTCTGATTTTGAAGTAAAACAAGCGAAACATATGCAGGAAACTTTCCAGGAAATTCTGACTAACCTCGGCGCTACCATTACCTATGGAATTGATTCCGCTGCCAATGATTGGGGTCTTGCTGCTCCTGGTCGCATCATCCACGAAGTCGGAACAGTGCGTATGCAGGATGATCCCAAAAAAGGTCCACTGAATAAATATTGCCAGGCCCACGATTGTAAAAATCTTTTTGTAGCTGATGCAGGATCATTTGTTTCTCAAGCAGATAAAAACCCTACCTGGACTATACTTGCACTTTCCATGCGTACTTCGGAATATATTATTGATCAAATGAAGAAAAAAGAAATCTAATCTTACCAATTTATATTTATGAAAAGAAGAGATTCATTAAAAACACTAGCCTTTGGGAGTTTATCCGCTGCCGCTCTTTTACAGCAATCTTGTAAAACAGATGAGCCAAAACCAAATGACAACACTTCGCCATCCAACACTTCTGCAGCGGGTCCAGCCCGTACTCCAGAGGAAATCGCCAGATACAATGAGATAGTCTCTAAAACATTTTTTACTAAAGAAGAATTTGCTACCATCGCTATTTTGGCGGATATTATCATTCCAAAAGATGAAAAAAGTGGAAGTGCTTCTGATGCTAAAGTGGCTGATTTTATAGAATTCATCGTAAAAGATATGCCCCAGCACCAGGTGCCTATGAGAGGTGGCCTCCGCTGGCTTGATCTGCAATGCCTTCATCAATATCAAAAAACATTTAAAGAGTGTACTCCAGGTCAACAAATAGAAATGGTAGATAAAATCGCTTATCCGCTTAAAGCAGCTCCTGAACTGTCACAAGGGGTGAGTTTCTTTAATCTTATGCGTAATCTTACCATGACTGGCTTCTATACCTCTTCCATAGGTATTAAAGACCTTGAATACAAGGGCAATACACCTAATCAATGGAATGGGGTTCCGGATGATGTGTTGAAAGCACACGGTTTGGCCTATACAGAGAAAGAATTGAAAGAATGTATTTGATACTTCTTTTTTATTTGAGTTTACCAAGTTATATTTTAGTTTAAGTCTGCATCACTTCCGGAACATTTTATAATAGAATTCTCTTCCTTAAATTTTAATTATGGCAGGCAAATTAATACTCACCACCGAAAGGCTGGCAATACATGAATTTAACACAGAGGATGCCCCTTTTGTACTTAGATTAGTGAATACACCCGATTACATTAAATATATAGTAGATCGAAACGTGAAATCAGTAGAAGATGCCGTAGAATACATTAAGAAAGATTTTATCCTAAGTTATTCATTACATGGTTTTGGTTCTTTCCGGGTTAGTTTAAAAGAGACAGGTCTTCCGATAGGCTCCTGTGGATTGAAAAAAAGAGATTATTTGAATTTCCCTGATATAGGTTATGTATTACTCCCTGAATTTTATGGATTGGGCTATGCCTTTGAAATGGCACAGGCTGTATTGAAATATGGAATTAATCAGTTGGATCTTTCTAACGTTCATGCTATGATATTACCGAAAAATGAAAGATCAACGCATCTCATTCTCAAATTAAATTTTCTATTTGAGAGACACCTGATTTTACCAGTAACAGATGAATTGGTTTCATTGTACACCTATACCGCTGTAAAATAATGTTTAAGCTCCGGATCAGAAAGGGATGCTTGGAAGACTTAAAGGAAATGCAATCTCTGTTTGTACATACCATCAGGTCAGTATGCATTCATGACTATAATCCACAGCAAATAGAAGTATGGTCATCATCGGTTCAAAATAAGGAAAGATGGATACAAAAAATTCAATCTCAGTATTTGTTGATTGGTGAAATGGATTCCAAAATGGTTGGATTTGCGTCTTTGGAGGGCATTGATTATTTTGATTTGTTGTATGTTCATGCTGATTATCAGTCAATGGGGATCGCGGGAGCGTTGGCTGATTTAATCGAGGAGGAAGCAAGAAATAGAGGTTCAAAAACCATATATGCCCATGTCAGTAAAACAGCTTTTCGATTTTTTTCAAAAAGAAATTATCAGCTGATTTTGGAAAATCATTTCTTTATGAATGAGGTGGCGATTTCCAATTTTAAGTTGACCAAAGAATTGATTTTTAATTGAAATTTCAAATAGTACATTTGTAGTTTGAAATTATATTTAATAATTTATTACATCTTCCGATGAAAGTTTTAATCTTCTCTTTTCTCCTTTTTATTTGTTCTCAAACAACTATTACAGGTCAATCCGATTTTAATCTACCCGTACAAACTAAAACGGCAAATGGTATAATCGAAGGTAATTATGATACCAAAACCGGGATATCAATGTATTTTGGGATTCCCTATGCAAAACCTCCTGTGGGAATACTAAGATGGAGAGCTCCCATGCCAATGACCAATTGGACTGGTGTAAAACAAACCAAAAAATTTGGTCCTCGGGCGGTGCAGGCATTTCCATTTAATGATATGGTTTTTCGATCAAATGGAGTTAATGAAGACTGTCTTTATTTAAATGTGTGGTCCCCAGCTAAACGTACTGATAAAAATCTTCCCGTGTTGGTCTATTTTTATGGAGGAGGTTTCGTAGCAGGCGATGGCTCAGAATATCGATATGATGGGGCTGCAATGTCAAAAAAAGGAATAGTGGTGGTGACCGTAAATTACAGGCTTAATATATTTGGATTCTTCGCCCACCCTGAATTATCGAAAGAAACCAGTTATAAAGGCTCTGGTAATTATGGCCTCATGGACCAGGCAGAAGCATTAAAATGGGTTAGTAAAAATATTTCTTCTTTTGGAGGAGATCCAAAGAAAATCACTATTGCCGGCGAATCAGCAGGCTCTATTTCAGTGTCTGCACAAATGGTATCTCCCCTGGCACGTAATTTAATTGCAGGCGCGATAGGTGAAAGTGGAGCAGCAATCAATCCTACCTTGTTTCCAACATCCCTCGCAGAAGCAGAAAAAACAGGATTAGAGTTTGCAACAAAAGCTGGTTACACTAACCTGGCTTCCTTGCGGGCGTTGAGTGCCAAAGAATTGTTAGAAATATATGTTGAATCCAAAAGGTTTGGATTCCCTACAGTGATAGACAATTTTTTTTATCCACAATCACTACCTGAATTATACAAGTCCAATCAATTTTCAAAGGTGCCTTTATTAGCAGGCTGGAATAATGCTGAGATACCGGGTGGAGCTTTTATGCAGGGTGCTTCATATACTTCCGAAAATTTTATAAATAAAGTAAAGCAGGCATTTCCTGAACACCACGTTGATATTTTGAAATTGTATCCGCACAGTACAGATCAGGAAATAGCTGAATCTGCTACTGCACTGGCTTCGGATCGGTTTATATCTTACAGCACATGGAAGTGGCTTGACTTGCATCGCAATTATTCACAACAACCTACTTACCGATATTTATATTCAAAACCTCGTCCGGCTCCGGTGGACAATCCGCAGGCCGCATTAGCTTCCGGAGCACCGCACGCATGTGAAATAGAATATTGCATGGGCAATCTCGATTTGGTAAAAACATTTGCTTGGACCAAAGAAGATTACAAAGTGTCTGAAACAATGATGAATTATTTTGCTAACTTCATCAAAACCGGCAATCCAAATGGTTCGGGCCTTCCTGAATGGCCAAGGATGAAAGCCGACGATGATAGTACTCCTGTAATGATATTAAATACGGAGTCCATGTTTAAAAATTCCATGTTAGAGGAAAGATATAAGTTATTAGATAAATATTATAAAAACTAATTTGGGCGACTTTCTTTCCCTCTATTCTAAATTGGTAAAGTATGGAGTCTACCTATTTTATGGAACGGGCCATGGAACAAGCCATGCTTGCATTTGAAAGTGATGAAGTACCGGTTGGAGCTGTTATTGTGTGTGATGATAGAATTATTGGCCGTGGTTATAACCAGACTGAACATCTTCGTGATGTCACTGCTCATGCAGAAATGATAGCTATATCGGCTGCTTGCGAATTTCTAGGATCTAAATATCTGGATGAATGTACCCTCTATGTCACACTTGAACCTTGTGTAATGTGTGCCGGTGCTTTGCGGTGGACTCAAATGGGGAAAATAATTTACGGGGCTGCAGATGATAAATATGGATTTATGAAATACGGCAAAGAAATTTTGCACCCCAAAACAAAGCTTGAATACGGTCTGATGGAAGAAGATGCACGAATCTTACTCCAGCGTTTTTTTAAAGAGAAAAGAAAATAAGAGGGGCCCTTAGTTTAACCGGCAGTCTTTCCTTCAGTAAGGGCATGATCTATTCCTTCTATCCATTTACCACCCGCAGTAGCAAAAAACGGTTGTCCACCTCCACCACCTTGTATATGTTTTGCAAGACCTTTTATTATTTGCACTGCATTCAGCCCTTTTTCAACTAATTCACCGGAAAGATGAAGCATCAGCATAGGCTTTCCACCCTGTACAAATCCGAATAGGATGTAGGCAATACCCATTTCTTTTTCCAGCTGGAAGGACAATGACTTGGCATCTTTTTCTTCTATATTGCCCAGGTTAGCTATGATATAATTTATACCATCATGCATTTTGCTGTTCGCCTTTAGTTTTACCTTAAGATCTGCTATTTCTTTTTCCTGGTAAATACTGAGCTGCGATTTCAAATTTTTATTTTCTTCAATCAATTGGTTTAATGTCAGCAAAACATCTTTTGGATTTTTTAATAATTGTTTGATATCAGCAAGTAATTTTTCGCGGGCTTCTATATATTTCTCTACTGCGTTGGCCGTGATGGCTTCAATGCGACGCACACCGGCTGCTACGGCACTCTCACTCGATATTTTCAACAAACCAATTTTCCCGGTGCTGGTTACATGACATCCGCCGCACAGCTCTCTCGAATAGCTTGGGTCGAAAGTAATCATCCTCACTTTTTCACCATATTTTTCTCCAAATAACATCATCGCACCGGCCTGTTGAGCTTCGGCTATAGGTATACTCCTTTTTTCATCGAGCATTATATTTTCCCGAATTTTCTGGTTGACTATTTGTTCTATTTTCTCGATTTCTTCATCACTTAGTTTTTGAAAATGGGAAAAATCAAATCGGAGATACTGATCATTGACCAGGGATCCTTTTTGATGCACATGATCACCCAATACTTTTCTGAGAGCGGCATGTAAAAGATGGGTGGCACTGTGATTGTTCTCTATTAGGTTTCTCCTGTCACTATCTATTGCAGCATAGAACGATGCCTCCGGATCTGACGGCAATGCATCCACATAGTGCAATACCTGGTCTATTTCTTTTTTTGTATTCGTGATCCTCAATGTTTCATGAGGTGTCTGCAATATACCGATATCTCCTACTTGTCCCCCACCTTCTGCATAGAATGGAGTGATGTCCAGGATCAGCTGATGCTCGGTTTTATCTTTCGATTTTACACTTCTGTATTTTAGAATATGCACTCCCTCCGATTCATGCTGATCGTAACCTACAAATTTAGTTTGTCCTTCTTTAATTATTACCCAATCACCTGTTTCAGTTATTGCGGCTGCTCTTGATCGTGCCTTTTGTTTTTCCAATTCTATTTGGAATCCTTTTTCATCCACTTCGGTATTTCGTTCACTGCAGATCAGCCGGGTCAGATCGAATGGAAAACCATAGGTATCAAAAAGTTCAAATGCAGCAGTGCCACTGATTTTTTCTCCTGAATAGATAAGTGCATCAAGCCTTTTAAGGCCGGCATCTAAAGTGCGTAAGAAAGCTTTTTCCTCTTCTTCTATGACTTTGGCTACAAAATCTTTTTGCTGTATTAATTCCGGAAATACTCCTTCAAAATAGGAAGCTAATACACCAACCAGTTTATAAAAGAAAGGTTGTTTTATATTGAGAAACGTATAATAATATCGCACAGCCCTCCTCAATATCCTGCGAATAACATATCCTGCGCCACTATTGCTTGGGAGTTCTCCGTCAGCTATGGTAAACGAGACTGCTCTGATATGGTCTGCTAATACCCGCATGGCCATATCCGATTTAGCACTGGCAGTATATTGATTATTGTATTTTATACCGCTGTGTTTTTCTGTAAAAGCGATCAGGGTGCTGAAAACATCCGTATCATAAGAAGCCGATTTGCCCTGCAGAACCATACAAAGTCGTTCAAAACCCATCCCTGTATCTACATGTTTCGCAGGTAGTTCTTCCAGCGATCCGTCTGCTTTTCTATTAAATTGAATGAATACCAGGTTCCATATTTCAATTACCAATGGATGACCCTGATTTACTAATTCTTTACCAGGTATTTTTTTTCTATCCTCCGCTGACCGTATGTCTACGTGTATTTCAGAACAGGGACCACATGGCCCGGTATCACCCATTTCCCAAAAATTATCTTTTTTGGATCCAAGTATGATGCGATCCTCAGGAAGATGTTGCCTCCAAAAATCAGCGGCCTCCAGGTCACGGGTCAGATTTTCTTTTGTATCACCGGTAAATATACTGGCATACATTCTATCAGGATCAATTCCATATACTTTGGTCAGTAACTCCCAGGCCCAGTCGATTGCCTCTTTTTTAAAATAATCGCCAAACGACCAATTACCCAGCATTTCAAACATAGTATGATGGTAACCATCTAAACCAACTTCTTCGAGATCGTTATGTTTGCCCGATACACGCAAACATTTTTGAGTGTCCGCAATCCGGGGATACAATACTGGCTTATTTCCCAAAAACAGGTCTTTAAATTGGTTCATGCCTGCATTGGTGAACAAAAGTGAAGGATCATTTTTGTTCACTATTGGTGCAGAACTCTCTATAAAATGCTGCTTTGATTTAAAAAAATCAAGAAAATGTTGTCTAATCTCTTTGGAAGTCATCTTTTTATTGAATATGAGGCGCAAAAATAAGAAAATGAAAGAGATACCCGGAAACTTGTATTCCAGGAGACAGTTTATATTTCCTGTATCTTTGTGGCATTCATAATTTACAGACTAATCTCATGGAATCTAAAAGACAACAACAGGTAGCCGAGCTCATTCTCAGAAATTTTTCATTCGTCTTGCAGCAGGAAGGCTTATACATATATGGAAAACAACCATTGGTCACCGTAGGATCTGTCAAAGTGGCTTCCGATCTTCAGCTTGCCCGAATCTATCTCAGTATCTACAACACCGAAGAAAAGGATGCGGTCATAGCATTGATCCGTGAGCATGACCATCGTCTGAAACAAGTCATGTATTCAAGATTGAAGAAGCATCTTCGTCGCATGCCTGCTTTGGAATATTTTATTGATGACACACTGGATGAAATGTATAGAGTGGACGCGTTATTTAAAAAACTGGAAACGATTCAGACCAAGGCAGTAGAAAAAGAGTAACTTTATTAAAAGTGATAAAACACATTAGCGGATAGAAAATAACCCTTCATAGAGTACAGCTGTTTTTTTTCAAAATACATCTGGACTTTATCTGCATCCAGTATTTTATTTAAAGACCTGTTGTATCTGAATGAAAGACCTAACTTTCTGGCCAACAGAAAATTAGCTCCCAAGATCATGGCGAAATCCGTAGATTCTAAATAAGGAAATACATCATTAAAATTGGTTGATCTTATGTTGGATCGTGATTCGTCTTTTATACTTGTCCTGACTACTCTTTTCAGGGATGTACCTGCTGTCAATTGGAACCTGTAATATTCTTTTACCGGATGAAACCAATCATTTATAGCTATTATTCCGGTGATGCCACCGTAGTCAAGTTTCAGCTGTCTGCCTGCTTTGATGTTATCATTGTAATTTTTTGATTGACTGCCTTGCTGAGAATAGCTCAGTTCAGTGTGAAATTCTAATTTTGGCATTAAATAAGCAATACCCCTGATACCAAAATTGATCCCGGGAAGATCGTATCCTTGCATATCGTCTCCGTCGATTTGGGATAAATTATATCCAAAAAAGGCACCCGTGCCAAATCTTAGTTCTTGCTGGCCACAGCACGATAGGTACATCATACTGAATATTAAAAATAGTAGACCTCGCAAAAACATATTAAAAAAAATTATATAGAAATATTTCGCTTAGAGCTGCTAATTTCTGATTTTTGTACTGATTTCATTGAAAAACGTTTCATGGCGATCAAATGTTAAAGAAAACTATTTAT
>CAYNIG010000116.1:0-13428 GCA_964396995.1 uncultured Saprospiraceae bacterium | reverse complement strand
AAAGTATCAAATGAATCTATTTATATTATTATTTGCATTTTTTCAGTTACCGGGTACTGCAGAGTATAAACCTATTCACTGGACTCATGAAATAGAAAAGATTACCGACCTGCAATATAAACTTACCTGGAGAGTAAAAGTGGACCAAAACTATGGTACTTATAGTCAGTATCAAATACCTAATTCTACCGTGCTTCCTACAGAATTTATTTTTGAAGATTCCTCCGGGATAAAGTTTATAGGGAAAAACCAAGAATCTGGAAATATCAAAACCGTATATGATCCCGTCTTTGATGAAAAGGTGGTAAAAATTACGGATTCTGCTTCATTCTCTCAAATAATTGAGCTTGCCAGGCCAATTTCATCCGTGATTGGTTACGCATCTGGCAATGTCTGTGATGACAGGGCTTGCACTCCTTTTGATTACGAATTTACATTTTTTATACCGGGCACCTCACCTACCCCTAATGTAATCGATGCTGAAACTGAATCCAATTCTTCTACGGGAAATAAAGCAACCATTGATCAGGTAATACCCAGTCTTCAATCGAGCTATGGTAATGTAAAAAGCGAATGCAGTACTGAAGAAAAACAAATCAGCACATCTCATCTTTGGACCTTTTTATTTGGTTTCCTGGGAGGATTGCTGGCCTTACTTACTCCTTGTGTATTTCCTTTGATTCCACTGACCGTAAGTTACTTTACTAAAAGCAGCAGGGACAGAGCGACCGGCATCCGGAATGGAATTTTATATGGATTATCTATAATATTTATTTATGTAGCCATTGGTTTGCTGATCACTACTCTGTTCGGTGCCACTGCCTTAAACGATCTATCTACAAATCCATGGGCAAATCTTGCCTTCTTTGCCATATTTGTCGTGTTTGCTTTCTCCTTTTTTGGGTACTATGAAATCACTTTGCCCAGCAGCTGGAGTACGAAAACAGATGCGATGGGAAGAAATGGGAATCTGATCGGAATCTTTTTTATGGCCTTTACCTTAGCGATCGTATCCTTTTCATGTACCGGCCCCATCATCGGTACTGCCCTGGTACAATCGGCAACCTCTAAAATAGGACCATCTATTGTCATGCTTGGTTTTTCTTTAGCCTTGGCATTACCATTTGGACTTTTTGCTGCTTTTCCTGCCTGGTTGCAAACGCTGCCTAAATCAGGAAGTTGGATGAATAGTGTAAAAGTGGTGCTTGGTTTTATCGAGTTGGCACTGGCATTTAAATTTTTATCAGTGTCTGATATGACTTCGCATTGGGGCTTCCTCAGGTACGAATTATTTATGGCTATATGGATCTTACTTTTTGGATTGACCGCTGCCTATCTATTTGGTTTGTTTAAATTTCCCCATGATAGTCCGGTCAAAAAATTATCTCCTGGAAGAAAAATAATAGCAAGTGCCTTTTCTATATGGACAATATATTTATGTACAGGGTTCTTTACTAATGAAAAAACAAGTTCATACCATTCCCTATCCATACTGAGTGGGCTCGCTCCTCCAGCCTATTACAATTTTTTCAAACCCTTACCTGGTGCAGATGAAAGCATTAAATCAAGATTTCCGTCATTTGGTAAATGTGCTAATAATATTGACTGTTTTAAAGATTATTTTGAGGGCGTGGCCTATGCCAAAGAAGTAAATAAGCCCGTACTACTGGATTTTACCGGATATGGTTGTGTAAATTGCAGAAAAACCGAAGAGCATATCTGGGTGGATGAAAAAGTCAGAAAAAAACTAAGTGAAGATTTTGTATTGGTATCCTTGTACTGTGATGATGAGACGCCTATACTGCCTCCGCTCTATTCTGAATCAAGGGGCAAAAAATTGAGAAATATTGGAAACAAATGGGAAGATTTTCAAATTCTGAATTTTCAGCAAAATTCACAGCCACTTTATGTACCGGTAGATCCCATAGATCAACAGACATTAATACCCGCAAGAGGATACCATAGCAGTATCATGGGGTATCAAAATTTCCTGGATTGCGCACAACAAGCTTATAAAGCAAAAAAATCGAATTCCCTCGGCATGCAATATTAGCCCATTCTAATTCTGCCAAAGGCCTAAAATAAATCTAAACAGGCTAAGTTATTTGTTTTTCCAGGATAATGAATTTTAACGGCATCACTGGTCTGCCAAATTTATTTTCGGTAGGAAAAGGCTTTTCAAGACCAGTGTGAGCATAACCATTTTTTATATACCAGGCTATCAATTCCTCTCTGACTGAAATTACGGACATGGTAATTTTTTTGCAACCTTTCTCTTTGGCAAACTCATCTGCGGCCAACAATATTTTTTTCCCAATGCCCATTCCCTGCATTTCAGGATCCACACTAAACATGCCCAGGTATAGTGCATCACCTTGCTTTTGCAAATTTACATTGGCTACTATTTTATTGTCTAAGGTGTATTTTAATATCCAGGAATTTTCATTATTAATTAATTCTTCAATATCTTTTTCGTCCGTTCTTTTATCTCCTTCGATTAACAAAGCTTCAGTAGTCCAGCCTTTCTTGGAATCCTCACCTCTATAAGCTTTATTTACAATGGACAATATTGCAGGAATGTCATCCAGTCCGGCTACTGAAATCATATCACTTTGTTGTATTTTTAAGTAAAACAAGAGCAAATTTTTTTAATTCCTCTCTGCTCCCTTCGACCATAAAATTATTTAATAAAAACGATCCCATAAAGATATCCTGATCCCCATCCTGATCCAAATCCAAAATTTCAATCGTCATCCATTTGCCTCGATTTGAGTCCGGAAAGGAATAGGGTACAAATTTATCACCCAAATGCTCAAAATAGATAAACCCCGGATATCGTTGTTCCATAGCATGCGAGAAAAAAGCAGTTGCCGCAATATCAAAATCTCCATCCTGGTCAAAATCGGCTATAGCTGAATGTAAAATATTGGGATAGGGAATAAATTCTGCCAGTGTAAATTGCAGATTACCCTGGTTGAGGTAAACCCTGATGCCGTGAAATGGTTTGGATATTATAGAATAGTCAGCATTGTCCCCATTTGAAATAACCATATCAGGGCGCCCATCGCTATTCATATCGGCAATGTCTATATCACATACTCCGTAAACCGGTGGAAAGGAAAGGACAGTAGCTGGATTGGCCCATCCTTTTTCACTTTTTTTAAATATCACTACTCTTTCCTGGCCTTGAGCCATAAGTGCGATCAGTTCTTTTGTATTATCTCCATCTATATCAGTTAAAATGGTTTTTATACAACCTGCCATAGGTATCAAATCCTGCCGTTCAACCAAAATATCACTTTCCAATTTGTATGTAGACAAACTTCCAGATTCAAAACCAAATTCAGAAACAACGAAATTATCATTCAACTGATCCGTGTAAAAAGTCATATACACTGGTCTGTGTAAATTCTTCACCAAAATTGACTTTGTTTTCTCCTTATCTATTTTGATTATACTTCCTTTATGTTTTTCAGAAGGATACATGTTTGTAAGTGCGAGGATGTAATCAGAATTATTTACGTTTAAAAGGCCAAGCGGTGTTTTTCCAATAGCAATTGTATCCGGGTGTCCCAAATCCAAATCCTGGTTAAATGAATATATGATTCCGTTTTCCAGGCCTACGTGAATCTTACCGGCAATACTATCATGTGTCAAAAGGGTAACGGTAGGACCTCCAATTTTAACTCCGTATGGAATGACTTGAAACTGAATTAATTTCTTGAAATCTATTTTGGGTACAGCAATACTATCCGGACTAAAAGAATCAAAATAGGCCAGGATTTTGGACCAATCATTTTTTGAAACCATTGGTGAATTGGGATACACATTTCGCATTTCCATCTCTACTACCTCTTCCATCCCATATTGTCCGTATGGGTTATACCCCTCAGTTTTGATACCCAATCGACAACCCATATTGGGCAATACCTTTTCCGCCCACGATTTTTTATCCAATAAATATGGTTCCGGTAACAAATGACAAGCAGTACCGCAAAATTTTTTTACAATGGTAATGGTATCAGCCTTGGTATCTGTCGGACCGGGATCTGGCTTTACCGTTCTTGTCTTGCACGCCCAGAACAAAATGATGAGGATGATAAAATAAAGTGGATTTATAGTAGATGGTGACAAAAGAATTGCAAAAGTACAGATTAAAAAATTCTAAGCAAAACATCAATCCCCTGGAAAAATATAAACCAATACCGGGTTGGCTCAGCCCGGTACATAAAACAAATTAATCTATCAGGGATGGTAAAGTGCTTATCCTATTTCGTGAATCCCTATTTCCCAACAAGGTAAAATCCAAAAACAATCTGATTGTTTCACACATTTTCTCATACGATGCTTTCAATTTGATATCTGTCTGATTCAACAACATTAAATACTGATTGAAAGCAACAAAATGACTGTGGGAAAGAGCAGAACAAATTATTTGTTTTTTATGAATAGCCAATGAATCAAAGAAAAAGTCATTTCGTGGTACTACATATCCTGCAGGACCAGCTGCTGTAAGATTTAAAAACGGTGTACTAAATGGAGTACTGTCATAATATACCGAATTTACAATCAAATCTTTTCCATAGGCGTATTGTGAGGCAGCATCCATGGACACGACTGCTTTTGCAATTTTGTGTTTCATTTGATACAGAATTTGTGAAGCTCCTCCAATACTCCATGCAATCAATGCCATATTTTCTTTATCACAAAATGACCATTTGGCTATTTCGTTATAGACGAGCTCTATATCGCTGATTTGATTTAGTATTCCTCTTTGATTAAACCCAAACCCGGATATGGAGTTCTCAGGAAGGCTCGGATAGGCAACTACTATATACCCATGGCTAGCAAAATATTCGGCCATCAGTGAATAAATAAAACCAGGTGATGTAAGTCCATTTCCCATCAATATAACTGGAAATTTTCCAGGTCCCATTTTTGCGTTCAGTATTGCATCAGTTCGTATTAATGTTAATCTTCTGGCCGCTTCATCCACCTTTGAGGTATCTATATATTGAGCCGTCCAATTATATATCATTTTAAAGGCATCTTCCCCTGCCCAGGTTATATTTTTATCCGACTTTACATAATCAATAAATTTCATTCCCGATTTCGATCCGGATTGGGATGGATACCAGATATGTAAGGGTACTATTCTTGGTGAAAGAGGATTTAATGTGTAGGGCCGTTGAAAACTTTTTATGGTAATGGTCTTGTACCCGGGAAGATAATTACCTGTTTTTATTGATTGCCAAATCCACTCCTGAGCTGATGTAATATGGATCGAAATAATAAATATGAAAAACATCAATCGCATTTGCCGGTTCATACCTTTTAGTTTTTACTTTGATTACATAATTACCAATAGGGTGAACAAGCAGCTCAAGGTGATTCAATCCAAATTTTTCAATGCAGATTACGAATCCTGATTCTAAGAATCACTGAATCGATATTCTTTCTGCTTTACCAATTCCTCCATTTGATTCCTGATCGCAATGATATCTTCTGGTGTCAGAGGTAGATTGTCTTTATAAAAATCAGGATTTTCATTTTTATGAGGAAAAAACAAAGATTGCCCATAGGGTTGTTTCTTAGCGCTTTTAGCCCTGCCATAAATATGAAAATGCTGATACGGTCCTTCAGGTAAAAAAACACCCCAATTTCCATTGTCCTGATAATTTATCCGTCCTATGTCAACTCCCTGTTTATTCATGGTTATTTCCATTGCTTTTCCGGCAACTCGAATCAATTGCATTAGTTCGATAGCCTGAACATTTGTCAAAGAGGGCAGATCGGATACCCGAACTTTTGGATTGATAACGATATGACCACCATCTGCCCTATCGATTAATGGAAAGGAAGGCACTTCCACAATGAAATGTCTGGATTCATATATTATATTCATATTTTTAATAATAGTGTTTGCCGGCCTTATTCTCAATATAGATCCTTTATCTACCCCAATATACAGAAAACCATCCGGCCCTTCTTTAATTGACCGCACTCTCCATTTCTGATCTGTAAACAATCTTTCTTCATGTATCACCTTACCGTTTTCAATTTCAACTCTATTTACATGTTTTAAAGCCATTGCTCCGATAAAAAGGCTGTTTTTCCATTGAGGAAATACAGATCCTGTATAAAAACTGATGCCACATGGAGCTATAGAAGGCACATAAAAATAAAGCGGTTGTTCCAGGCCTTTTTTTTCCTTTATACCCTCGCCTATTGGCTGGCCATCGTAATCCTTGCCATGACATATTATCGGCCATCCATAATTTTTTCCTGGTTGTATGAGATTTATTTCATCGCCTCCTTTTGGGCCATGTTCATGTTCGTATAATAGATTTGTGCCGGGGTAAAATGCAAGCCCCTGGGGATTTCTGTGACCTAAACTCCAGATTTCTGGCTTTGCCCCTCGATTACCTACAAATGGATTGTCACCCGGTACCCTCCCATCATCATGCAATCTCAATATTTTACCCAAATGATTACTCAGGGATTGAGCTGAATCCTTTAATTCATAGAAATCTCCCATTGAAAAGTAAACAAATCCATCCTTTACTGCTATACTGCTTCCAAAATGTCCTTCCTCTATGTACCCGGGCGATGCCTGAAACAATCTCTGACGATCGACCATTATATTAGCTTTAATTCTGGCCCGGTCGAGCACCATGGTATACAATGAGTCCTTTTTAATAGTGTAGTTAAAGTAAATCCACCCGTTTTTTTTGTAATCCGGGTGTAGTGCGATGTCCATCATTCCCCCAAATGCCTGCCCTGATACTTTAGGTAAGTTTTTGATTAATGTCCTTTTTTTTGTAAGTGGATTCAACGTGTACATTGTTCCATAAAACCGATCGGAGACCAACATATTACCATTGGGCAAAAAAACCAGTCCATAGGGAACCATAAAAGTATCGGATACGGGTTCAGCAATAAGTTTACCCAGCTCTGAATCGAGGAAAATATTGGACTGAGCCAAACAAATCGTGTTTGCTATCCAGATTAACCAAAATGCATATTTCATTATCAATTTAAATTGAGATTTCGCAAAAAGAAAGAAAATTACTTTGAATGAATTGGTAAAAATTGCGAATAACAATTATTTAACCATACAAAAAAGCCTTGCGAATAAAATTCGCCAAGGCTTAAAAACTTTTTATCAGTAGCTTCGAAGGGAATCGAACCCCTACCACCTGATCCGAATTCAGGTATTCTATCCATTGAACTACGAAGCCGCAGTGCAAAAATAAGTATTAATCATGAGCATTAATAATTTTTATAACCAACGAAATGCTATCTCTGAATAATTTTATCTTTGACAAAAATGGAAGAAAGATTAAGATTTGAATTTTCCAATGACCCGGTCGTAGTCGGACAAATACTTGATTTACAGGCTTTAAATCTTAGACAGAACCTATCATCAACCGAGGCAAAAGAACAGGGTTTTGTTTATGTACATCATAAAAAAGAAGCTTTACAAGCAGTCTGTGATACCGAGCCGGCTGTAGTGGCATTGACGGATCACGAGTTGGCCGGGTATGCCATATGTATGGATAAAAAATTTAAAGATCAGGTGCCGGAACTGCAGAGACTTTTGACCCTGATAGATAGTTTACTTCCGCAATGGGTGCACCTGGAAGAGCCCAGTTATCTGATTTGTGGTCAGGTATGTGTAAATAAAAATTTCAGAGGCCTTGGCTTGATGAGCAGGTTATATGATAAGATGAAAGAATTAAATGGCAAATATCAATTTTGTGTCACCGAAATTTCAAGCCAAAATACCCGTTCATTGCATGCACATGCCAAAGTCGGATTCAAAATAATACACACGTATATTAAACAGGACGAAGAGTGGAATATAGTCCTCTGGGATTGGAACAATTTAAATCCAAATAAATCCGATCTTTGATAAAATTTTTTACCATGAGTAAACAAACAAATCTAGTTGAATCTGCCTTGCCTAAATTACCTGACATGAGTGACTACTCATTTGCGATTATCAATACGGCATGGAATCGGGACATTACTGAAAAATTAGAAGTGGGGGCAATGAAAACCCTTACAGCACATAAAGTAAAAAAAAGCAATATTAAAGTATATACTGTGCCCGGCGCCTTTGAATTGGTGCATGCGGCCAAACGGGTTATAAAATCCGAATCAGTACATGCCGTAATTTGTTTAGGTTGCGTAATTAAAGGTGATACCCCGCACGATATCTATATCTGTGAAGCGGTTTCACAAGGTATAATGCAATTAAATGTGGGATATAAAGTGCCGGTGATCTTTGGTGTACTGACTACAAACAATGAAGAACAAGCCCATCAGCGGGCCGGCGGTACAAAGGGAAATAAAGGTTCTGAAGCCGCTTATACAGCCATGCAAATGGCATTATTTGTCGACAGGTTATGATCGTAAAATCTATTCTGGCTGGAACATTTAAATTGGATGGGGGTGCAATGTTTGGAGTAGTACCCAAACGAATATGGCGAAAACTGATAGAACCGGATGAAAATAATTTATGCACCTGGGCCCTGAGGTGTCTTTATGTTGAGTATGGAGATAAAAAGATCCTGATTGACACCGGCATGGGAAACAAACAGGATGAAAAATTCTTTAATTATTATGAACCTGCCGGTACCAGGCTTATAGATGAAGCTTTAATAGAAGCAGGTATAGATCCACATTCCATTTCCGATGTTATTTTAAGTCATTTGCATTTTGATCATTGCGGCGGTGTTTTCCTTCAAAACAAGCAAGGAGACCTGTACAGTCCATTTTCAAGTGCTGAAATATGGGTGCATGAAACTCAATGGAAATTAGCAAATAATCCTAATGCCAGGGAAAAAGCATCGTTTTTAAAAGAAAATCTATCTGCGTTATCGGAAAGAATAAAATTTATCGATGAAAACCGGTCTCCTTTTGAATACATTGAATTTGTAAAAGTTTCCGGACATTCAGAAGGCATGCTTTTGCCCATTATACATATTTCAAAAAATAAAAAAATTCTTTTTGGTGCTGATCTTTTTCCTTCTGTTCACCATATACCTCTACCCTACATTATGGCCTACGATATGCAACCCCTACTTACGTTAACAGAAAAGACTGCTGTGTTGAAGCGCCTGGCTGATGAGCAAATTGCCCTATTTTTCGAACATGATGCGGCACACGAAGTTGCCCTAATCCATAAAGATGAGAAAAATAGATTTATGGTACAATCAAGCTCTACCCTGGCAGATTATCTAAACGGATAATAATTACAAATAGCCGGGTTTAAAAAAGTAAAAATTCTTTTAATAAATTTTGGATGGATTTAATGGTATTTACATCATTCAATGTATTATTCTGATCCAATAATGTTTCTATCCTGGAAATAGGCAGTTTGTTAGGATAGATTACCATATTCATATACATTAATATCCCCGTTAAATGTTCCATACCCCTCAGGTTTCCAGCCCTGCCAGACGCCACACCGATCAGCAATGCTTTTTTATGATAAAAGGTTTCTTTTGATTGTGAAATACTGCAGGCATCTATAAATAGTTTAAGAATACCCGGAAAACTACCATTGTATTCCGGTGAAATGAAGACCATTTTGGATGCAGGTATCATGTATTCATCCTGGATTTTTCTGATATCCGCACTGATCTGTTCCGAATGGTACATATTGGAAGATTCAAAAGCCTGAATTGGAATATGACTCTGGTCAAGGATGTTTACTTCTTCCGGGTAATGTTCATTTAAAAAAGATTGAACAAAATCACTAACCGGTTTGCTTTGACTAGCTGTACGATTGGTGCCGTGAATTACTAAAATCATTCTTGCAAATTAGCAGGAATATTCATTAAATAATGAATACAAGCAAAATTTTACGCAGAAAGTGCCTAAAAATCGAACTTTTTATTAATATTTACTTTTAGGCTTTAAATTATTATTCTTATCATTAAATTTTTCTGGTCCAAAATAACAACCCATGCTTTCCCATGATTTCTTTAGTACAGTCGGTCACCCGGCGACCGGTATTTATAAAGAAAAAGGTAGTTCATTTATTGCACAGGTATACCCTATTCATAGTGAGTCACAGGTAAAAACCATATTGTCAGATTCAAAAAAGGCACATCCCAAAGCCAGGCATATTTGTTATGGATACCGATTTGGGCCCGACCGGGAATACCATAGAATCAATGACGACGGCGAGCCCTCAGGCACAGCGGGCAGACCTATTTTGGGTCAATTAATTAAACATGATCTCGAAAATACTTTGATCACCGTAGTAAGGTATTTTGGTGGAACACTTTTAGGAGCTTCAGGACTGGGTAATGCGTATAAATCAGCTGCCGAAATCGCCCTTTCCAATGCCACCATAGTCTCTATAATGAGAAAATCTTATTTTGAGTTTGAATACAAGTATAGCTCTGAAAAATTTGTTGAATCCTGCATAAAAATATTGCAAGGCCGGATTGAATTAAAAACATACACTGAGTCCATAAAAGCGGCGATTGCATTTCCCATTTCTAAAGCCGACAAGGTAATAGAGAGTATTTATGAGCTTTCCTTAAAAGCCCAATGGAATGAAGAAATTAAAATACGTTTTCTCTCTAAAGACCAGTATTGAGTACCGGGTGATTATGCCATTCTGAGATAGCCAGGATTTAAAATATTTTAATTAGTTTTGGATACTTTAGATTGTTTTTTTTAACACAGGTCACGATGCATTTCACCTTCACCATTTTGGTAACTAAAATGGTTTACAGAAATTATTATAATCCAGTAAGTAAATTAATTTAGGATGTTAAAAGTGGGCATTACGGGTGGAATCGGAACAGGCAAATCATTTGCCTGTAATTTGTTTAAATTATTACGTATTCCTGTATATGTTGCCGATGAAAAAGCCAAATGGTTGTGCGAAAACAATCCAGTACTCATTCAAAATATAAAAAAATTATTAGGGGATGAAGCCTACACTCAGCAGGGGAAGTACAACCGGGCATTTGTATCAAAATCCATCTTTGCCAATCCTGATCTAAAAGAAAAATTGGAAAAGCTGATACATCCGGCAGTTTTGCAAGACAGTGAGCTATGGTTTGATAAACTAAAAAAAGGAAATAAATATCCCTATGCGATAAAAGAGGCCGCCTTACTTTTTGAATCCGGATCAGCACATTTCCTTAATAAAATAATAGTAGTGGATGCGCCGGTAGAAATCAGAATGCATCGGGTACAATTGCGCGACAATACCTCAATTGAAAATATAACTGCGCGTATGAAAAATCAATGGCCTAATGAAGAAAAAGTCAAAAAGGCGGATTTTATAATCTTTAATGATGGAATACAAGCGGTTATACCACAGGTAGTTGCCATTCATAAAAAGTTACTAGCACTTTCTCAGAATTAAATGTAAAGTCAATCGCCATTATCTTTGCCAAAAAAATACCAGGTATGACTACTCAGGAATATATTTCACTTGAAAATAAATACGGTGCTCATAATTATCATCCTTTACCCGTAGTCCTGCACAAAGGTGAGGGGGTTTATGTATGGGATACCGAGGGAAAGAAATACATTGACTTCCTATCGGCCTACTCTGCCGTAAATCAAGGTCACTGTCATCCCAAAATAGTAGATGCATTGATTGAACAATCCAAATTATTGACGCTCACCTCCAGGGCTTTTTATAATGACCAGTTGGGTTTATTTGAAGAAAAACTACACCACCTATTTGGATACGATATGGCCTTGCCGATGAATACCGGGGCGGAAGCAATAGAAACGGCGATTAAACTTTCGCGGAAATGGGCTTACGAAGTAAAAGGCATTAAACCCAACAATGCTAAAATTGTATTCTTTGAATCGAACTTTCATGGAAGGACTATGGGTGCTATATCTGCCTCTACTGAAACGAGTAGTACAGGAGGATTTGGGCCCTATTTGCCCGGAATACTTATTGCACCCTATGGAGATCTGGAAACCTTTACAGAAATAATAGAATCGGATAAGAACATTGCTGCAATCATAATTGAACCCATCCAGGGCGAAGCTGGAGTGATCATCCCCCCGACAGGTTTTCTTAAATCATTATCGGCATTGTGCAAAAAACATGATGTTTTGATTGTGGCCGATGAAATCCAAACAGGACTGGGACGAACTGGAAAATTATTGGCTTGTATGCATGAAAATGTGCGACCTGATGTGGTACTTCTGGGTAAGGCCCTATCCGGGGGGTTAATACCTATTTCCGTGGTTTTAGCTGATAAAAATATAATGGAGGTGATAAAACCTGGCCAACATGGCTCTACATATGGAGGCAATCCGCTCGCAGCTAGGGTCGGAATCACTGCACTCGAAGTAATCATGGAAGAAAAATTACCGGAAAATGCTACGAAAATGGGTAACCTTTTGAGTAAAGAACTGAATGAATTAAAAACAGATGCTCCCTGGATAGTGGAAACCAGAGGAAAGGGTTTGTTGCATGCTATTGAAATAGATAACGATCCGGAGGGAAATGCAGCCTGGAATCTTTGTATACAGATGTCCAAACAAGGATTGTTAGCTAAACCTACCCGCGGAAACATAATCCGGCTTGCTCCCCCATTGATTATAAATGAGGATCAGCTAACCGAAAGTATTAAAATTATCAAACAAGCAATGATGCTACATATGGCCATTGCCTGAGGGTTTTCTAAGTTCTATAATTCGTTTAGTAATTTCTCTTTCATCTTCATAAATTCAGGTTCTGTAATCAGTCCCCTTTCTTTAAGTTGACCAAGTTCAGAAATTTTATTTATGATTTCTGATGAAGAACGAGCTTTTGATTCGGTGACCACTTCCACTTGTTTTTTTTCTTCTTCTCTGATTTCAGTAGCTACCTGTTTTCCTTTTTCAAACATTTCATCGTACACCCTTTTTAACCTGCTCAGGTCAAAATCAAGAAAGGTACCACCAGTCTCAAAATGCTTCTTAAATGCATGGCCCAAGGCATAGGTGGATGCTCCGGACATGATGGATACCGCCATACCGCCAATGAAACTTCCAGCTCCGGGTATAAATTTTACAACCGTGCGTGCTGCCAATCGGGCAAGACCTGAAGAGGTCAGTGAAGTAATGATGGCTTTACCTTCGGATTCTTTAAACTCCAGATCATACACTCTGCATAATTGTCGTACCATATCGAGTTGTATGGCACCCACTGCAAAAAAATCTGCTACCGGTACCGGTATAAACCCTGCACCCATGGCCCAAACCAAGTGATTTCGAATCACTGAATTGGCTTCATTGTCATGTATGTCTTTTTCCTGATCAGAAAATTCTTCCATCGATACTATTTTTTACAAATATGCATGAATAAGGTATGTTTTTCAATATCTATTCGACTAAATTAGCTGTATTCTACACCAATCAATTCGAATTATCAATGATCTTATGTGA
>CAYNIG010000115.1:0-13456 GCA_964396995.1 uncultured Saprospiraceae bacterium | reverse complement strand
ACTTGCGAAATAATGAAGTGTTCTTACTAATTGGCTCACATAGCTCATTTCATTGTCATACCATGCTACCGTACGTACCAATTGAGTATCCCCAACATTTTGCACTTTTGTTTGGGTTGCATCGAATAAGGAGCCGAAGGACATTCCAATTACATCAGAGCTTACAATTTGATCTTCCGTATATCCAAAAGATTCATTGGCAGCTGCTTTCATTGCAGTATTGATTTCTTCTGCTGTTACTTTTTTATTGAGGATAGCGGTTACTTCAGTTAATGAACCGGTAAGAGTAGGGACGCGTTGGGCAGAGCCATCCAGTTTGCCTTTCAGACTAGGCAATACCAGTCCAATTGCTTTGGCAGCACCGGTTGAATTAGGTACGATGTTTTGAGCAGCAGCCCGTGCTCTCCTCAGGTCGCCTTTTGGATGCGGAGCGTCTTGTGTATTCTGGTCATTGGTGTAAGCATGTACCGTAGTCATTAACCCATTTACTATGCCAAATTTTTCTTCCAATACCTGGGCCATTGGAGCCAGGCAATTGGTAGTACACGAAGCACAAGATATAATGGCCTCAGATCCATCCAGTTCATTATGATTAACATTGAATACAATGGTTTTGAGATCTCCAGTAGCTGGCGCAGAAATCACCACTTTACGGGCACCTGCAGTGATGTGTGCCGCGGCTTTGTCTTTATCTGTAAAAAAACCGGTACATTCAAGTACTACATCCACACCATGATCTTTCCATGGGATAAGCGCCGGATCTTTTTGTGTATACACTTTAATGGTATCCCCATTCACCAGAATAGATCCTTCCCCGGCTTTTACCTCTGCATGAAATCGACCTTGTGCAGAATCGTATTTTAACAGATGAGCCAATACGGTTGGACTGGTCAAATCATTTACCGCTACTACATCTATTCCTTTCATATCATAGATCTGACGATATACCAATCGGCCTATCCGGCCAAACCCATTGATAGCAACTTTTACTGAATTCATAACTTTCTTATTTAGGTAAAAAAATAAAATTTGGATGGCAAAAATACTAAAACAAATCCCCTGCTGATTAATAAATTTGATCAGGATATGTTGATTTCAGGTAAGGATAAAGGCAATTGGTTTATGGATTGTCTAACTCAACTCTATAGTATCTGCTTCTTTCGCTAATTGTGCTTCGAATAACAATGGTTCTTGGGTATGAATTTTATATAATTCCTGCAACCTCTGATCAGTATGGCCAGGGTCATGATGAAAAAAATAAAGTTTTTTAGAATTAGTCCTTTTTGCGAATTGTATAGACTGTGCAAACGTGCTATGGCCCCATCCCATTTTGGTTTCATATTCATCGTCATCATATTGAGAGTCGTGAATAAGTATATCTGCGTTCTGAGCGATAGAAAACCCTGATGTCCAGTCATCTGGCTTGGGTGTCTGCACTCCAAGTGCAACTTCATGATCCGGGATATAGGCCACGGTGTGTTTTTCATCCGAAATGCGATAACCTAAAGTAGGCCCAGGATGGCATACAAAGGATGAGGACACATCCATAGAACCGATTTTAATATCTTTCCGTGGCATCGCTACAAAATCCAATGTTGCCTTAAAGTCTTTTATTCGCACTGGAAAAAGGGGAGGAGAGAGATACCTGATCAGGGTCTTTAATAAATCATCTGCATTGGCGGCCGGACCATATATCGTGATTGTATTTTTCGGGTTAAAGAAAGGGCCAAAAAAGCCAAGCCCTTGTACGTGGTCAAAGTGAAAATGAGTCAGAAAAATGTGAAAACGATTGAAAAATTTGAGATAATTACTGTCGGCAAGCCGTTTGATGCCTGTCCCACCGTCGAGAATGATAATATTTCCTTCATCCACAATCGAAACACAGGAGGTATTTCCTCCAAAAGTCTGTGTGTTTTCATCAAAAGAGGGAATCGATCCCCTTGTACCCCAAAATCGTATGGTCATATTTTTACCTTTGCAATAAATTTAAAAAAACAAGAGCCCCCAATTCTCGCTGTGCCATGCCCACTAAAGGGATGCAAATAAATCTTACTTTTTGTTCTATTTCTTCAAAACTTCGCATCCAATATTCTCCTTCAATAATTGTCCTGCCACTCAATACTTTTAAAAAGGGTAAGTCTAGCATTTTAACTATATTGGTCTTGTTTTCATCATAAATGCGCTCATCCCATTCTCTGGATTCAATTTCTCCACTTTCATTAAATTTTTTCCCCAGTATAAATTCAGCAGATTCATTGTAGTATATCATTCGGCCATCGTGATCTACAATAGCAATTGGGGAGCTCAAAAATTCGGAGAGCTGTCTGGCCAAAATAAATTCTATTTCCTGATTGGGCATGTTTATGGCTTTACATCACAATTTAAAAAAATTAAAATGGAAAGGAGATGATTTTTTATTTACAGGATGAAATTTATTGACAAAAGAAGAGGAAACTAATTAAATTGAACACCACAATAGGAGTTTTTTCCGAAAAAATAGCCGGGTAAAATTTCCAGTCTTTATGATTCTTCCTTATATTACTTTTAAATAAAACGAAAAAATATTCGTAGATCATTGATATAGAGGAAGATAGATTATTTTATTCCATGATATATTTGAGTATTTAATATTAATTAATTCTCTATTTTTGCCACTATGCAATTGAATTCTATCGAGATAAAAGGCTTTAAAAGCTTTGCAGATAATACCGTAATTCATTTTAATGAAAAAGTAACAGGAGTAGTAGGTCCAAATGGCTCCGGAAAATCCAATGTAGTGGATGCCATCAGGTGGGTTTTGGGTGAGCAGAAACCGACTGAACTCAGGCTGGAGCGCATGTCGGATGTGATTTTCAATGGTTCTAAAAAAAGAAAGCCGGGGGGCCTGGCATCTGTTGCCCTTTCATTTGACAATACAAAAAATCTATTGGGAACTGAATATCAGCAGGTTACTATCACACGATTACTTTACCGAAGTGGTGAAAGTGAGTACCAGATAAACGGCACACCTTGCAGATTACGGGATATTCATTCCTTATTTATGGATACCGGAATCGGGTCCAATTCGTATGCTATCATTGCATTAGGCATGGTAGATGAAATTTTACAGGACAAGGATCATAGCAGAAGAAAAATGTTTGAGCAGGCAGCCGGTGTGACTAAATATAAGCAACGAAAACACGAAACTATGCTTAAACTGAAAGCCACGGAAGAAGACCTGGCGCGTGTAGAAGACATTTTGTTTGAAATTGAAGCCAATTTAAAAGCACTTGAAAAGCAGGCTACAAGGGCAGAAAAATACCACGATCTCAAAGAACAATACAAAAAAATGTCTTTGGAACTCACCTATTTAGAAACTCAGGAAATCTATAACAAAAACGCATCGATCCAAAAGAATCTCAGCCAGGAAATGGACAAACTGAGAGAGTTGGAAACCAACCACACCGTTGGTGAAGCCGATCTGGAAACCAGTAAAAAAGCAATTTTAGACGAAGAACATTCCCTGAGCACTTTTCAAAAAGAACTGAATGCATTGATACATCAATTGCAGGAACTGGAAAATGGTAAAAGAATAAATGATCAGAAACTTGAATTTCTCTCAGCCAATAAAGTTAAGTTGGGTCATCAAAAACAAGAATGGGTGAACCGGCTGGGTAACCTTGAACAGGATATATTATCCAAAAATGAATTGTTACAGCAGCTTAAAGCCTCGGCTCTAAACCTGGCCAATGAACTAAGCCAAATGGAATCAGACCGCTTTCAGATAGAAGATCAGCACGGTCAGGTAAAATCTTCTTTTGAAGTACTGCAGAAGGATCAGCAGGAAATAGAAAAAGATTTGTTTGAGAAAGAAAAATTACTTGCGGTAAATCAAAATAAATCCGAGCATTTGTATCAGACACTAAACAGATTGCTTGAGGAAAATCAGTCCAGAGACAAACAAATTGAAATCATTTCTGCTGAATTAGGCAGCATTCGCAGCTTAATAGACCAGCTAGGTGCGGAATTAAAAATTAACGATCAAAATGAAATTCAAAGACTGGAAGAACTTTCCGAAGTGTCAAAAAAAGCAGAAAGTATACGAAATGCCAAAGCCAACCTGGAAAGAAAATTAGATGCCAAACAAAATGAACATCAGCTGCTGAAAAGTATGGTCGAGAGCCTGGAAGGCTATCCTGATTCCATTCGATTTTTACACAAAAACTGGAAAGAAGATTTACCTATTTTGGCAGATCTCATTTATGCACCAGAAGAATACAGGGCCACCATAGAGCAATACCTGGAGCCTTATCTCAGTCATTATATTGTAAACAGCTACGATGAAGCAGGCTATGCAATTCAAATGCTTACTGATGCACAAAAGGGAAAAGCTAATTTTTTTATTTTAGATGCTATACCTGCTTTCAATGAGCTTTTGCCTATGAATTTCGAAGGCCTCATTCCTGCCATTGAGGTATTGAGATTCGATGCCGTCTATGCCAGCTTGTTTCAGCGCCTTTTTACAAATGTATACATCGATCCCAATGCGTTAGATTACGGAAAATTTAATGATTATGATGAACACGATATCACGGTATTGTCATCCAATGGCAGTATGGTTAAAAAACAATTTGCTTTAGCCGGGGGAAGTGTAGGTTTGTTTGAAGGTAAAAAACTGGGTAGAAGAAAAAACCTGGAAATACTGGAAGAGGAAATCACAGGTCTTGAAAGCGATATGAGGGTTATCCTTGGAGAATTGAATTTAGTGGAAAATGAATTCAGAAGATTGGATCATTCTGAATTTGCTTTTGCAATCGAAAAACACAAATCGGCGCTTGAGCAAAAAAGAAAAGACGAAATCCAACTGCATACCCGCTTTGAAAATTTAAATGATCTTAAGACTTCCTCTATTGCATCGTCTGCCGAGATCGAATCAGCCTTGTCTGAGCTGATCACTCAGAGCGATGAGATATCCAATCAAATATCACAAAGGAGGATGGACCTGGATGCCTTGCTTTCCCGAATCAGCAATATTGATTCTGATTACCAGGTAGTGGCACGTACACTTTCATTGGCCAATGAATCATTTAATCAAAAGCAGATTGAATCCATCAGGCATCAAAGCAGGATAGATAACCTGATGCAAGACATCGATTTCCAAGCCGGCAGACGATCAGAGGCAGAATTGCAAATTGATAAACTGGTAGACATTCAGACAGAAGAAGACCAACAGAAATGGATTATAACTTCCGAGCTCGAAACACTGACTCAGCGACTGGAGCAAATGTATCTGGAAAAAAAGGAAAAGGAATCAGGTCTGAATACATTTGAACAAGAATATTTTCGTAAGCGAAATGCCATACATGAGCAGGAGCAAAAATTACGGGAGTTTCAACGCCAGTCAAGCAATCTTCAAACCATAATCAACGGGTATAAAGACCAATTGCGGGATCTCGAATACAGATTGGAAACGCTGAAAGAACGACTGAGGATAGAATTTAATATAGAGGAATTACCAACTCATGAAATACCTGAAGAAGAATTAAATACAGAACCCCAGGAACAGGAAGCAGAAGGCTTAGGCAATACGATTACCGTTTCGAAATTTGATGCCCTCAAAGAAAAAGTCCGCAGGCTGAGAGATCGGATAGAAAACTATGGCGAGATAAATCCCATGGCGGTGGAAGCATACAGGGAGATGAAAGAACGCTACGATAATATCAATACTCAGAAAATGGACATCATCAATGCCAAAGAATCACTCCTGAATACCATTAAAGAAATAGATGAAAGTGCTACCACTAAATTTTTAGAAGCATTTACAAAAGTCAGGGAACATTTTATTCGGGTATTCAGAAGTTTATTTACTGCAGAAGACAGCTGTGATCTGATTTTATTAAATCCCGACCAGCCATTGGAATCGGATATAGATATCATTGCAAAACCTAAAGGAAAATTGCCCAAATCACTGAGTCAACTTTCAGGCGGAGAAAAGACTCTTACCGCAACCGCACTGTTATTTGCCCTATACCTGCTCAAACCTGCTCCATTTTGTATATTTGACGAAGTGGATGCACCATTAGATGATAGCAATATTGAAAAATTCAATAATATCATTCGTGATTTTGCAAACGAATCTCAGTTTATAATCGTTACGCATAATAAACAGACTATGGCTGCTGTAGATGTGATATACGGAGTATTTATGGAAGAGCCCGGAGTGAGTAATGTGAGCTCGGTCGATTTCAGAGAATTTGAACATATGTCGATTTTAGAATCAACCAATTAATTTATTGGTGTCCGGTAGCATTTTGTAAATTTGTAATAAAAAGCAGTTATGATAGATGTATTTGAAAAAACCAGCGAAGCCAGTCAGCAAGCATTGAGAGAGGCATTGCCATTAATAGCAATTTTAATAGGAAAAGCGGATAATAATCTTGATGTAAAAGAATTGGAACTGGCAAAAAAGATTGCCCATATTCGTACGTTTAATTCCCCTGACTACCTGATCCCTTTTTATGAGCAAGTAGAAAAAGAATTTGATGATAATATAGAAATGTTTCTCAAAGAATTTCCTGAAGATGCTAAGACACGGGGGGCTATCATAGCAGAAAGACTGGAAAAATTAAACCCGATTTTGGCGGCATTAGAACCCAGGCCAGCATCTATTCTTTATCAGGGATTCGTCAGGTTTTCAAAAGAAATTGCAAAAGCATCCGGCGGTTTTTTAGGATTTATGTCTGTAAATTCCGAAGAGTCAAAATGGGTAAATCTGCCTATGCTTACTCCAATTGAAACTCCGGAGGAAGAGGAGGAGGAATAAATTATCTGAATTTTAACTTTCTTCGTAAGCCGGTTGAGGTACTATCATCAAGAACCAATGATTTACTATTAATGAAACAAAAGATTAGATTAATTTTAAAATAATACTTTTTCCAGGTATTCATTTCTAAACTTTCCTTTCGGATCTAATTCTTTAACCAATGCATTAAAATCATGGTATCTCGGGTAAACAGATTGCAAATAGGACTTGTCAAAATTGAATAATTTACCCCAATGTGGCCTGGCACCAAATGGTTTTAACAATGCTTCCACTTTTGGTATGAGTTTATACACATTTTCCTGTTGCTTCCAGGTGAAGTGGATAATCAGGGAAGTTCTTTTATGCGTCGTACTCATCCACAAATCATCTGCTGCGGCCGTACGTACCTCCGATATGAATAAATCATTTTTCCATTCTGCACCATGATCGTTAATAGCTTTGTATGCAGCTATTCCGTTTTCAAAGGGTATAAAAAACTCAGCTTGTAATTCTTTACCTGAGCTGGGTGTAAAATCCATCTTAAAATGGGGAAGGCGTTCGTGCCAGGGACCAGGTACTCCCATTTGATCTGTACAATTTATGGCATCCAATTCGATGATGGGGTGTATGTTTTTGGTAGCGGGTGTTGCACCGTACAGATTGGTCATTGGAATAAACGGGGTCTCAGTTGATATTTTTGATTTTACCCAAACTTCACTTACATTATTATTCATCCAGTCTGTGAACAAACTTACACTATACCCCTTGCTCATAATGGATTCGAAGTTTTTCTCCAATTCGCCTACTGAAAGATTTTCAAATACATCCTGCCTGATGTCAAAACTGGGTTCAATAGCCAGGGTCATTTTTGTCACAGCACCCAATGCACCAAGGTTAACCACTACCGCATTGAAAGCATCCCGATCCGTCTCTCTGGAAAATGATTTAACTGAACCATCAGCTAACGCCAATTCCAAACCCGCTACCTGGGTCGCCAGATTTCCATTCTGTATCCCAGATCCATGAGTAGCAGTCGCACATGCACCTGCAATTGATATATGAGGTAGAGATGCTAAATTATTAAGTGCATAACCTTCTCTATGCAAGTATTCAGCTAAAGTACCATATTTGATGCCCGGCTCCACCGTGACCGTGTTTTTGTTTTTATCAATGGATACCACTTCATTCAGATTTTTAGTAGAAATTAAATGAAATTTGGAATCGGCTATGTCATTGAAGCAATGCTGGGTACCTAAGATTTTTACTTTTTCTTTTTTCTTAATTAGATATATCAACTCATCCATTGTATTAGGATAGTCGATATTTTTGGTATGGTAAGTAAGATTCCCCGCCCAGTTTAAGATAGGTTGGTTTTTGTCCTCCTTACATGCACTAAGGCCAGGCAGAATAGTGCCAGCAGTGGCTGCAGCAGTAGTTTTGATAAAATTTCTTTTATTCATGTTAGTATTAGATTAATTCTGGCTTAAAGCCAATCTTTTTTCAACTAAATCCAGGGTACCGTTTTCGATTTCAATTAACCATAAAAAATCATATGGTTTTAAATTTAAAATTGCAGCGCCACCTGCGGCAGAAATGACTCTGCTTGAAAACTGATCCTGAAGTTCTGCAGTATATCCGGGCTTTGAGAGATCAATAGTGGTTTTTTGTGGCATATCACTCAGATTGATCACTATTAAGATGTTTTCTCCTTGGTATTCCCGCCAATAGGAGAGGATCGAAGGATGGTCTGCATTAGTAAAAATAAAACTTCCCCGGCCTAAAACCAATAATCCTTTTCGCAATCTGATAATTTCCCTCATCCAATGCAATAATGAATCAGGATTTTCTTCTGAAGCCGCCACACTTAATTTTGAATAATGAAACTCAGGAGTTTCTACACAGGGTAGGTATAATTTTTCTTTTGGAGCAGAGGAAAATCCGCCGTTTTCGCTACCGTCCCATTGCATAGGTGTTCGGACACCATCCCGGTCGTTGAGCCAGATATTATCTCCCATTCCGATTTCATCGCCATAATATACCAATGGGGTGCCGGGTAATGAAAAGAGAATCGCATTCATAAGTTTTATTTTGCGCATATCATTATCCATCAGGGTTGATAGCCTTTTTCTGATTCCCAGATTGATCCGTGCACGCTGGTCTGCTGCATAGTGTTCCCACATAAAATTCCGGTCTTCCTGGGTCACCATTTCAAGAGTAAGTTCGTCATGGCATCTTAGAAATACAGCCCATTGACAGGGCTCAGGAATTTTTGGTGTACGGTTCATGATGTATTCCACCGGGGTACGATCTGCTTTTTTCAATGCCAAATAAAGACGCGGCATTACCGGGAAATGATAATTCATATGGCATTCATCGCCGTCTCCAAAATACTGAATGGTATCTTCCGGCCACATATTGGATTCAGATAAGAACAATAATCCATGGTGTTTTTTATCAAGATGCGATCTGAGTTTTTTAAGAAAAGCGTGCGTCTCGGGGAGGTTTTCACATGTTGTTCCTTCCCGTTCAAACAGATAAGGAATAGCATCGAGTCTGAAACCATCCACTCCTATAGCTGCCCAGTAATCCAATAGTTTAAATATTTCTTCCTGAACATCAGGATTGTCAAAATTCAGATCCGGTTGATGGTGAAAAAAACGATGCCAGTAAAATAGTCCGGTCTCTTCGTCTTTTGACCAATTTGATGGTTCAGAATCAGTAAATATTATTCTCACTCCTTGATATTTGGAAGGGTCATCTGACCAGACATAATAATGGCGAAAAGAAGAATCAGGAGGAGATGCTTTGGCTCTTTTAAACCATTCATGCTGGTCGCTGGTATGATTGATTACCAATTCGGTGATGATACGCATTTCCCGGGCATGCGATTCAGAAATAAGTGTTTTTAATTCTTCCATATTTCCATAGGTAGAGTTAATATTGTAGTAATCTGCAATATCATAACCGTCATCTTTGAGCGGGCTTGGATAAAATGGCATTACCCATAATGTGTTTATCCCAAGGCTTTTTAGATAATCAAGTTTGCTTATGAGGCCCTTAAAATCTCCTATTCCATCACCGTTGCTATCTTTAAATGCTTTTACATGTACTTGATAGATAATCGCATCTTTATACCATCCATCTGGTCTATCCATATCTGCTTTATTTAAGGTTGAAAGCGGATTCAAAATAAGAAGAAATTGAGGAGAATTAAAATCCGCGATGATATTTAAACTCAATAAGAACTTTACTACTATTAGCTCAATTTGAAATCCGATTTCTCCCAACCTTTTCATGGTGAGATCCGTCTACCATATCAAATTCCTTTTAGTCATGAAAAAAATCTTTATTCTCAGCATTATTTTCGTTTCTTTTTCACTTTCATCCTGTTTTAGAGATGAATGTATCAGTCATCGTACTTTTGTGCGTCTCGACCCGATATATAAAACGATAGAAGCTCTCAGAGCAGAGGTTAAAGTCACCATAGGTAAAGAGCTTAAAAACCCAGCAAAAATTTATGTATACCAAGATTACCTGCTCATCAATGAAATAAACGAGGGAATTCATATTTATGATAATTCAATTCCGTCTAGTCCTAAAAACTTAACTTTTATCAATATCCCCGGAAACCGAGACATGGCTATCAGGGAAAATGTGCTGTATGCGGATAATGCCATAGATCTATTGGCTATAGATATTTCTGATCTGGCTGCCCCCAAAGTATTAAAACGCCTCGATGGGGTTTTTGGAAGGTCATTTGGCTGGAATAGTCAGTGGGCTAACAATCCGATATTAGTGGGTTATAATCAAACAACAGAAACCCAGGTGCTTGACTGTGCGGATCCAAATTTTAACCTTGGATTTTTTTCGAATGCGGGTGGACTTTGGTTAAATGGAACTGTTTTAGATGCTTCCCGGGCACAGTCAGCACCATCCAGAGCAGGAGGAGCAACTGCTGCTACAGGTGTAGGGGGCTCAATGAGCAGATTTGGCATCGTGGACAACTATTTGTATGGAATAGATCAAAGCGATTTGCATGTAATCTATATAGACGATCCAAAAAATCCAAAACAGGGTAAATCCATTTCAGTATCATGGAATATAGAAACCTTATTTCCTTATAAAGATAAGTTATTCATTGGTGCACAAACTGGTATGTTTATCATGGAAAACAAGAACCCGGAATCACCCTATTTGTTAAGCAGTTTTACCCATGCCCGTGCATGTGACCCGGTATTCGTAGATGATAATGTTGCCTACATTACATTAAAACAAGGTACATCCTGTCAGAATACGATAAATGAATTGGATGTAGTGGATATTCAAAATATTACCTCTCCCCGTTTGATCAAACGCTATCCCATGTCCAATCCGGCAGGGTTGTCCATTTCGGAAAATATTTTATATCTATGTGAAAGCAGTTTTGGACTTAAAATATTTAATATAAAAGATGTAAATACGATAGATAAAAATTTACTCAGCCATCTGACTTCTTTCCATGCATACGATGTAATCGTACTGGATAAATCTCAAATCATTGTAACCGGTGATGATGGAATAAGGCAATTGGATGCTTCCGATCCAAAAAATATTAAATCCATTAGTGTAATACCGGTGGTTAAAAGTTAATCTTAATGAAAAAAAATATCCTAATCGCTTTTTCCATTGTGTTATTCAATGCAGCATTGTATTCTCAACAAGAAGATCAATATATAAAATATAAATTCCTCAAAAAAAATGGAAGCGTCATCATAGGGGAAATAGTGGAAAAGCTGGATGGCAAACCCTATAAAATAAAGCTGGATAATGGCGTGGTCATTGAAGTACGTGAGCAGGAAGTGTACAGAATGAAACCTTTGACATCAGGGCGAGTATCAGAAGCATCTGTTCCATTTGAAAAACCCGGTTATAAATGGGGATTTAGTGCAGAAGCATCAGCTATGTCAAATACCATTAACAATATTGGATCTCCTGGAATCTCCGCAGCTATAGCGGTCTCCGCTTACAGGTATATTAATTATCACCTGGCAGTGGGTATTGGAACAGGAATTTTTAATTACGATCTGGATTCACGCAGACAATTAATCCCAGTAAATGCAGATTTAAAATGGAGGTTCGCCAAGCATTTTTCTACTCCCTATTTTCAAATAAAAGCAGGATACAGCCTGGCATCAAATAATTTTATACTTGGACTTATTGATAAAAAGGGTGGGGCTTTTTACAATCCGTTTCTCGGGTATGAATTCGGAGTAAAGAATAAAATATCCTGGACTTTGGGTTTAGGAATAGTGTTTCAAAATGCCTACTATTCATACCAGGAAGGCAGTACATTTGCAGACGAAGACATCTTATTTCGACGGACGGAGTTTAAAATTGGCATGACCTTTCATTAAATAGTTTACATGGGTTTATTTTCTCCTAAAGTAATCGATGATAAAAGCCTGATAGAGGGTTGTGTGGCCAATAACAGGGTACACCAGGAGAAACTGTATCGTAAATATTTTGCAACCCTTTTCAGAATGGGGCTGAGATATACCTCGGATAAAGATTTGGTGCAGGAAATTACCCACGATGCATTTATTAAAGTATTTAAAAACATTGCCAAATATCAGTTTACTGGATCGTTTGAAGGTTGGGTAAAAAAAATAATGTTTCATTGTATTGTTGACCATTTCAGGGCAAAAAAAACGCCTCGATTTATTGAATTAGACGATGTGAGAACCATTTTAGAAGACTCCAGTACACCACAATGGGATACAGAAGAATTATTTGATCACATCAATAATTTGCCCGATACCCATAAGTCTGTTTTTTATATGTATGCCATTGAGGGATACGCACACCAGGAAATAGGGCAAAAATTAAATATGTCTGAGGGAACTTCTAAATGGTATTTAAACCAGGCACGCACAATTTTAAAAGAAAAAATCAGTCAAAAAAAAATATCTGAATCCTATGCAAAGTAATATGGATGATAAATTATACAAAGAATTCGAAAATGGAGGTTGGGCTAAAATGCGCCAGCAACTTGATATCGAATTACCACAAAAAAAGAAAAAAGACAAAAGCCTGTTATGGTTTTTGTTTTTTGGGTTGTCCCTTCTGGCCGGATATCAATATTATTCAAGACAAGGCAATTTGAATCAACGTAACGTAAACGAATTGGATAAGAAGATCATAAATGAGAACCAAACAATTCCCATGTTTAAGAGTGAAGAAAGCTTTGATATAAAACAGGAACCGAAGCCGGATAATGGTATTACCAATCTTAAAGTCACACCATCGAATCCAGAAAGTTGGAAGTCAGTGTTAAATGCATCAACTCCTGTGATTAAGCAAGACCATACCACTGCAATTTCTGATTCTAAGGATTTGAAATCAAAAAAACAGTTGATTCAAGGTTCATTTAATAATTCTGATGAGTTCGAGCGTAAAACATCATCAGCCATAACCGCCCAGCAAAACAGGTCTGAAAAGACAGTAATAGTAGCGGATGCAACAGTAAGTGAAAGAGCGGCATCGGATATTCTGAAAGAAGGACCTGTAAACATAGTTGATCAAAATGTAAATCAAACCGTAACTGAAATTAATGTTGGAATAAACCCAAAAGTCAGGAGGTTATATAGTGAATCTTTTCTTGATCAATCGGATTCATTACATAGTTTCAATGATCAA
>CAYNIG010000114.1:0-13475 GCA_964396995.1 uncultured Saprospiraceae bacterium | reverse complement strand
ACTGAATATATCCTTATCTTCCGTATTTAAAGCAGCCAAAATTTTAAAAAAGTAACATTGAAAAAATTCGCTATCCTATTTCTGATTCTATCTGGATTGGATCTCACGGCTCAATCCAATAATCAATTTATATTATTTGATGTGGAGTTTACCTATACGAAAGCGGAAGCAGACAGCTCAAAGCCAAGTAAATCCCATTTTTACGTGAAGGGAGATATGATCAATAAAAAAAGACCCGTTGATTGGACTGCCCCTGTGGATTACCGAAACGGTACTGTGCATATACGAATAGAAGTCATCGAAAAACCACCCGGAGGATATCCCACCACCTGGAGTCTATGTTATATCCCGAATAAAGGTCAAAAGAATAATTACGGTTGTACCAGCACAGGAATTTATCTTGAAAAAGGTATTTATGAAAAAGATATTGCCATGACTTCTTTTTGGGAAAACGAATCCATCATCTGGTCAGAAGGGATTAAACAAATGGACCTGGTAATTAAAGATGAGAGTGGCGGTCAGGGTCATGCTCATAAAAGAACGGATTATGAACATTATTTTCCAACCAAGGTCAGACTGACTATGATACAAGTACCTGTCGGAGAAATATACGATAGTACTCAATTACCAGCCAGACCTTTGTTTGAGCGGCATTAAAATGAATAGGCCTTACATTACTGAATTATTATTTTGGATAGCGAAAAGTATTCACAATAGCTTCAAGTTGTTGAATCAAATTTCTTTTTTCCATTTCAGGAGCATATACAAATGCATCAATATATATTATAGAAGTTTTGTCCGGTGTTTGGAATAAATAGGTCTGAAAAGGGCCTCCCATGTATTCTATTTTCGTTTCCCATACTCCTCTTAGTTCTACACCATAGTTTCCATCGACATTTTTTTGATACAGAAAGGTAGGTAAAGCAACATCATTCACTACCATATAATCTCCTTCCGAATTAGTACGGATAAAATGCCTGGAAACGGAATCTCTGAGCTGCTTAATCCCTTGTTCATTAAACTGGTTTGTATTTTTATATTTTACTTTGCTTATAATCAGATTTAAACTTGCTTTATCAGTTTCTTTTCTAAGCCAGGTGCCCTGTGCCTTGAAACTTGCTTCTTTATAATCCGCCGGGATATCCAATTGAATTCCATACCGCGTGGTAAGATCTTTGTTTATCAACTTTGCATCACCAAAAGAATATGTAGAGGATTTAATCGTGGGATTATCAAAATCGCGTATTGCTTTCGAGATGCCTGGAAAACTTCTTTTTAACCTCGCAAAGAGGTCTTCTTTATTTTTACCAATGAGATACATTAACTGTTGACCATGTGCCCAAACATCCCTGGTCAGTAAATTGGAATATTCGCTTTGCTCCAGATGAGCCCTCAACTTTTCAGCACCAATCAATTTATTTAATAAATTAAGTGAAGATGAATCCGAATTTGAAATATCGGCTACAAATAAATAATTTCTCAATTCTCGCCTGGTTGGTATGCCTATGACATCCTTATATTCCATGTGGCGTATATCAAAGATTGGTTCAGGCTGAGGTAGAATTGGATAGGCTGATTCAAAATAATACCGCAAACTGTCACCAATTGAGGTTTCCCATTTGTCCAGATCGCAAACCACTACTAAATGATTGACACTGCCAAATGCCGAATTTCTAGGCTTACCATTGTCCGGCACAAATGGATTTGAATTGCAGGAGACTAAATAAAGAATTAAAAAAAAAGTACACCTAATATATTTCATCAGTCTGAAGTTCATTTGATAGTAGCAAATTACAAAAATAGTAGATGCTATTGTTATTAATGTTGGTGGGAGCCTCGATGGAATTTAAGAGCAGCTTAAATTTTGATTCAAAATAGTAAAGTTTTCAGTAAAAACGGGTAAAAAAATGTAAACGATTACAATTTTTCAATCGTTTGTTATATATTCGTTCAATTATTTTATATTCAGCATAACTCTTTTTGATATGATTAAAATTCAAAACTTTTTGGTTGTAAAAGCGCAGCAAACGATGCACGGCCTGCATACTATGCTTAGCTTAGTCTTATTATTTATTGCGACCACAACTGCGATCGCTCAAAATAATCTGACCATTACAGGAACCATTCGTGATGCCACCGGCGAAGGTATTCCCGGCGCCACGATACTGGTAAAAGGCACCTCAACTGGCACCGCCACCGATGTAAACGGTTACTATTCACTTTCTGCACCTTCTGACGCTGTTTTAGTTATTTCATACGTAGGCTATACTACCAAGGAAGTTCAAATTAATGGACAAACCTCAGTAGATATCATAATCGAATCTTCAGCATCTTCATTGGATGAAATTATAATCGTAGGGTATGGGGCTCAAAAGAAAAGGGATGTTACCGGCTCGGTTGCCTCGGTCAGTGAAGCTACGCTCAAAGAGGTTCCGGCTCCGAATATGCTCAACCAGTTAAAAGGTAGGGCGGCAGGAGTATCCATTGTGAGTAACGGCTCTACGCCAGGTACCCAAGGCTCCATTCGGATCAGGGGAAATCGAACGCTTACCACAGGGAATGGGGATGGCTTGGATGGACCATTAGTGGTGGTTGATGGTATTCCATTTGGAGGTTTAAACGATATCAACCCTGATGATATTTCTAGTATGGAAATCCTCAAGGATGCATCAGCTACAGCCATATTTGGCTCAAGAGGTGCCGGTGGGGTCATATTAATTACGACCAAAAGAGGAAAAATTGGAAAACCGGTTTTGACTTACGATGGTTATCATGGGGTTACCAGTGCTTTAGCCAAATATAACTTGATGAATGGTCAGGAGTACGCAGCTTTTAAAGATGCAGCTGCAAAATACAACAGTGTTTCACCTGGAACTACTCCTTATCCATTAACTGCACAAGAAACAGCCAACCTGGCTGCCGGTGTAAATACCGATTGGCAGGATTTGTTGTATAGGAATGGATTCAATACCAGTCACCAACTGGGCTTACAGGGTGGTGTGGAAAATACACAGTATTCTCTTGGCCTAGGATATTTTAATGAAACCGGAATCATACCCAATCAATACTTTGATAGGATGAATATTAGAGCCACCATCGATCAAAAATTGGGTAAATACATTAAAATTGGATTAAATTCAATCAATACTTTGAGTCATACAAATACTCCCGGAGGAGGTGGAGTACCTGGATTTTTGACCGGCCTCTCTCCCTTATCCAAGCCATACAATGATGACGGGTCAGTAAATTTATTTCCTAAACTTGGTACCATAGATGCTGCTCAAATTTCTCCACTCACCTTGATTTCCAGGGAAGACGATATTTTGTCTAAA
This sequence comes from uncultured Saprospiraceae bacterium, assembly GCA_964396995.1. Lineage (GTDB taxonomy): Bacteria > Bacteroidota > Bacteroidia > Chitinophagales > Saprospiraceae > JADJLQ01. The sequence continues at coordinate 10,143 of CAYNIG010000114.1, read as the reverse complement.
AGCAGGAGTATTCGAACATTTAATAGTTTGTATGGAGAAGTAAACTTTTTAAAAGATTTCAAGTATAGATTCAATGCCGGCCTGAATTTCAGTCAATCTGCATTCAACGGATATGGTCCACCCAATACCTATGTAAATAACGCCACAGTGCAAAGTTCATCTAATGCAGATTTAAGCAATACCGAATTTTGGGATATCAATCTGCAGCATTTATTGTATTATGATAAAGTCATTGCCACCAGGCATAAACTGGGATTAACTGCCTTATTTGAAATCACCAAGAATCATAGTTTGGGCAGTAGTTTCAATGTAAAAGGTGTTCCAGCTGATTATATTCAAACGGCCAATTTTGCATTGGCTTCCGGCGCGCCAACGGCAACCTCCAATGGAAACTTTTTTTCGGAAACAGGATTATTGTCTTATATGGCTCGTGCCAACTATTCGTATGATGGAAAATATTTATTAACTGCTACCATTCGCAGGGATGGTTCGTCTACTCTTTCTCCTGGTAACCAGTATTTTAACTATCCGGCAATTGGTCTTGGTTGGAATGTAACCAATGAATCATTCATGAAAAACCTTTCTTTTATCACCAATCTCAAAGTAAGAGGTGGATGGGGAATTTCCGGAAACAGAAATGTGGGGGCATACGCAACATTAGGTGCTTTATCGGCCGGATATTACAATTTCGGACCTACCACTGCCGGTCAGGTATTGGCCTATACCGTTACCAGTCTACCTGCTACAGATCTGGGCTGGCAATCTACTGCCCAGGTTGATCTCGGCCTTGAAATTGGATTGTTTAAAGATAGGATCACAGGGAATTTTGACCTCTATCATCAAAAAACAAAAGATATATTACTTTCGGTAAATCTGCCTCAAAGTAATGGTGCAGGATCTACACTTAAAAATTTAGGTAAGACAGAAGGAAAAGGATTTGAAGCTTCAGTGACTGTGGATATATTCAGAAATCCCACCGGGTTTAATTGGAGTACAGATCTCATCTACTTTTCAAACAGAGAGAAGATTACTCAACTTACTACTCCTACAGAGCTTGACAACAAAGGAAATGGATGGTTTGTAGGACAACCACTTACCGTAATTTATGACTATAAAAAATTGGGTAACTGGCAATTGAGTGATGCGAGCGATGGTACACTTGCCAAGCAAACATCCCCGGTGCAATTGCCAGGACAAATACGGGTACAGGATCTTGATGGCAATGGAAAAATAGATGCTGCAGATCGACAGGTCATTGGTAATTTTCAACCCAAATGGGAAGGTGGATTTACAAATAGACTGAGTTTTAAAGGTTTTGACTTATCGACTGTAATGTATGCCCGAATGGGTATGCAAGCCCTGGTGCCCTATCTCTCAGGTACTTCTGGTGGAGGATCGGGGTTTGGTTTTTTCAATCAAGGTCGATCCAATCAATATAAAGTGGATTATTGGACCAATGAAAACCCGACAAATGCTTTTCCCAGACCAGATGGAAACGCCGGAGTAAAAGATTTTGCTTCTGTAAATACTTATTATGACGGGTCATTTATAAAAATGCGAAGTATCAATCTTGGTTACACATTCAATTCAAAATTGTTGAGCAAATCCGGTTTGTCCGGTGCCAGGGTGTATATAAATGCGACCAATCCATTTATAATATGGGCCCCATTAGTCAGGGATGGGCTCGGAATAGATCCGGAAGGGAATAGTAATGCTACTACTGGAACCGTGATCGGAGATGGGGTGCCTACAAGACAAATCAGCGTAAATCTTAACAATCCTCCTGTCAGACAAATTACAGGTGGTATTAATCTTAAATTCTAAAAAATCGAAAGAAATGAAAAATATACAGATTTTTATATTGATTGGGTTTTTATTCCTTTCCATTGGATGTGAGAAAATTTTGGAAGAACATCCACAATCTCAGATTGTACCCTCTTTTTTTTCAACCTCTGCCGGGGTTTTGGGTGGTATTGCAGGAGTATATAATGACATTCGAAGTCAATGGGGTACGGAAGGATTTTCAATAGAGATGCAGGCTGGTACAGATGAGTTTTTACAAGGTGCCAGTAGTGGGGGAGGACCTATACATACCTATAATGGACTTAATGGTACCAATTTTGGTTCAGCATGGGGTGTTGCCTTTACAGATATAAACACTTTAAATGGAGTTTTAAAATTTGGACAAAGTCTTAATGAACCGGAAGCAATTAAAAAGCAGTACCTGGCTCAAGCCAAATTTTTAAGAGCATTCTGGTATTTTTATTTGGTACAGACCTGGGGGGATGTACCTCTGAATACCGAATTTATTACTGTTCCATCCCAGGCTGCCAAACGAGATCCAATAGCAGAAGTATATAAATTAATAATTCAGGATCTCACTGACGCATCCGCTGATTTACCTGACAAACCTACTGCTCCGTTTTTAGGAAAAGCAGCAACCAAAGCAGTCGCTAAATTTTTCCTTGCCAAAGCGCTGCTTACCAGAGGCTGGCTTACCAATGCTCAGGCAGATTTTGAAGAGGCGGCCAAAATATCTTCTGAAATAATTGCAAACAAAGCACTTTATGGACTTGATTTATGGCAAGACTTTGGAGATGCCTATCTACCAGCTAATGACAATGGAAAAGAAACGATGTTTGTAAGTGACCATTCAAACGATGCCAAATATGGATATTATACGGTAGGTGGAGCTGCCAGTGGAGGTGCAGCACAAAATCTTACCCCATGGTTTACCAACTGGAATTATCCTGCAGTAAGTGGTATAAATTCTTTTTTGAATGCTAATGGGGTGTTGACCAATAATGGTACAGCCGGAATGATCCGGGATGCTTTTTATGGCAGACCTTATATTCGAATCAGACCCAATAGTCATAAATGGACTACGGGAGTAAACGCAGGAAAAAATTATTTTTTGGACCAGGCTTTTGTCAAAAGAGATATTGATTCCAGGTTTTCCAATACATTTTACACCGTATATATTTCGAATACTGCTGTGACAAATGCTGTAAGCACCGCCAATAATAAAAGAGGTATCGGATATACCATGCGGGTTGGGATAGATACTGCCGTATGGTTTCCGGACTATGAAGTGCAGGGTGCTCCGCAGTTTTTGGGTACTACCCCATTTAAAGGGATAATCGTAACTCCCAGTATGTGGAAATCAGATATCTATCCTGCTGTGAAAAAATTTATGGACCCCAGCAGAGGAACTAATTTTAATGATCCTTCCACACGACCCGTTGTGATTACCCGATTTTCAGAGGTTTATCTGGTAGGTGCAGAGGCTTATTTGCAATCAGGGGACAAAGCAAAAGCTGCGGAGTTATTAAATGTAATAAGACAACGGGCTGCCTTTAGGAAGACCAATACACCTACACAAAATACAGACGCTGCAGAGGCAATGAAAATCACGGCAAATGAGGTTACAATTGATTTTATTCTGGATGAAAGAAGTCGCGAACTTTTTGGGGAATGGATGAGATGGCAAGATCTGGTGCGTACCAAGTCTTTAGTAAGAAGAATTCAAGCCTGGAATCCGGAAGCGGGTCAATACATTAAAGATTTCCATGCTTTGAGGCCAATACCGCAATCACAAATTGATCGAACTGTAGAAGGTCCTAAATTCCCTCAGAATACAGGATACTAATATAGCCTGCTTTATAATGTAAAATAAAGCATTACAGTTAGAGTTTGAAGAAAGGGGATCTGCTTAGTCCCCTTTCTTTTTTCCTCCAGGTATTAAATGAAACTGAAGCTTAAAGATTTGCCTATTTATAATATATAGATCTTCGCAATTGAGACCAGACTTAGTTCTTGGTGGAGATTTTTCTGTGCCAGTCCAGCAAACCTTTTACTGCCAAAATGAAATATATTAAAAACAATACAGCAAATAAATAACCTTTTCTCATGATAAAGACCGGAATATTTACCAGATCGATAACTATCCACCACCACCAATTTTCTATTTTCTTATAGATTAATAATATGGTGGCGATTACCGAAAACACAGATAGGTATGCATCCACCATTGGAAAAGCGGCATTTGTTTTTTTCATTTGAAAGCCGATTAGAAAGGCGATGGCGCTGCCTAGACATGAATAAATAACCCATTGGTTTAAATTAATCCTGGTGATGGTAAATACCTCATTGTCATTTTTTATATACCACCTATACCAGCCTAAACAGCCTAAGAGGATATACAATACTTGTAACCAACCATCACTGTATAATTTTAATTCATTAAAGCTGGAATAGGCCCATAATCCGCTAGATAGAATACCCCATGGCCAGCATCTGACATCGTTTTTTGTCGCATAATAAATATAGGCAAGTCCGGTCAGAAATGCCAGCCACTGTACCCATCCCAGGTCAATGGCCTGACCAATCAGTGTGGATATCAATTATTGGTTTTATTTTACAAATGCCCTGAACCTGGCCTCAGAAACGATGGGATCAGTATTGGCTATCACATTAATCGTGATTTCGGTCTCGCCATCCTTTTCTTTGCTATGAAAATTTGCCTTTACCTTTCCTTTTTCACCTGGTTTGATTGCTCTTACAGGGTAGTCAAGATCGGTACATTCACATGCAGTCGCTATTTCTATCAGCAAATCGGCATCACCAGTATTGGTAAATCCAAATTCATGCACTTTATCGTCACCCTTTTTTACATTTCCAAAATCATGAAACGGATTGTCCCATTTGAGCATAGGAACCCCTTTCCTTCTGGGTGCATTAAGAGCAGCGCCGGCTCCCTGGCCTTGAGGAGGATTCACTGGCTTAGTGCCTTTAAACACTTCTCTTTTTACAGTAATGGTTTGGGGACCTTCCAATATTCTGAATTCAGTACGACGATTAAATCTATGCTCATTATCACTGCATTTTACACCATTTTTGCAGTGGTTTAAAATTTTAGATTCTCCAAAGCCTATGGCTTTAATCCTGGAAGGGTCAATATTACGATCCGTGAGCCATTTTTTTGATGAATTAGCTCTTCGCTGAGATAATCTTTTATTGTATTCATCATTGCCCTGAGCATCCGTATGGCTTGATAGCTCGATTACCATAGTAGGATATTCATTCATAAGGTCCAACAGCGGCTGCAAATCCTGTTCAGACTCTTTTAATATAGCTGCATCATCCAGATCAAAGTAAATATTATTAAGTCTGATGGGCTCTTTGATAGATATGGTTTCAGTTGTAGGTATTGGTGGAGGAGGAGGCAAAGGTCTCAGGATTACATCCCGCTTCATGTTAGTGGATTCTAAAATTCCTACTGTATTAATTTCAAATGTATCCGGATAATACCCATCCCGCGAAACGATAAACTCATATGCTTTATCTACTTCAATATCAAATTGGAAGCTATTTCCCTGGTCATTTGTTTTTCTTTCTTTTTCAAAATTGCTTTCCTCCACAAATTCATTTATACGAACCAGGCTTCCTTTCAATGCCCTTTTGGGAGTTTCAAACACATTTACAACCATATCAACAATAATGGGTTGTAAAGAAAAATAAAACACATCATCACAGCATGTTTTACTTTTCAGACTCCGCGTGCCCGGCCTGTTTGAAACCAGGAAACCAGTAGATTCATCCGGGTTTAAAGTAAAATACATATCGTCTACAGTGGTATTAAAATTGCGGCCCAGATTTACAGGTGCAGCATATTCTGTCCCCGACCATTCAGCAGAATAAATATCAAATCCTCCCATACCCGGCCTGCCGTTTGAACTAAAATAAATTTTTGTCTTGGTATAAAATGGACTCATTTCATCTCCTTCAGAATTAAACTTTGGTCCAAGATTAGTAAGATTGCCTAATTCTTCGCCATCAAAATTTCCATAATAAATATCATAGCCACCCTGACCTCCCGGCATATTTGAACTCAAAAACAAAACATCTTTGTCAAACATTTTGCCAAATGCAGGATACTTGATTTGAAAATCACCGGTAGGTATTTTTATTTCTTTCGCAGGAATCCAATTGCCAGATTTTTTTTCTGAAACAAAAAGTTTAGTCTCCGATACTTCGTTGCTTACCAAGACCGATCTTGTAAATACCATCCTGTCTCCTTCCTTGTTTAAGGCTACGTGTCCCGTATGCACATTGGGCCTGTTAATTGCGTCTGATAATGCTGTGGGCTTTCCCCACTTACCCTCTTTGGTTTTGGTGCTCATATATACTTTTGAAAAATAATCATTGTCCTTGCCATCCAAAACTATTGGTGTTTTCTTTTGAAATGAAACATAATAAAGAGCACTGTCAGCACTTAAGATTGGACTAGACTCCGTCTGCGGGGTGTTTACCAGCGTACCCACATTTACCACTGCAATGCCTTTGTTTGGGTTTAAAGCCTCCATCTGATCTATTCCGTCTATTTCATTTTGCGCCAGAGTGATCAGATTTTGATCTTTACCATCTACGATATATTTACTCAGCGCTTCTTTAGATTCCCTTGTTTTTCCGTTCATCTTTAATACCATACCGTAATAATAATATGCTTCCGAAGGTGGTCGTACTCCTTTGAGATTGGAGGTGAGTAGTCTTTGAAGTTGAGTTTCTGTCCTGGCATAATCACGTAGTGTATAGTTTAACATAGCAATTTTATAGGCTATTACCGGGTCTCTTTTTTCTTTGTATACTTCATCATACAATTCCAATGCTTTATAATAGTTTCCACTGCTTATCGCTTCTTCCGCCGCGATTATTTTTCTGCCGACCGGAATTTCCCTTAAAGGCTGGGCAATCATTGCATTTGAAAACAAGAGCAGGATGACTACGACTAATTTTTTTTGCATACTATCTGATACTTAAAGAGGTATAAAGATAAAAGAAATACATGCAATATGTACCATATGAAATTCTTAAGGTTTTTAAAAGAAAAATAGTTCGCCAACAGGGTATTCTAAAGATTTACATTCCGATTCCTAAAAATTGGTTTAATTCGCAATAAAAACAGGTCGGATGACGAAGGCGAAGTTTAACGCTTTGATTGAGCGATTCGTAAAACAGGGAGAAAAAACAGGGTGGTTCTACATCTATATTCCCAAAAGATTAGCATGCAAAATGTCAGATCAGAAAACCACTTTCAGAGTGAAAGGAAGATTAGATGAATACGCGATTAAACAAATTGCCTTATTGCCCATGGGTGCCGGTGATTTTATCATGCCAATCAATGGTGAAATGAGGAAAAATCTAAATAAAGTGGAAGGCGATACGATCAAGGTTGAATTAGATTTAGATTTAAGTGAGCTGCAACCTGATCAGGATTTTATAGATTGTCTGGCAGAAGAACCCAAGGCCTTAGCGCAGTATGAAAAACTCAGCCAGGGTCATAAAAATTATTTTACCAAGTGGCTGGAAACCGCAAAAACTCAGGAGACAAAGGCAAGCAGGATAGCCATCGCTGTAAATGCACTTAGTCGGGGTCTTCGATTTGATGAAATGCTTCGGGAAAAAAAGAGCAATTTATAGAGTGAATTCCTTTGCGGGTGATGTTTTAATTTCAATTGCAGATTATTTTTAATATTAGGCTATCATATATCGTAAATGTATGTATGTCTTACTATAATATTCGACTTATTATTTATTTTACCAATGAAGTTTTTATTTATCATACATCGTAAATGTACGATATACTAAAGCGATATTTCACTTTTTTGCTCAATATTAAGACTAACCATTCATCATTATTTTTGGAGACAAAGCATGCGGCACCAAAGAAATTAGTTCTTCCATTTTAGCAATTTTTGTGATATTTAATGGGGCCAGCTTGTGATTTCTATTATCATGGGTAAACCCGATCACATGCATCCCTGCGGCTAGAGCAGCCATGATTCCAGCTTCGCTATCTTCAATTACCAAACATTTGGTTGGATCAATTCCTTTGGTTTTACTTACATGCAGATGCATATCCGGGTCTGGTTTCCATTTTTGAATGTCGTATGCACTGAATAGATCTTCAGGATGAAAATAGGGTAACAAAGCCGCTGTCGTCAGATTGGCCACAATCCCTCGCATAGGACCATTTGAAGCAACCACTTTGGGAAGATGAAGTCTTTCTAATATGTTTATTATACCTGGAATCGCTTGCATTTCAGTATCAAAAACATGTTGACTTTTATTTCTATACGTTTCCAGGAATTCCTCAGGTACTTTTTTTTGATTTGTGCTTTCAACATATTCTACACATTTGGCAAATCGGGTTCCGGGAAAATGTTCCCATGCTTCCTCGGGGCTGAGATGAAAACCAAGCTTCGTAATTTCCTCTATGAAAACTCTATTGGCCAATTCTTCTGTATCTACCAATACCCCGTCACAATCAAAAATAAATAGCTCTATGTCTTTAAATTGGTTCATCTGCTTAGAATATGATTGATTATTTTTTGTCCATGGTCTTTAGATGTTTCGATAAAATATTTACCAGTATGCATGCCTCCCAATATTACACCGGCGAGATAGAGTCCTTTCACATTGGTTTCATGAGTATCGGTACAAACAAAAGGAGTTTTGTTTTCATCATCCAGTATTTTTACTCCGGCATTGATTAAAAAATTATAATCCGGCTGATAACCTGTCAAAGCAAGAACAAAATCATTTTCTATCTCCTGATCCTCACCTTCATGATTAAAAAGCAGGCTGTTGATTTTTATTTCAGATACTGTGGAGTTAAAATAAGCCTTTATACTGCCTTCCTTTATTCTGTTTTCAATATTGGGCTTTACCCAGTACTTGATATTTTGTTTTAAGGTCGCATCGCGAATGACCATGCTTACCTCGGCCCCTTTTTGCCAGCACTCCAAGGCAGCATCAATGGCGGAGTTACCTGCTCCAATAATGGCTACTTTTTTTCTGTAATAAGGATGCGCATCTTCAAAATAATGTTTCACCTTAGGCAGATCTTCGCCTTTTATATTCAATCGGACATCCTGGTCATAAAATCCGGTGGCGATCACTACATTTTTGGATGAATAATTTTTTTTATTCGAGAAAACGGTAAACAGGCCGTTTTCATGCCTGGCTACCCGGTGTACTGTTTCATAAAACTGAATATTGAGTTTGAATGCCTCAGTTACTCTCCTGAAATATTCTAAAGCTTCCGATCGGGTGGGTTTTTCAGTATGGGAGATAAAGGGAACATTTCCAATCTCTAATAAAACAGAAGTTGAAAAAAAAGTCATGTTGGTTGGAAAATTATACAACGAATTGGCAAGTACCCCTTTTTCAAGGATTAAATACTTCAATCCGGCACGTTCTGCTTCAATACCACAGATCAGGCCCACTGGACCGCCTCCTACTATAATTAGATCGTATTCCATTAATTTAACGGCTGGCAAAGATAAGGGAGCAGGTATATATTGGATTATCTGACATCTAATTTATAATTTATTAACGCAATGGTGGAAATAACAAGCTTGTAATACAAAGACTATCACATACCTTTGCCGCTATGATCGAACTTACTAAATTACTAGCCATCACTGGCATGCCGGGATTATACGAATTAGTTGCAAATCGGGCAGATGGGGCTATAGTGAAATCCATTGAAAACGGACTTACCAAGTTCGCCCCTCTCAGAAAACATCAGTTTTCATTACTGGAGACCATCAGTATTTATACTACGGCTGATTCCACCCCTTTGTCTGAAGTATTTTATGCAATGAAAAAGGCAGATCAGACTATCCCATCAGGTGACGCTGACCAAAAAAAATGTACAGATTATTTTCAAAAAATAGTACCTGACTATGATCCGGACAGAGTGACCATAGGAGACATCAAAAAGTGCATTAAATGGTATACTATTTTACAAAAAAGCGACAGGCTGGTTGAGAAAAAGAAAGTAGAATCAGATGCGACTGAAAATAATGGCTAATCTGATTTAGTAAAGTTTTTCTCCATAAATTCTTCGAAGCCTTCATGGATTCGTAAAAAAGCAAGCATTTCGTGAGTAAGAATATTATCCTTGTTTTTCAAACCGAATTTTAAGGCATTTTCTAAATTCTCAAATCCTTTTTCAGGATTTTCTAATATCGAATAGGCACACGCCAGGTGAAAATAGATTTCCGGATCTTCATGATTTTTATCTAATGCTTTGAGGAGGTCTTCTATCGCTTCTTCTATTTTATAGTCATTCAGTTT
>CAYNIG010000113.1:0-13764 GCA_964396995.1 uncultured Saprospiraceae bacterium | reverse complement strand
CGCCTGGAAAGAGCTTTTTATTTTTTTCAGCATCATCTATCATTTTTACTGCCATGCGGTCTTTAATGGAATGTCCAGGATTAAAGGTCTCTACTTTGGCCAATACCTGCGCAGGGATTTCATCACATACTTTATTTAATCTTATGAGTGGGGTATTACCTATGGTCTCGAGAATGTTATTAAATACTTTCATTGGTTTCTTTGTATGTATTTTCTGTGTCCGATTTGATTTTTTTCAAGAAAAGTCAATTGGCGCTCAGGATTTTTCTATTGGATGGTTTCTTCTACATATCTCAATTTTACATAAAAACGACTGTCTATCACCCCTAACAAGTTGGCGACGCCGGGAGATACTACAACATTGATATCATCACCATATAATTTGGCCGGCATATTGGATAAAACTTTAGCATATATCTTTCTATGGGTCATGGGATTTGTAATTTCCACCACCGAGTTTACCGGTGCAGTCGGATGAAGGCAATACAAATCACCATTGGTACTTTCAGTCTTTACCCATCGGGCCACTCCGCTTTGAGTGATCATTTTTCGTCTTAGCACCCTTGGTTTTTCGAGGCTTACGTTTGGATTGTCTGCCGATCCACGGGTGATTTTCTCTGTAGATTTGGATATTTCAACGGGTTTGAGTAAGGCAGTTGTTTTATCTGATTTTCGTTCTGCAATTTTGATTTCAGGGATGTTTTTATTTAAATCAATGAGGTGATCTGCACTATTTTCTTCCTTGCTGTATTTTTTTACCCATTCAGAAGTGACCAGGTCAATAGCTTTATACTCCTCAGTGAAAGGTGCCGGATTAGCTGTCGTAAATTTTTCTTCGAGATTGGCCTGTTCCGATTTAAGAGTGTTGGGTTTGATATCGGCGGCAATTTCTTCCTTTTTGGAATTGTCAAACCAGCCTATCACCAGTTTTTGATTTACTTTAATATTGGGAGTAACCAGGTGATTCCTCGCCATAAGTAAGTCAAATGACATATTGAAATATTGTTTGGCTACTTTATACAGGTTATCTTTTGCTTTTGCAATGTAGACCACCGGCCTGTATTTTTTTGACTTGTCCATCAGATTTTCATCAATCAGAATGTGATGATCTTCCAGAGGCATGTGTAGCTGATCGTCTGCCATCAATATCCTGGATTTTAATATAGGATTGTGCTCATACACATCATAAAGATCTATTCCATAGGCATTTGCAAGTGAAAACAGGGTTTGTTTTTTTTCCACTTTATGCAGGGCATATTTACCCAAATTTTCATTAATTTGGATATAAATGGTGTCCTTTAACCACGAGTCATTGGCTATAATAAGATTACCCATCACAGCAAATCCAAAAATCAATATTAACCACGTTCTCTTCAATTTCATATAAAATCCTTATTATTAGACGCAAAAATATTAAATATTATTATAATATGTTTAACAAATTACATATTTTTATAATATGAAAATTCTTGGGATTATTCCAGCCCGATATGCGTCATCCAGGTTTTTGGGGAAACCATTAGCCATGATAGGGGGTAAGACTATGATCGAGCGAGTCTATAGGGGATGCCGCGAAAATACAAAATTATCTGATTTGGTAGTGGCTACGGATGATTTGCGAATCTTTGAAGCCGTATCTGCTTTTGGTGGTAAGGTAGTAATGACGGATAAAAATCATACAAATGGTACGAGCAGGATTGCCCAGGTACTGAAAGACAATTATGCAGGCCATGGAATCGATTGGGTTATTAATATTCAGGGAGATGAACCTCTCATTACCGGTGAAGTCCTGGAGGACTTGATAATCATCATTCAGTCCAAACCTGATGCAGAAATAGTGACTTTGGTCAGAAAAATGGAATCAGACGATGAAGCAAGCAATAGCAATGTGGTGAAAGCTGTATTTGATAAAAATAATAAAGCCCTTTACTTCAGCAGGTCGAAGATCCCTTATTATCGCGATAAAACTCCCGAAGGATATTATCAGCACCTGGGTATTTATGCTTACAGATATAATACATTAGAATGTTTAAGTGAATTACCCCAATCACCTTTGGAGCAAGCAGAGTCTCTGGAACAACTGCGATGGCTGGAGCATGGTCTGAGTATTTATGTTGGGGTTACTGATTATATTTCCGTGGGAGTGGATGCTCCAGAAGACATCGAAAAAGTGGAAAAAATATTGAAAGACAGATTGACAGTAAATTGATGGTGTACAGTGATCATTTTTGGTCGTATACGAGCTCTTTTTTTTCAATAAAATCATATAAAGTCAATCTTCGTATTTCATAGTAGCTCACCCAAAAATCCCGAAGAGCGCTAAAATAAGCCTGTCTTGATTTATTCTGATCTTCGATCGCCTGATTAAGTTCGGTGATAGAAATTTTGCCAATCAGGTATCGCTGAGTACTGAGATCAAATCTTTTATTAGAAGCCTCATTAGCCCGCTGGGCTATTTTTACGCCATCTTTTTTGAGTTGGATTTGATTTACTTTAAGCCTGATTTCTTGTTCGAAATTGGTGCGTTCTTGTTCATTATTCATGTTTACCAGTTCCAGGTTGGATTTTGCGATTTCAGTTCTGGCTTTAGTCTTTCCCCAGTCTGCAATGGGCATATTTATACCTAAAAATATGATTTCCTGATCCAAAGGTTTAGTTAAAGCCTCTGAGATGGTTTTACCGGTTTGGGTAAATCCGATTGTACCATTAAAACTGATGTCTTTATTTCTTTTAGCTCTATCCAGATTGGATTCTGCATTTAATTTACTAATCGATTGATTGATAAATTCACTTCGATTTCTCCTGGCACGATCAATGGCCTCATCAGCGGTGACTACAAAATCAGGTATGGCATCAGGGGCGATCAGATCAAATTGCACATTTCGCTGCAGACCAAGGTAGTTGCGTAGTCTTTCATTCGCTGTGGATACTTGTAATTTGGATTGAGCCACCGACACATCTGTATTCATCAGGTTTATTTCACTTTGCAACAATTCTGTTTCGGCTATTTTACCCACTTCGAACCTGGATTTATTCAACAGGTACAAGGTGTCTGAACTTGCTTTTAATTTTGCAATAGCCTGGAGTTCCAATTGTGAAAGTAACAAATCAAAATAAAGAGCTACAGACTGGCTGGCAATATTTTCTTTGTTTTCAGAGAATATTTTTTTCGAGGCTTCGTACTCCAGGGGGCGCAATTGTTTGTCCCATTTCCAGGGATTGTAGCCAAGAATCGGTTGAGTAAAGCCAAGATAAAAAGGCTGACCGCGATAAGAGAAATTAGCATCGGTTGTGTTTGTTTTAAAGATATCCAACCTGGATAGACCGGTGGCGGCAAACACAGTACCTCCTGTTGCGCTGATCGATTGACTTAGATTTATTCCTAAATTGTTATTCATCAATGACCGGTTTAGATATTGACTGGCACCGGTTGGTAAAATCACTTCATCGATCGTTCTATTGAGGTTGGGTAATGTGGCATTCAGATTGATTCTGGGTTTTAAATCCGCTTTAAACGATTGAAGTCTCCAGAAAGCATTACTCAGTCTGACTTTTTCAATTTTTACCTGAGGGGATTCGCCCTGGGCTAGTGCAATGATTTCACCCAGATTATATTTTTCTACCTGGGAGAATACAGGGGCAATAAAGAATAATATAAAATAAATACCAAATGACCATCTTATATTCATAGACTATGTTTTTTAGAACAGGAATTAATAATATTATTCTACCCTCAAAGCTTTAATCGGGTCCTGAAGAGCTGCTTTTTGTGCCGGGAAAAATCCAAAAATCATACCCACCGATATGGAAACACCAAACGCCAATGATACAGACCAGAGAGAAATTACCGTAGGTATTTGAGCATAGGAGGCAATGATTTTTGCTGAGGTGATCCCGAGAATGATACCTACAATGCCACCAATACAGCTGATAAAAACAGCTTCATACAAAAATTGCTGTACAATGTCGTTCTGCAATGCGCCTAATGATCTTCTGAGCCCTATTTCTTTGATGCGTTCCAGCACTGAGGCTAGCATGATATTCATGATTCCAATGCCTCCTACTAATAGCGAAATCGCAGCAATCACAGCGAGTACCATATTAAAAGTATCCTGAGTTTTTTGCTGTTGTTGAATTAATAATTCCGGTATTTCAATTTCATAATCCACCTGATCCAGGTGTCTCCTTTTTAAGATGCGGCTTATTACTTCTGCACTGGCAGTCAATGAAGAGGGATCGTCTAGTTGAATAATTGCCCTGTCCAACTGGTGATAGTTACTCATCTCTTTTGACTCGCCATCTTCCCAATTTCCTCTGGATAAATCCTTTTTAGTGACCAAAGACCGATCTTCATACCTGATCAATGCAGTTTGAATAGGGATAAAAACTTCAGCATTATACGATCTAAGACCGAGTGTTTTTAATGATTCTGAGCTGGTGAGTCGCGAATTTAAAACGCCAATTACGGTCAAAGACTGATTGCCGCATTTAAGTTTTTTGCCAATGGGAGATTCATTGTGAAATAGTTTTATCATAATATCCTTTCCGATCACACATACCGGAGCTGCCTCAGCGGTCTGGATGTCGGAGAAAATACTTCCGCTCAACAGAGATAAATTATTTAATGTAAAAAAATCATTAGTGATACCATTGCAAGTCACAGGCATGGTATAGCCCTGATATAATGCGTTTACCGGCATACTCAGTTCAGGACACATACTTTCTACCTGAGGTATCGCAGTCCGAATAGCGTGTATGTCATTTAAAGTGAGTCCGGGGGACCAGGGTCGTTTTTTATTTGCCTTGCTTGCAGTGGAGGTTGCATTTGAATTTTCATTACCCTCACCTGCTTTTTTATTTGACGATGGCACCACTGCTTTTATTATAATATTATTGGAACCGATGAGTCGCATTTGATCGAGGATAGCTTGTTTAGCACCGGAGCCAATGGCCAACATGGAAATTACAGCTGCCACACCAAACAGTATACCCAATGCAGTGAGGAGAGCTCTGAGCCTGTTTACCTGTACAGCATCTATGGCTATACCGAGATTGAGAATTGATCTTTTCATGGAGCAGGGATTTATTCAGAAATAAAAATTACTCCGCCGCCTTTCGCATTTTCTTTATCCAGCTCTTGTTTTCTGGCTTCATCGGATTTTTTTGCCAGTAATTTTTCAAAAGCGTTTATTTGGTCCTCGTATTCTTTTTTTGCTTTGGCTTTGTCATCCTGTTTGAGCAAGCTGGTCTCAAAGGATTCTTTATCTGCCGGGGGGGTTAGTCGTACTTCTTCATTTTCAGCCAAACCGGTAATGACCATGATTTCTACACCATTAGCTGGTCCAAGTACTACTTCTTGCTTGGTTATTTTACCATCCCGTATTTTATAAACATAGGAGAGACTGTCAATGGTAACTGATTCGATCGGTACGGAAATGGCATTTTCAAATCGATGTACTTTAATCTCATTTGTCGTACTCATAGCCGGCTTGAGGATGGAGTCCCGCTCTGTGATATTGATCACTACCTCAAATACCTTAGTATCGTAATTGCGCATATCTTCCCCAACATTGGCTATGCTTATTACCTGCCCTGAATACACTTTATTGGGGAAAGCATCAACTGTAATATTGACATCCTGGCCCATACGTACTTTGCTGATATCTACTTCATTCACAAAAGATTTACTGACCATTCTGGTGAGATCAGGTAATTCGGCCACCTCTGAATCCCATGCAGACACCTGAGATCCGGGGCCTTTTTTGCCATTCCATGATCGTGCATAGATTACCATTCCGGGTTTGGGAGCGGTAACTCTGAATTTTGCACTGAGCTCATTTAATCGTTGTAATTTCCCTTGAGATTGCTTTATACCTGCGTTGATTTCAGCAATTTTGGCTACCGATTTCTCCAGGGTAAGTTTATATTTATTTCTCAGTTGGTTGAGGTCACGCTCTGATTTTTCTTTATCTATCATGGCTTGCCTGAATACGGATTGGGGTTCATATTTACTTTGATTTACCAGTAATAGTTTCTCTTCTATAGTGAACTCCAGATTGACAATTTGATCGCGAAGATTACGAAGATCTATCGCGGTATCTATTTTTGCCTGTTCGAGCTGAGTATTTACTTTTTCCAGTTCTGCCTGTACATCTTTTATTCGCGTACCCAGTTGATTTCGATCTAATTCAGCCACGAAATCACCTACTTTTACTACCGTTCCTTCCGGTACTAAATTGGAAATAGTGGTTTGAAATAAACCTGCGGATTGCATTTCAATGGCCGGGGCTAAAATCTGTTGAGATTTTTGCGCACGCAATTCTCCTCCGGCGGTGACCCCTACTTCGAATGTTCCTTTTTTTACTTTTGCGGTTATAGCAGATTTTTGTGCAGATTTTTTATAAGATTTGGAGTATAAAGTACCTGCTATTATGCCACCAACTATAATCAGGGGCAATAGAATTCGCATCCATTTCATAGGCAATTATTGAGTTTATAACACTAAAGATGTATAAAATACTTATTCGGGTGGATGTATCGATACAACTTATAAGAATAATTTAACTCAGTCGTTAATTTTTATAACGCTAAAAATTGCTTTATTAAACTAAATAATTTGAATTAAAGGAATAAGGAAGCAAGTCTTTAATGCTACTAAAGGTCATCCTATCGGTATCTTCATCATTTCCCAAAATAATCCTGATAGGAGATTTTTGCTTTTCTTCAAATTCACTGATTACCTGACGACATGCACCGCAAGGAGAAACAGCCTTGGAGGTTTTCACTGAATCGGATTTGGCCACCACTGCAATAGCAAGGATGTTGGATTTCGGTGCGCTGCTGTGTGCGTGCGCTATGGCTGATCTTTCAGCACAAAGGCACAAAGGATAGGAAGCATTTTCAATATTGGCACCCAGATAGATTTTTCCATTTGATTTTAATACTGCAGCGCCTACAGCAAAATGGGAATAAGGGGAATACGATAAGCCTAATGCCTTGTGTGCCGATCTAAGTAATTTGGTATCATTAAAAGCTTTTATTTTTATTGATTTCTTATTTGCGATCTTTGCTTTCATTTTAAATCAGATGGTTAATCAAAATTGGAGGAAAGAGAAAATTGCAAAAATCGTTCCCATTTTACCAATCTGCATATTTCATTTTAATTCTTACTGAATCTGTATGCATTGGCCGGAATTAAAAAAATCAGGATATGAACAGTTATTTCCGATATACGGAGAGATAGAATCCAATTCCATGCTCCGGATATTGTTTGAGGACTTGCTGGATAAATCTACTGTACTGAATAGAGAACAATGCGGGCTCTTTCATGATGCCATTACCAGGTTACTACAGTTTGAGCCGATTCAATACATTACCGGGAACTCCCATTTTATGGGTCTAAACCTGTGTGTCAATAAAGCAGTACTGATTCCCAGGTTTGAAACAGAAGAGTTAGTTGCCCTCACTATAAAAAAAATCGGGTCACAAAAACTAAAAGTATTGGACATAGGTACAGGTAGTGGGTGTATTGCCCTGGCAATAAAAAAATATTGCCCAAATGCAGAAGTATGGGGTACCGACATTAGTGAGCAAGCCCTTTATATAGCTGAGAAAAACGCCGGAAGCTTAGACTTAAATGTAAATTTCATTCATTCTGATTTTTTAAACCGTTCTGGTTGGAATGTACTTCCGAATGAAATAGACATCCTGGTAAGTAACCCTCCTTATATTGGACAGGATGAAAAAAGTAAAATGGATACCAGTACTTTGTTATTTGAGCCAGCCACTGCATTGTTTGCGGGCAAGGATCCATTGCAATTCTATAAAAAAATTGTGGAATTCAGTAAATTAACTCTTCATCCGATGGGTAAGATATTGGTAGAGATCAACGAATTTAAATCTCTCCAAACCTTACAGATATTTGAAACATTGGAGTACAAATGTCTTGAAGTAATTAAAGACATTCACGGTAAGGATAGAATAATATATTGTGAGATCTGAATACAGGATGTGCTATTTTTGTGACCAATTTATTCCTTATGAAGAAAATTTTTATTCTTGTAATTACCTTTATTCTTATTTCTTACCTTGCCGTATTTTCTCAGTCGGCAGACGATGGAAAAATTTCAATTAATTTACTTCAGCTCAATGATGTATATGAAATCTCACCATTAAACAATGGCACAGAAGGGGGATTGGCCAGAGTAAGCCGAATTCGCAAAAAACTAATGAATGAAAACCCCAACACCTATACTGTACTGTGCGGGGATTTTTTATTTCCATCGGCATTGGGTACAATCAAATACGAAGGTACTCCAATGTATGGCCGTCAAATGGTGGATGTACTGAATGCGGTGGGAATAGACCTGGCGGTATTTGGAAACCACGAATTTGATATACCTGAAAAAGAATTAATGAAAAGAATCAACGAATCAACTTTTGACTGGATTGGGTCAAATGTAAGACATATAACTAAATCGGATACCGTCAATTTTACCAAATTAAACAGGTTCAGTGAAATCAAGATTCCCAGGGAAAAAATCCTGGTATTCAAAGATTCTGATGGCACTGATCTGAGAATGGGAATTATTGGTATTTGCATCAACTCCAACCTTAAATCATTTGTTAAATATGATGATTATATACAATCAGCAAGAGCTGCAATAGATAAGCTAAGACCTGAAACTGATTTTATCATTGCCCTTACTCATCTTGACCTTGACAATGATAAAGAATTAGCCAGGCATTTCCCTGAAATCAAATTGATTTTGGGAGGTCATGAACATGTGCATTCCTACGATACTGTTGGAAATACCTTTATCTCAAAGGCAGATGCCAATGCTAAGACAGTGTATATACATAAACTGGATTACGATAAATCCACAAAAAAAGTATTCATCCAATCTACCCTTACCACCGTAAATCAATCGATCAGTGACGATCCGGAGACGCAGCTTAAAGTAGATGAATGGAATGGAATAGCAGGCAAAAGTTTAAGGCAACAGGGATTTGATCCGGATCAAATACTGGCTAATCTGGAAACACCATATGATGGCAGAGAAAAATCAGTACGTTATAAAAGTACCAATCTTACGCAACTGATCGCACGTGCCATCTCGTCTGCTTCACCCGGTACCGATTTTAGTGTGTACAATAGTGGAAGTATACGATTAGATGATGAATTGCAGGGCAAAATCACCCAATACGACATTATCAGGACATTACCTTATGGAGGAAAAATACTTTCTGTGACTCTTAAAGGATCCAATATCAAAAATGGTCTTGACTATGCAGTAAAAAACCTGGGTAATGGATCATATCCTCAGATGGATCGTATAAGCAGAGATGTTAAAGGCAACTGGTTTGTAAATGGAAAGCTATTGGATCTGAACAAAATGTATGTCATGGCAATCAACGATTATCTGGTCGATGTAAGCGAGGAGTTTAAACCATTTTTTAGCAGGAAATCGCCCGGTGTAATGCAAGTTGCCGATCCTTTAAAAGAAGATTTGTTGCGCAGCGATCTAAGGCAAGCCGTAATTAATTTTCTAATTCAGGGTGGGAGGTAAATTGATTCCCATCCCTTATTATATGATATCAATTCAGTCCTGATCTAAATTTAAAACCAATGCCGGTAGCTAAATATAGGGCTAATAAGTGCTGTAAAACACAGTATATTTGCTGCCCAATTTCAAGGTATGGTATCGAAATCTCAGCAATATATTGAACAACACAAATCCCGTTTTTTAGACGAATTATTCACTTTACTTCGAATGCCCTCTATCAGCGCCGATCCAAAATATAAAGGTGAGGTTGCACAGACAGCTGAAAAAGTTGTTGAATTTCTCAATCAGGCCGGAGCTGAAAAGGTTACACTTTATGCCACTGCAGGTCATCCTATTGTTTATGGTGAAAAAATAATATCTGACCGTGTACCCACGGTGTTGGTTTATGGACATTACGATGTTCAACCCCCGGACCCTCTTGATCTTTGGCAATCTCCTCCTTTTGAGCCGACGGTAAGAAATGGAAATATCTATGCCAGAGGATCCTGTGATGACAAAGGACAGTTTTTTATGCACATCAAAGCATTCGAAGCCATGCTGGCCAGTGACGAATTGACTTGTAATGTCAAATTTATGATTGAAGGTGAAGAAGAAATCGGATCAAACAATCTCGAGATATTTTGTAAAGAGCATACCGAACTGCTCAAGTGCGATATGATCATGATCTCTGATACAGCCCTCATTGCCAATGATGTACCTTCATTGACTACCGGGCTCAGAGGGCTCAGTTATGTAGAGGTAGAAGTTACCGGACCAAATCGGGATTTGCATTCCGGTGTATATGGGGGAGGTGTAACCAACCCTATAAATGCATTAGCCATGATGATCGCTTCATTGCACGATGAGAATCATAAAGTGAATATCCCCGGATTTTATGATAAGGTAAAAACGGTAAGTCCGGATGAGAGAAAACAAATGAATGAGGCTCCATTTGATGAGAAAGAATACATTTCAGATCTTAAAATAAATTCTGTATTTGGAGAAAAAGGGTATACCACGATTGAAAGAACTTCCATCAGGCCCACTTTGGATGTAAATGGAATATGGGGCGGATATATAGGAGCAGGAGCCAAGACAGTGTTGCCATCAAAGGCATTTGCCAAAATAAGTATGAGATTAGTACCGGATCAACATCCTGATGAAATTACCAGACTTTTTTCAGAGCATTTTAAATCAATTGCACCACCGGGTGTAACGGTAGAAGTAAGGCCGCATCATGGAGGATTTCCAGCTGTGACCCCAACCGATTCAGTTGAATATCTGGCTGCGGAAAAAGCGATGTTTGATACCTTCGGTAAAAAACCACTTCCACAACGTGGCGGGGGGAGTATTCCTATTGTCTCTCTTTTTGAACGCGTCCTTGGAGTAAAAACAGTGATGATGGGCTTTGGCCTTGACTCAGACAATATCCACTCACCAAATGAAAAATACGGAATCTTTAATTTTTATAAAGGAATTGAAACAATTCCCCATTTTTTCCGTCATTACGCTACATTAAAAAAATCAAATTAAAATAAATGAAACTAAAACTTTCTGCTTTTTTATTATTACTTACCTTATTTAAAGCAAATTCTCAAAACATGAATTCTAAAACAGACTCTGTGAGCAACCAGCCTATCGTGGTAAATAAAGACACCACTATTTCTGATACTTTATCTTATGCTTTGGGCACGTTATTGGGTGCCAGCTTGAAAAGTCAGGGATTCAATGAATTAAACCTGGACGATTTAAACAAAGGTATTTTACACCAGATCATTGGTTTGTCTACCTATTCTTTAGAAAAATGCGATCAAATTGTAAGGGCCTATGTGTCTGAAAAACAACAAGCTCAATTTGGACCTGTAAAAGAGGAAGGTGAAAAATTTTTGGCAGAAAACCTTAAGAAACCCAATATACACGTGACCCAATCCGGTCTGCAGTATGAAATTCTTACAGAGGGTACAGGAAAAAAGCCTACTTCAGCTGACAGTGTGAAGGTTCATTATGAAGGAAAACTGATTGATGGCACCGTATTTGACAGCAGCATCAAAAGAGGTGAGCCAATCGTGTTCATGGCTAATCAGGTCATCGCCGGGTGGACAGAAGCTTTACAATTAATGAAAGAGGGATCTAAATACCGATTATTTATTCCGTATCACCTTGCCTATGGTGAAAACGGAGCCGGGCAGGCCATTCCCCCTTTTGCAACTTTGATATTTGAGGTACAACTTATAAAGGTTGGCTCATAATAAGTCTTATCTTATAAACATCTGTTTATGATACGTATAGATATCATTGCAGCACTCCCTCATTATTTCGACAGTGTTTTTGATAATGCTATCTATAAAAGATCAATTCAATCCGGATTGCTTCAGCTTCATGTCCATGATTTGAGGCAATTTGGTATGGGTAATTATAGGCAGATTGATGATTATCCTTTTGGCGGGACCGCAGGTATGGTTCTCATGCCAGAGCCATTAGCTAATTGTATAGATCATCTTCGGTCCCAGCTCAGCTACGATGAAGTGATTTACCTTACGCCCGATGGAGAGGTGTTTAAACAGAAAATGGCCAATCAGCTTTCACTCAGGCAAAATCTACTTTTGATATGCGGACATTATAAGGGAATAGATCAGCGCATCCGGGATATCTATGTGACCAAAGAAATTTCTATTGGAGATTTTGTGCTCTCAGGCGGAGAAATTGCGGCTGCTGTGCTTACGGATGCTGTGTTGAGATTGATTCCAGGTATCATGGGCGATGAAACTTCTGCATTGACGGATTCACATCAGGATGGACTTTTAGCACCTCCAATATATACCAGGCCAGCTGATTTTAATGGCCATAAAGTACCGGAGATATTACTTAGTGGTCACGATAAAAAAATAAAAGAATGGTTACACGATCAATCCATATCAAGAACCAGGGATAGAAGACCGGATCTTATGGAAAAATGGGAGGGGGAGTAGGGGATCATTACCTATTAATGGGTAAACACTCGGCTTGAAATCACTTTAACAACTGGAATGCTATAAAAGATGCTAAGTACGCAAGTCCACACATGAATACAAACTGAATGATGGGCCATTTCCAGCCACCGGTTTCTCTGTATACCACTGCCATAGTGCTCATACATTGCATGGCAAAAACATAAAACAACAGCAATGAAACGGATACTGCCAAAGTGAATCTGGGCTGTCCGGTATCCTGATTTATTTCAGCAGATAATTTTTTTTGAAGGCTATCGTAATCTTCTGAACTGCCCAGACTATATATAGTAGACATGGTTCCAACAAAAACTTCTCTTGCTGCAAATGAAGTAAGTAATGCAATTCCAATCTTCCAATCAAATCCCAGTGGTTTTATCAATGGTTCCATCCATTTTCCTATGATACCGGCATAAGAAGCTTCCAATTTTTTACTTGCCATTAAATTTTCGGCTGCCAGATCAGAAAGAGACTGCTCCAGTTTTAACGAATTTACTTCATCGGTAATGGCTTTCATTTTCGCTGAGGGTCCGTAGCTGGATAATACCCACAATACCAGTGAAATGACAAGAATCACTTTTCCAGCTTCTAATAAAAATGACTTAGACTTTGACCAAGCAGTTTGAAACGCAACCTTGATATCAGGCGTTTTATAATCAGGCAATTCAATCATTAAAAAACTTCTCTCTTCGGATTTTATTATTTTTTTCAGTACGTAAGAGGCAATCAGTGCTGTGGCTATACCCAATAAATACAATCCCATAAATAATAATCCCTGGGCATTAAACGGGCCTAATTTATATGAATTGGACACTACAAACGCCACCAATATCGTATACACCGGAATTCGTGCGCTGCAACTTATAAAGGGTGTAACCAAAGTAGTAATCAATCTTTCTTTTTGGTTACTGATAGAACGTGTACTCATAATGGCAGGTATTGCACAGGCGCCTCCGGCGATAAGAGAAACAAGTGACCTTCCATTTAATCCGAATTTTTGCAATAATCCATCAAACATATATACAGCCCTGGCCATGTATCCAAAATCTTCGAGAATGGTAAGCAGAAAAAACAAGAGGGCAATCTGAGGTAAAAAAACGAGTATACCACCCAGTCCGGCAAGTATTCCATCAGAGATAAAACTGGAGATGGTAGCGGGTAATCCGATATTTTTTATGATTTCACCAAATTTGCTAAATCCAAATTCAATCCATTCCATTGGATAAGCAGCA
>CAYNIG010000112.1:0-13817 GCA_964396995.1 uncultured Saprospiraceae bacterium | reverse complement strand
GGATATTTACTTTTAATTTGGGCGTACTGACCCATTAGGGGAGTGGTGCCGGTAGAGTCATCCCGGTTACTACCAATGTCTTTGTTCTTTGATGGGCGTGCCAATATCGTAAAGTTTGTGACGAAGGTAAGAAATGGAGCTTAGCCGGTGGTATTTCTGCTTATTCTTCTTAGCTCAGGATACCTATTTCCTTTTCTATCTGATCTTTTATGAGCGGCCATGAAATATCCAAATGGGAACAATCAAAAAAACAATCACCATTCTTAATTAATAATACCTGAGGAGATTCAT
Organism: uncultured Saprospiraceae bacterium; assembly: GCA_964396995.1. Lineage (GTDB taxonomy): Bacteria > Bacteroidota > Bacteroidia > Chitinophagales > Saprospiraceae > JADJLQ01. Next base: position 13,526 of record CAYNIG010000112.1, on the reverse strand, counting down.
GATATACCTGGTATTTTTTTTCTATCTCATTACTGATTTCGCGATATCGAAAAATATCCAAATAATATATTTTAGATAAATGGGTAGGGGATACTGGATAATTTTTAATCCTGGAAAGTGCAATATCACTTATTGAGCATCGGGTGCTATGCTTAAACAGGATTATTACATCATCAATAGATTCAGAATCTATTTCTTTTAGTTGGGATAGAGAGACAAGATCAATCCAAACCATGATCAAAACTCACTTGGACAACCTACACCACGATTACAAGCTTGTACCATTATAAATAGCACTGCAATCAATACCCAGGCTATTTTTACTAAAATACGATTTCTCATTTTTTGCTATTTATGACTGTAAAGATAAGGTTTTATGTTAAAATGCGAGACCAATACTACCTATCAAACGTGTAGGTGACTTATCAAAATTGTATTGGTTACCAAAAAAATGAATATGATCTCCAAATTTTGCAAAATTTCCTTCATACCTCACATCAAAATAAAGCTTTCCAATTACCAGCGCAGCATTGGCCTGGTAACCGTAGGTAAATTGTTTAAATTTTTGTTGGTACCCTTGAATATCAAATAATTCTGAAGTACTGTTAATAAAGACATGGCCTACTGGTCCTGCTCCCAATTGTAACGGTCCCAACTTAATCCCCATAAGCATCGGAATATCAAGATATTGGAAACTTTCTCTTTTAAGCGTACTTAATGTCGTCGAGCCTGGATTGGTTACCATATAATCGTTGCTGTTTGAATTAAATATAAATTCAGGCTGTATAAAAAATCCAAGCAGTTTTACCTGGGTAAATATTCCGGCATGAACTCCGTAGTTGGCATATTTTAAATTCAATCTGATATCGGCAAAGTCATTAACTCCTTGTATATCAATTGGTTTAGTGATTATATTATTACTGGAGGCCCCGAATTTAAGTCCTACACGCAGTTGGGCGATTAATATTGAATTTACCCACAAAAGAAATACAGCAAACACAAATATTTTTTTCATATTGCACACTAGTTTGGAAGGAAAACGATAAAACTGTGCCAATAATATTAAATAAAAGTATAATACGAGTTGATTTAACCTGCATTTATGCTAGTTGTTAATGAATTTAAACAAACAAATAAATTGAGTATACATACAAAAAGTACCATTCCCTGGGAGGCAAATTTTGTTGGCAGCTTTGTGAGTATGGATTCCATGCCTAAAAAAAAGTTACCCACTATTGCAGTCATAGGAAGATCAAATGTGGGTAAGTCGTCTTTTATTAATTCAATTTGTAATAAAAAAAACCTGGCTCGGGTGTCAGCCACTCCCGGAAAAACCCAGACTATCAACTTTTTTGAAATAAATCAATCATTTTATCTTGCAGATATGCCCGGATACGGATTTGCCAAAGTATCTAAAGAAAAAAGAAAGGATTGGTCTGGTTTGTCTGCCCGGTTTTTATCCGGTTATGAACATTTGCTCATTGTAATGTCTTTGATTGATGCCAATATTCCATTTCAAAAGCCGGACCAGCAATTTTTAGAATGGTGTGGGGAAAATCAGGTACCTTTTATTATTATTCGAACCAAATGTGATCGGTCCAAACCAAGGGAAGTGGATGCTCTTCAAAATGATTTTGAAAAGTCACTTTCTGAGTCATGGGAAGAACTACCGGTAATAGTCAGGCATTCGAGTATAAGTAAACTGGGAGTGGATGTCGTAAAAACACGTATTGAAAAAATTATTGCTAATGCAAAAAAAAGGTAAATGCAACCACCGATTTCAGCACAGAAACATATTATAGAAGAAGTAGAAGAATGGCCGATATTTAAATTGTATGCCAAGAGAGACAAACTGGTCGAAGAAATAAATAAAAACACAGTCGCCAAACTAAAACTAAAGTACCGAGGCAAACTTGATAAATTATTGGCTCGAACCATTTACATGGAGAAAATCAGGATGAAAGAGTCCCCATGGAATGCAGATCCACAAAATGAACCTGTCTTTTGGCGTAAAATTCAAAAGTCTTTACCTGATTCGGATGCAGATAGTGAGGAAATTCAAAATAGATCAGAATACCTTTTAAGAAAAATAGTGGAACGGTATTCCGAAGAAATAGCAGGTGGATTTAAGAAAAAGACCTTTCTGTTTGCCAGAAAATTTCTACGCTTTTTTTTCCGTACTTTATTAAATGCGGCCAGCGCTAAAAACATTTTTCTGATTTTCAAAACCAGATTTAAGATCGAAGAGAAAATAAAATTATTTGGCCCAATTGATAAAATCAGAAACCTTGCAAAAGAGGGCGTTTTGGTTATTGTACCTACTCACTCTTCCAACCTGGACAGCATCATGATAGGGTATGCCTTAGATGCTATTGCAGGCCTTCCTGCATTTTCATATGGTGCCGGACTAAATCTGTATAATAATGAGATTATCGGCGCATTTATGAATAGGCTAGGGGCATACAGAGTGGATAGAAGGAAAAAAAATCCAGTTTATCTCGAATCCCTGAAAGCCATGTCCAATATATCCCTCCAATGGGGTACCAATACTTTATTTTTCCCCGGAGGGACTCGCAGCCGGTCAGGATCCATTGAAAACAAATTGAAACTGGGATTATTGGGTACGGCTATTGAGGCCCAACGTGAATTAATAATTAATGAAATTGACAATCGAAAAATTTACGTGATCCCATTGGTCTTAAATTATCATTGTGTACTGGAAGCCAGATCACTCATTGAACAGCATCTTAGGGCAGTAGGTAAAGATAATTATATACCTCCCGGAAGGATTGATGATTTTAAAAGTATAAAAAATATTTTCGTTTTTCTTTACCGGTTATTATCCCAAAGCTCTGAAATAGCCCTTTCTTTCGGCGAACCATTGGATGTGATCGGCAATAATGTAAATGAGGAGGGTAGTAGCCTCGACCAATATGGCAACGTAATAAATTTGGATGATTATTTTATGCCACCCGAACAGTCTGAAGAAGTACAAGCACAAAGAGATAATGTGTATACTGCCATATTATCGGAAAAAATAGTGGAAAGTTACCTCACACACAATATCGTATTCAGCACAAACCTGGTAGCTTTTTCAGCTTTTAGATTTATTCAAAAAAAGAATGCCGGCATGGATGTATTTGCCTTGCTGAGAATAGATCCCAATGAGATCGAATTGAGTTTACGGGAACTAACCATGGAAGTGGAGAGTAATCAACAAATCCTGATCAATAAAAATAAAGCCGGGTATATAAAATTGGACCAAAGCGCGGTATTGCCTGCGACTGAATGTATACGTGATGCAATAATGAAACTCGGAGTATTTCATTCTTCACAGCCTTTGAAATTTCTAAAATCCGGTGAATTGGGTGTCGGGAGTTTGAAAATTCTCTATTTTTATCACAACAGGCTTGATAACTATGACTTTCTAAAAAATTCTAATTAACCAATATCTTCGGTTACTAATGAATTTTATCATTTTCGATCTGGAGCTCACCTGTTGGGAAGGCGATATGGCCGGAAGGCAGCAGGAAATAATTGAACTTGCTGCGCTCAAAATTAATTCGTACGGCCATACCATCTCACGATTTAATCGGTTTGTCAAACCCAAATATTATCCCATATTGTCTCCATACTGTACTCACCTGACTACCATCAATCAAACTCAAATCAATCAGGCCAAATTATTTAAAGAGGTAATCGGTGATTTTATGGAGTGGATAAATAAAGACCAGGAAGACTATTATCTTATTGCGTGGGGTCATAATGATTTGGAATTTCTAAAAAATGAATGCAAAAATCATAATGTCGATTTGGATTGGTTAGACACTTATGTTGACCTGAGTAATAAATACATCAAATTGCGGAAGCTCAGGGATTCGATCTCCCTGGTGGGAGCTTTAAGCCTCGAAGGTTTTGAATTTGAAGGTACACAACACAGGGCAGAGGATGATACTTATAATCTTTCCAAAATATTTATAAAGTATTTGGCTGACTGGGATGTGTACAAGTATTAAACCCAAATTTCTACTTAACATAATATTAATTATGGGAATAATGGGTACCTCGAAATTTAGTTACTATCTGATTTTCAATGATTTAAATTTTAGAATGAGTATATTTGAACTATGCTGAAAGTATTGAAATGGCTGGGGATTCTGATAGTGTCGTTTCTTATCTTGATGACATTATTAATTACTTTAAATACAAGGAAAGTAAAGAAAACAATCTTAACTGAATTGAACAAGAATATCAATGGCTGGGTTTCTATAGGTACACTTGATATCTCTGTGATTAAATCATTTCCTTATTTGGGAATTGAGTTGAAAGATATAATCCTGGTGGACCAAAATAAAGACAGCGTATTTAAAGCCCGGAAGTTCACGGTCAAATTAAATTTAAGGAAACTGGTATTTTCAAAATTTAAGGAAATAGAAATAAACCAATTGATTCTAAACTCTCCTGAATTACATGCTTATGTAAATACCACAGGTGATTTTAATCTTTCTAAAATTGTAAAAGAAAAAGATAAACCGGCAACAAGTACCGCTTCCTTTACGGTGAATTCAAAATTAAAAAAAGTACTTATACTTGATGGCGTCTTCAGCCATATTGATTCCACTGCAGATCCGTATTCCATCTATTTAGACCATCTGAATACAAAAGCGGTAGGCAATCTGAATGGTGCTGCTTTAAAACTTGAATTTACAAATACTTTTGAGCATTTTACCTACATCTCGGAAAAAATAACTTATTTAAAATCAGTAAAAGGAATCTGGTCCGGGGATTTTAATTACAACCTCGATATAGGTGACTGGAATATTTCAAATAATCAAATAGCATTAAATACTTTAAAAACGAACGTAAATGGAGAAATAAAATCCACCGACGGAGATCTGCTTTTTGATCTGGATGTATCTATCCCGGAAAATGATATTACAGAACTAATATCAGTCATCCCCGGGGCCATGACCAATCAATTTGATAAATTATCGGCTACTGGAAAATTTTCATTTGAGGGATCTGTGAAGGGCATTATGGACTCCATTATACATAGGCCAATGATTAAATTTAAAACCAAAATAGACAATGCGAGTATCAAGTACAGCCACCTCCCCTACTCTCTTTCTGGTATTCATCTCGAGGCTTCGGTTAATTCTTTAGATTCCTTTGCAACTAAATATGAAATTCTGCTGCCTTCATTAAGAGCCAACTTAAATGGTGAACCATTGGAGGCCTACGCGGCGATGATTTTCAACTCTGGAAACCTTGCTGATGCAAAGGGCAGTATAAATGCCAATCTAAAATTGGATGAAATAGCTAAAATAATTCCTCTTGAAAATACTGTACTTGGTGGCAAGGCCTTTTTGGAGCTCGCTTTTGAATTCAATGAATCCAAGGTGCGACAAAAACAATTTGATCAAATGAAGCTGAATGGAAGATTGGAGTGCGATAAAATTTCATTCAAATCAACCAATAACCCTGAATTAAAAATCGAAAAACTAACTGCCATTTTTACACCAAAAGCAGCTGACTTGATTATCGACGATGGAAAATATGGCCATAGCGATATGGATGGGCAGATCCAAATAGTAAACCCCATTGCACTCACTACAGCTTATTCTGATCTGGCGCTTTTATCATTTCGTACAACCAGTGATATGATTGATTTAAATGAATTCAGCAATTATGATTGTGATACCTGCAATATTTCAGGTCAGATGAATGAGACCATTACACAAATGGACATTCATTTCAATTCCAATATCAAAAAAATAAAATATCACGACTATGACATTTTAAATGCCAATCTTACTGGTTCGTTTGTCAGGGATTCTCTGAATTTAGGATCAGGCTCAGCAGTGGTAAACGGATCCAAATTATCTATTTCAGGGAAGCTTAATAATCCTTATCAATGGTCATTTGATAGATATCCATTAACCGGGAATCTCGCCATCACCAGTCCTGCCTTCAATGTAAATCCATATTTGGATACAACCACCCAAAGCAATACTCATGATAACCTGTACGAAAAAAAGTTGCCATCTAATTCTGATTTGACAATAGATTTTTCATCTGACCAGGCACTTTACAAACAGTTCAACCTCACCAAAATAAAATCAAAATTTCACATTCGCAATCAAATTTTAAATATTGAGTCGGGTGTCGGTACCTTTTCAGGAGGAAATATTTCTCTATCAGGAATTTTTTCTGAATCAGATCCTGTGCCTGCTTTCGATATAAAGTTGGACTTGAATCAAATGAAAGTAGATGAAGCTTTGAAAAATTTTTCATCCATGGCCAAAATCGCTCCGTTAGCCAGCTTCGTTGGGGGCATATTTTCCACATCCTCGATATTTCAAGGATCTCTTGATGCAGCGATGAATCCAGTGTGGAGTAAGTTTGATGCGGCAGGAGTATTGGAGATTATAAATGGCAGACTGGCTAATTTTAAAGCATTGGAGGTACTTACTGACAAAATTAAAATTCCAATCTTAAAAAACCTGGATTGGGAAAAATCCAAAAACTGGTTTGTGATTGAAAAGGGTATAGTACACATAAGCCCGTTTGTTATTCCTAATAAAAACATGTTTATTCAATTGAAAGGGAGTCATTCCATTGAACAAAATATTGATTACGTACTGACCACCGGTATACCCAAAAAAATATTTGATCAGTTTAAAGTGAATCCTTATTTAAATCCTGATTTTACCTGGATGCGTGAAGAATTAAGACAAAAAGGGATACCAATTCAGGAATTAGATACTTTTTATTTTGAAACCTCAATTAAAGGAACCATTCAGGACCCAAACACAATGACAAAATGGGTGGCCAGACCCGGCGGCAAAACCTATTCTGAGCAATTAAAAGAAGACCTGGAAAATGCCATTCGCCAAAAAACAGATTCAATTAAAGCAGCAATTGAATCCAGGGCAGAAAATACGAAAGACAGCTTAGTTGACATTTTAAAAAATGAAGTAAATATTAAAAAAGCAAAATTTGACAGCCTAAAAAGTACAATCGAGGATTCCATCACCAAACTAGCCAATGCCAAGACGCGAGAAATTATTGATTCCATGGTCAAAAGACAGACAACTAAGTTATTGGATTCAGCGTTACAAAATACAGTAGATACTTTTCTGAATAAAAATACCAAAGAAGAAATTGATAATATTAAGGAAAAATTAAAAAATTGGAATCCATTAAAGAAAAAGAAAAAGGAAAATTGAATAGATTTCCATTAAATACGAACTTAGGTTTATTCTTTATTTTTTGTTTGATTAAATGTTATTCGCCTCGTACTGCATTGCAGACAGAAGCCCGAAAATATCAATCACACAAAAAGTTTGAAGATACCAGTTTTCTTTACGATCTGCCATATGAACCATTTACCAGCCATCGCATTATTCAAGGATACTTCAGCAGATACACTCATAAAAATAAAGCGGCTATTGATTTTAAAATGAAAAAAGGAACTCCGGTCTTGGCAGTTCGGGATGGAATAGTAGTGCGTACTAAAGATGATTCCGATGTCGGAGGTTGGAATAAAAAATACAGAGGAGATGCAAATTTTATAGTGATAGAACATGAAGATAGCACCAGATCCAGTTACCGACACTTAATGCATAAAGGGGTTTTGGTTCAGGTGGGTGCCCAGGTATTTAAAGGCCAGATTATAGGATATAGTGGGAATACAGGATATACCTTCTCCCCTCATTTGCATTTTATGATTACAAAGTATGAAAACGGTCAATGGATATCTATCCCCTGCCGATTCAAAACACAATCTCATGAAGGGTATCTTCAACCACTAAAATTATACACCTCCCTGAATGCCAAAAAAGAAATACCATCCATTCCCAGAACCGAACAAATCATTGCAAATTAATCTTAAGCCGGTAAATTCCGTTGGAGGAAATCTATCCAGTTTTGGTGCATTATTTTTTTGATATCTTCATCGGTAAATCCTCTCACAGTCAACAGTGATGGTAATTTTTGCAGATCGGCAATAGTATCTATATCATAAGGGCTCTGTTCCTTACCAAATGCCCCATCCAAATCCGACCCGATGGCAATATGATTTGAATTTCCAGCCAGGTTGCAAATGTGTACCATATGATCTATCAGTTTATTTAGATTGCAATCCAACTCCCTGGGATTTGATAGCCCGCGTTTCCAGCCTGGGACTATCATCCAGGCATCAAAAGCTGCTCCGATCACGGCATTTTTTTCAAACAGAGTTTTTAATTGATTGTCATCGAATTGCCTGTTATGATTTACAATGCTTCTGCAATTATTATGACTCGCCCATATCGGACCGGAATAAAGATTCATCGCATCCCAAAATGCATCATCACACAGATGGGTGGCATCCAAAATCATATTGAGTGAGCTCATTTTATTTAATAACCTTTTCCCATCTGAATTCAAATGTCCGGTAGCATCTGTTCCATTGGCATACCGACCTGGCCCATAATGGGCAGGACCCAGGGCTCGCAAACCATTTTCATAGGCAATCTGAAGGTAATCCAGGTCAATAAGCGAATCCGCACCTTCAAGGGAAAGAATCAAACCTATTGCCTTTTGGTCCGATCCTGTTTCGTGCCAATAGGTCAGATGATCTTCCAATAGTCTCTTTGAAGTTATAATTTTAATTTGGCCTGCCTTTTCCATGACTTGGTACCAGGCTAGTTGCCCCTGGGTTTGTGCCCATGCTTGTGCAGGAGAATGCCAGCCGGGCAAAGGATTATTCTTTTCGACATAACGGGCTATCATGGTCCCCACTACCAGTCCAATATTTCCATTTCTCAGTGCCGGAAAACTAACCGTATTATTACCTCTGTCGGGTTTATCTGTTTTTCCTAATTCCCGTTCCCTCACTTCCATTACAGTCTTGGTCAGGTCTCTATTCCATTCAAGAGCATTCATCGAAAGGTCAAGATGAGCATCAACTATCAGCATGGTATTAAATATTTAATTTTCTGGTTCTTGCTAAATTTTTCCAAGTGCCTACCATTTTATTATTTTCAACTCTATAGACAAGATCATGCAATGCCACAGTAGGACAAATATGGTATGGTATAGCATATATTAGGTCGCCTATTTTATATTGATGATTCGGATCAGGTTGAAGTACTAAATGTTCTTCACTTTGACTTATGGGAATCAATTTCATATTGTTGAGAAATTGAACACGTTTGTCAATGGAGTTTTCGGCAGCTACCGACTTATGACCCAGGTCTATACAAATTAAATGTGCCGGCATGGAAATGATCCGACTGATCAATACAGCAGCAATTAAAAAATCTCCGGTATCCGGAATGGAATTATATCCCTGATCCCAATACACAAAAGTACCCGGACTGCAGGTAACTTTGTTCCGTTTAGCGTGAATCACAAACGTAGGTGAACCTCCGCATATAAGTTCAAAGTTATCATTACCTGATGTCTCTAGCCATTTCAGTACAGTATTAAAACATTCGTCTGATTTAGTTTTACGTAATTCCAAATCAGCATCTCGTATATGACCATCATACATTTGAAAACCGGCCAATTCCAGCCCACTCAACTTTATTTTTTTCACCAGCTTCGTTGCTTCAGGTCCCGGTTCTATCCCTGTTCGATGCATGCCCACATCCAGATCAATAAAAAGTTTTGGTCTGATAGAATACCGGTGGCCTAATGATAATAATTCATCAGCTGAGGATTCATTATCGACTAATGAGGAAAATGAAGTATCGGGATAAGTTTTTATCAATTTTGCATATCTGTCTAACTTTGGACCAGTAAGTTGATATGAGATCAGCACATCTGGCGCTCGTACCATTCCAAGCATTTCAGCCTCCGCAAGGGTAGCACATTTAAACTTTGTGATTCCGGCATCGATACAATATTGCGATACCTCGGGGGATTTGTGGGTTTTTATATGTGGTCGCAATCTTGTAGCATCACCTGTTAGTTGTATTGCCCTCTCTATATTTTTTTTAATTCGGTCAGGATACACCAACAGAGCAGGTGAGTCTACCATTTCTGCATTTTCAATTTCATACCAGGCTTTAGTCATATTTTTCTTTTTTAAATACAGGTTTTCTTTTTTCAAGAAAAGCTTTAACCCCTTCTTTAAAATCTTCCGTGTTGGTACAGCCAGTAAACAATTTTCCTTCTGTTGCAATCCCCTGTTGCAGTTCACCATCAGATGCATTTACAGCTTTAAGTATACTGGTTACGGAGGCTTGAGGCTTTAAACCAATTTTAATAGCCAATTCTTTCGCCTTAGGTATTAAATCTTCCTGGGAGTATACGGCATTGATCAGTCCGAGTTCCATTGCTTTGGGGGCATCTATCATTTCACCGGTAAGCATCATTTCGAAGGACCGGCTTTTACCTATGATTCGGGGTAATCGTTGAGTACCACCATATCCCGGTAAAATTCCAAGATTGATTTCAGGTAATCCAAATTTCGCGTTATCAGAAGCAAGTCGGATATGACATGCCATAGCTAACTCACATCCACCGCCAAGAGCATAACCATTAATTGCAGCAATAATTGGTTTCGGGAAATTTTCTATTGAGGTCATTACAGCATTACCAAAGGATAAAAAACGAAAAGCCATTCCAGGCTCGATTTTTGTAAATTCCGAAATATCAGCCCCGGCCACAAACGCTTTTTGGCCTGCACCGGTAATGATCACTGCATCTATGTCCTTAGCTTCACTAATCCTTTCCAATAGATAAGCTAGTTGTTTAAAAACAGACAGGTTAAGTGAATTTAAAGAAAGAGGGCGGTTAATTGTAATGATGGCAATATCTTCATCTTTTTCAATGATTAAGTCAGGAATATTCTCGCTGGTCACTGTTAGCATTTGTTTTCAATATAATGGTGAACTAATCCGGATTACTTAATGTTAAATTCATAAATTTACGAACTCAAAATAATGAATAAATAGAAAGATTCTTTAAACAAATTTTAATATAAATTATAAAAATGACAGCAACTGAATTCTTAAAAGAACTCCCTTCAAAAATAAAACCTGAATTACTTGAAGGTCTTGATACCGTATTTCACTTTATACTTGAAGATGAAAGCGAATGGACTGTAACCGTCCGCGATGGTAAAATTGCTACTCAGCAGGGATTAGGTGAGGAGCCAAAATGTGTTGTAAAATCCAAACCAGAAACATTAGTGGCGTTAATAAAAGGCGAAATGAATCCTATGATGGCGGTGATGACAGGTAAGATTAAAATATCAAATCCGGGCGAAATGATTAAATACGCAAAAATTTTTGGGTTAATGTAGAGTGTAGGCAAGACCTAAACTACCCTGCCCTGCATTCAATTTAAAGCTTAGGTCCTGATCAATATTAAAATCCTTTAGGTGAGCATGTACGTAAGCTTCCAAGGCAATGATCAGGTGTACTCCAATACCAAGAAAGATAGCTACATCTCTATTGTCTCTAAACCGATCCCGGTATTGTTTTATTTGCCTGGCATCCCATTCTAATTTATAGGTTGGGTATTCCCTTATGGTGACCTTACATTTACATGCCAATGCTTCAGAATAAAAAGAATTAAATTCTTTGAATCGGTTTTGTTTAATGTTAAAATTGTAGGCCAGGGCAGTGTATCCTCCAGCCACAAAAGGCAATTTGATCCAGTCTTTATTGAAAACTTGTCCTGCACCTGGTATCAATGCTCCAAGTAAAAATGCGCGCTTTGGCTTATTGTTGAGTAATAATGACAAGCTGTCTTTTGCTTTCTTTTTTGCAACTACTTTGTTTGAGTCTAGTATTTTGTCCTGGCTCAACGTACCATCAGTTTGGCCGATATTGGAATACCAACAGAGCAGCAACAAATAACAAATTAAAATTTTGGTCATAAGGGCTTAAGAAAGTCTCTGTATCAATTCATCCAAATCTTCCAGATTTTCAAAAGGCACGATTATTTGCCCACTCCCATTCTTATTCGTCTTTAGGCTTATCCTTCTGCCAAAGACAGCATTTGCTCTATCATGGTATTTTTTTAACCCTGTATTTTCAGAAGCCAAAGGTGGGATCGGAATAGTTTGCTCCTTTTTACCCGGCTGATAGGATTGAATCGTTTTTTCTAATTGCCTTACTGACCATTCGTGTAATAGTGTTTCTTTAAATAACTTAATTTGCAATACCAGGTTATCTATTCCAGCCAATGCTCTTGCATGTCCCATTGAAAGTTTCTTTTCCTTGACCGCTTGTTGCACATCTGGTGGCAGTTTTAACAACCGCAAATAATTGGTCACTGTAGTACGATCTTTCCCGATTCGCTTAGACATGTCATCGTGCGTCAGCTTGCATTCCTCTATCAGCCTGGCCATGGAGATGGCTACTTCTACTGCATTCAGATTTTCGCGTTGAATATTCTCTATCAGGGCCATTTCAAGCATACCTTGATCATTAGCGGTTCTTATATATGCTGGTATGTCCGTAAGTCCTGCCAGTTGAGCAGCCCTGGTGCGTCTCTCTCCGGATATTAGTTGATAGCTGTGATCTGTTATTTTTCTTACAGTAATCGGTTGTATTATACCTAAAGACTTAATAGTAGCGGCCAACTCTTCAAGTGCTTCTTTGTCAAAATCCCGTCTTGGTTGTGAAGGATTGGGTTCGATATATTTTATAGGAATGTTTTGAACAGTCGATATCAAGGTGTTGTTAGGAGCAGGCTTAGGGTTATCCATATTACCTAATAATGCTCTGATACCTTTACCCAATTCTTTTTTTTGATCCATAATTTAATCAGTGAAGGTTAAGCATCTTGCAAACTTACTTGTCTTTTAAGGAATTCATCAGCAAGATTCAAAAAATTAATAGTTCCTTTACCACCAGCGTCATACAACAGCACAGGTTTGTGCACACTGGGTGCTTCTCCAATCTTTGAGTTGCGGTGAATGATGGTTTTAAAAATATAATCATGTGCATTTGCCCGTAATTCGGCCACCACTATATTCGCCAATCTCAGCCGTTGGTCAAACATAGAAAGGACTATACCTTCTACTTCGAGACCGGGATTCAGATTTTCCTTCACCATCGAGATGGTTCTTTTAAGTCTGCTCAAACCTTCCAATGCAAATATTTCACATTGGATTGGAATCAATACCGTATCAGCTGCTGTAAGTGCATTTACGGTGATCAACCCGAGTGAGGGCAAACAGTCTAGTATGATAAAATCGTATTTATATTTTACCTGATCCAATATAGATTTTAGGATAAACTCTCTGTTTTCTTTATAAACTAATTCAATTTCTGCACCTACCAAATCTGGATGGGATGGCAATATATCGAGATTGGTGGTTTCTGTATTTAAAATGGCCTGGTGTGGATCCAGGGAATTAATCAGGCAATCGTATAAGGAATATTGAATATCATCCACATTTATACCAACTCCGGATGCCGCATTTGCCTGAGGATCGACATCTACCAGCAAGACCTTTTTTTCAAGAATAGCCAGGCAGGCAGCCAGATTGATAGCTGTAGTGGTCTTCCCTACTCCACCTT
>CAYNIG010000111.1:0-13882 GCA_964396995.1 uncultured Saprospiraceae bacterium | reverse complement strand
AGGTTGATAGCTAAATGTCATTTGCCAGCAATGTAAGATGCGGGAGAATCCAATATCGGGATAGGTAAGACCTTTATTTTTAAAATCATAGCCAATATTTCCAATTGTAATTTTCCAATTTTTGGTCAAATCAATCGAGCCCTGGGTACTGATGGTATTGGTAATGATTCCATTTTTAGTCTTATTTGTGATAGGATCTCTGATCTCCCCAAAAGAGAGATTATGACTAAAGCCAAATCCTTTAAACATTTGCCAGAAAGTCTCCGGACTTTCTTTCTTTTTAGATTTTGGAGTGTCATCTCCCTGTTCTGTGGTCACCGGTTCCTCCTTTTTCACCGGTTGTCCTTTCCATTTTGATATCAGATTTTTAATATCCTCAAAACTAAAGTTTGTACCCAGATTGATATTAAACTGATCAAATCGCATAGGAAATTTTCCTTTTTTTAGCCGGGTGGTTTTCTGGAGAAACCCTAATGAATCTTTGTCGTAAAAAGACAATCCGGCATTAATAGAAAGAGTACTCAATCCACCAAAAAGCCTGGTGGCCCCTCCGGTAGTCATTGGTGACCATTTAAATGAATCGGCTACAAAATTGTAAAAACCGTTAATATATACGTTGTCAAATAATTTAAACTTTTTATCAATGGAATCTTTTTTACTAAAGTATTTACCTTCAAATATATTAGTAAAACCATAGCTTATACCGAGTCTTGTGGGCTGATTAGAGATCTCATCATAGGTCATGCCCTGAAACTGAGAATAAAATCTCCTTGTATACACCGTGTCTCTGCCACTTATTATTCTTTGCCGGTATTCACCCAAGTAAGGATCACTGGATGGGCTGTAGGCCAAAGCAATATTAGGCCGTATGGTATGCCTGAAGCCTCTGAGTGGGCCTTTTTTAAATCTCATAGTCCCATATATTGCTGTATTCAGCCCGATCGCTACATCAAGCAAATGGGCAGCTTTAAAGCCACCTATGGTATCGTATTTCTGTCCGGATTCATCAAGTTGCAGTGAATCGTAACGGATCGACCTCATATTCCATATTTCTCTAAAATTGACAGACGGTGCCAGATTAAAATATTTCATTACCCTCAGATTGAGATCGGTGGAAGCTACATGCTTCACTCCAAAAGTCCCTACAAAAGAATTGAGGGTATTATTGCTAAAAAAATCATTTTCCTTAGCCCTGATCAGGGATTGTACGCTGGCATTATAATTAAATGATATTTGTTCATACCATTTTTCATCTCCGGCTTTGATCTTTCTTTTAAAGGGATAAATGCGTTGCATCTGAAAATTGATGTTGGGCAGGCTAAGGGTAATGGAAGAATCCTGAGTATTGGAAGACTGATTGATGGACGCTGAAAAGGTGTAGGGCTTCCCAGGGAAGGTACGGGTATAATTAATATTGGATGAAAGATTATTATTCAACACATTTCGGGCATCATTAAAATTATTTCGTTGAAATCCATTTCGTTGAAAATTTACAGAAGCAGAAAAATTATGATAAGGATTGGCTTGCTGAGCCTGAGAATGCCTCCATTGGATAGCATATGATTTATTGGGATCGGTTTTGCCTGTTTCGGCATTTTCAAATAAGCGATTTGAATACGCCAATAAAAAATTTCCGCTGCGCTTGTATCTCTTATTGTAATTACTACTGATCTGGAGGCCCCAGCTTCCCCGTGTATAAATATCGCCCTGCACACTAAGATCAAAATGATCTCCCATCGGTTGGTACCAGCCCACATTTCGGAGTCCAAAACCCAAAGTTTGTGAATATTCATAGTCTCTGGGAATGATTAGGCCTGAACTTCGTTTGTTGGTAACCGGGAAAAAGCCAAATGGCAACCAAAGGGGTGTCGGCACCCCCATGATCTCCAGGTTAGAAGGTCCGATCACAACCATTTTATCTTTGATCAGTTTTTGTTTGGTGCTGCGGATACCAAAATGCGGATGCTCTGCATTACAACTGGTAATGATTGCATTTTTATTGTAGATGATATCATGCTGTGTAGTGTCATTTGGGTCTCCGCCAATAAACTTGGTTACCGTGCCACGAATAAACAAATCTGTATATTTAGTAACTGCTTCATCAATAATGCCTTTGCGGGTACGGAAATTGTATCGCATTTTCTTAGCATCAAATTCCTGCTCACCATCGGAGAAATGAGGCAAGCCAGATAATTTACCCGTACTATCTTCAATACCTTCAGCATATGCAATATCATGATCCATGTCTAATCTTATCCTGGCAGCTTTGAGTTCATAGGACTGATACTTTACTACGGCATTGCCAAACAAATAAAACATTTTTTCTTTAGCATCCAGGTAGGAACTATCTTCACTTGAATAGGTCACCTCAGCATCCGGGGCATCGGGAGAGATGAGGATATCCAGGGTATCCCTTTGACTGGAATCTGCTTTGATCCTAATTGTATCCTGAAATGCGTTTTCGGGTTGAGCAGTCAATGGTCTCCCGGATATCTGACCTAATAATGAAACAGATACAAGAGAAAATAAAAGTGATATACTAAAATACAATGAACTCAATGTTTTGCATTAAAAACGGTGATCTGACTCGACATGCCCTGCCATTAACTATATTTAAAATTTGTTCTTAAAACGATGCAAAAATAGAAGTAATTACCGAATCCCTGTCTACCGATCAAAAAGCATAACCTATTGCTTTCCGGTGGTCCTAAAAAACAGCAGGATATCTCGCTAAGGTAAGCGAGAAATTTATGTAACACAGAGGATGATCTATATATCAAAAAGGGTATTACCCGCAATAATGCTTTCCCCTTAGGAATGGAAAATAACGGCACTCCCGCTCTACAGAATGGGCTATTATTTAATCATTCTTTTCCTATATCTTTGCTGCTTCTTATGTCGAAAGAAATACGAATAGCACTATTGGCCATATTTTCTATAGCAATTTTATTACTTGGATATAAATTTATTATTGGCAGGAGTGTGTTGGCCAAAAAACAATATTTCAAAGTAAGGTACAAGAATATAGACCAGTTGCAGGTATCCAATCCGGTAATGATCAATGGATTCGAAGTGGGTTCTGTGAGTAAGATATTTTTAGATCCTGCTGATAATGTTACACCTATAGTTGAAATTGAGATTAAAAATGATATCAAAATACCAAAGGATGCCAAAGCCGTATTAGCCAGTGTAGGACTGATGGGTGGCAAGGCAGTAGAAATTAAGTTTAATGGGGTGTGCACAGATTGTGCTAAAAGTGGAGATTACCTGACCGCAGGAGTCAAAAGTATGCTTGATAATTTCGTAGGTGAAGGACAAATTGAAGGGTATACTGAAAAATTAAAAATCAGCGCCCTCTCCTTATTTGATACATTGACAGGGGAATCTGGTAAAAAAGAGATAAAAGAGAGTATTCAAAATTTCGAAAAAACACTTCAAAATCTGGCCTCGGCTACCACCAGTTTGAACAATCTATTAACCCGAAATAATTCTAAAATTGATAAATTATTAACTAATCTTGAAAGTGTAGTAAGTAATATACAGCAATCCAATAAAGAGATACATTCCATTCTCAAAAATTTTGATACCGTATCTACCCAGGTAAAAGATGCTGATGTCTCCAGGTCTATCACCGAATTTAATGCCACAATGAAAGAAACCAAATCTGCGATAGGTGAGCTTAAGGGCACCATGAATTCCGCTGAAAAGACACTTAATTCGGTTGCTTCCCTGATCAAGAAAGCCGAATCTGGTGATGGCTCAGCTGCAAAAATTTTAAATGACCCTGCTTTGTATCAAAATCTGAATGCAACCTCAAAACAACTTTCTCTGCTGTTACAAGATCTCAGATTAAATCCAAAGCGATATGTAAATGTCTCCGTCTTCGGGAAAAAACAAAAGGAATATGTAGAGCCTAAGGATGATCCTGTAAAGGATTCTGCTGAAATAGTAAAATCTAAAAATTAAGTAGAATTTTCTTTTTTACTTCCGGGTTTAACGCAGTTCCGGAAACATCGGCTTTTACGATGATATGAAATTCTGATTTTGCATTTCTTGTAAATTTCATTAGATCGGTTACTTTTTTAAGGACAACTGATTTAGCACCCAACGATTCTATCTTAGACAATTGAGCATGAAAAGGGAGTTTAAAATCAATTATTTTTTGTCCATTGGCAGGAATAGAAATAGTTTCATTTAATACTATTCTGCCCCATTCGTAATCATTGGTTCGTTGCTCTTTGCCACGACCACGCTGATACGACTCTATCAGTACCACTACTATGGAATTGACTACCTGGGGAGATTTGGAATGCAGTCTGATGCTACCTTCGATCGTACTGTCCTTAATTGAAAAGGAATCAGCTGTATCCAGCTCCAATTTCAATCCTTCTATTCCAAAATATAGTTTTACTTTTCCCAGCATTTTGAGCTCTGATTTGATTAAATTAAAATTTTTTTAGCAAGCCATCCCTGATGTAATGGCTTCAGCCATTCATATCTCAACTTGGCCTTGGTATCGATCAAATGATCAAAATAAAGATGGTTGATATCCAAATTACCCTCTGCTAATTCGGATTTTATTTCATTTATCGTAAGTCCTTTCACCTGAGTGCCGGTTTTGATAAAAATTTTATGTTTAAATAAAAGGGAAATTTCGTGTTCCCCTTCTGCAATTTGGATAAATCTCATGAGTTTATCGATGGAACAGCCGCTGGCACCAGAAGCGGATTCGTCTACACTGATGACGGCAAACTTATTTTCAAATATTGCCACACTGGCCTTCAATGCAGTGTTATGACTGGTCCACTCATTAACGAAGGATTTAAGATCCTGCTCCAACTTTGCTGTCTTTTGTACAGAGATATCATCCGTAATAGGAAATATCCATACCCGTGCAGTATCAGGTAACGAATCAAATGGAATATACATAGTGCACAAAGTTACAGTCTTTGCACTATCATCTCAGCTAAATCATATGCCATTACGCTATCGTTTTTCTCCTTTAGTTTTAGTCCGTCTGTAAGCATGGTCAGACAGAAGGGGCAATTGCTGACTACTTTCTGGGTATTTTTGTCTAATACTTCTTCTATTCGCTCGGTATTGATTTTTTTAACTCCGGGTTCATCTTCTTTAAACATCTGAGCACCACCGGCACCGCAACAGAGGCCATTTGACTTTGACCTCACCATTTCGTCTATATCTATATTCAAAGCAGCCAATACCTCTCTTGGTGCTTCATACACCCCATTTACCCGACCCAGGTAACAAGAATCATGGTAAGTAATTCTTTCACTGGTGAGCGATTTTATTTTAAGACGGCCAGATTTTATTAAACTATTAATGAATTCGGTATGATGCAATACCCGGTACTTACCACCCAAAGACGGATATTCATTCTTCAATGTGTTGAAGCAATGCGGGCAAGTGGTGACTATGTTTTTTATATCATATTGATTCAAGGTTTCAATATTCTGAATAGCCAGCATTTGAAAGAGAAACTCATTGCCTGCCCGTCGGGCCGGATCACCGGTGCATTTTTCCTCCTCCCCCAGGATTGCAAAGCTGACCCCAGCTGCAAGCATAATTTCGGAAAACGCTTTACTTACTTTCTGTGCCCGTGCATCGTAGCTTCCGGCACAACCTACCCAAAATAAAACTTCAACTTCTTTACTTTCTGATTTGTATTCAGCTATTGTTTTAATTTTACCCATATCGCCCGATTTTAAAACTTCAGATGCCGAACTGTTTGTGCATTATTCATTAATTGTTTAAGGGAATCTATTCCAATTTTTAAATGGGTCTCGAGATAATCCTTAGTTACTTTTTTGTCACCTTCTTCCGTTTTTACTCCTTCCGGTACCATGGGTACATCTGAAACCAGCAATAATGCCCCGGCAGGAATATGATTTTTAAAAGCAGTGATAAATATGGTGGCTGTTTCCATATCGATACCCATACATCGCAGTTTGACCAGGTATTCTTTGAATGTATCGTCAAACTCCCACACTCTCCTGTTAGTAGTATATACCGTCCCTGTCCAATAATCACGTTGATATTCCCTGATCGTAGTTGAAATTGCCTTTTGTAATGCAAAGGCGGGAAGTGCCGGCAATTCCGCAGGAAAATAATCATTGCTGGTACCCTCCCCACGAATAGCAGCAATAGGAAGAATCAGATCACCTACCACTGTTTTATCTGATCTCAAGCCCCCGCATTTACCCAAAAACAAACAAGCTTTGGGTTTCACAGCTGATAAAAGTTCCATGTCGGGAGCAGCTTTGGGACTTCCCATGCCAAAATTGTTTATGGTAATATTTTCAGCTGTGGCACTATCCATAGGTCGGTCACCACCTTCTACCTCTACGTTATGCCACTTTGCAAATAGCTCAACGTAGTTGTTAAAATTGACAAGTATGATATATTCTCCAAAACGGTCAAGACTTACACCGGTATACCGCGGTAGCCAATTTTCAACTATTTCTTGTTTCGATTTCATTGGTTCGTTAAAGTTAGATGAAATGTACATCATTTCATAAAATCGGAAAGAGTCAATTGAAACTCGTGAGTCAGGGCTTCTATCGGATTTCCGGGCAAATTGAAAATAGGGAATGCCTTTCTTTTAAATAATTAAATAATAACAGGAAATCCGAAGTACTTGTCCAAATACTTGAAAAATAATTCAATCTGTGAATATTCTCAGATCAACTTCCAAAAAGATAATTTTTTTCATACATTTATTCTTAAATTAATAATAAACTAACCAAGGATGTATTTTGATTCTAATCTCAAAGCAGAAAACACATACGATGCCATCGTAGTAGGCTCCGGTATCTCAGGAGGCTGGGCCGCTAAAGAACTTACAGAAAAAGGCCTAAAAGTATTGGTACTCGAAAGAGGTCGAATGGTCAAACATGGAGAGTACCCCACCGCTTCTAAAGCTCCGTGGGAAGTACCAAACCGTGGTCGCCTTTCTATTGAAGAATTAAAGGAGTATGAAAAACAATCCCGTACAGGTTATACCGTAAGCCAATTTACTAAACATTGGTTCGTAAAAGATACTGATCATCCTTATAACGAAATAAAAAGATTTGACTGGATGAGAGGCTATCATGTGGGTGGGCGATCAATCATGTGGGGTAGACATTCTTACAGGCATAGCGATATTGACTTCACTGCCAACGCCAAAGACGGGCATGGCACCGATTGGCCTATACGCTACAAAGACATAGCCCCTTGGTATGATCATGTAGAAAGTTTCATAGGAGTTTCAGGTCAAGCAGAAGGCCTACCCCAATTGCCAGATGGCAAATTCCTTCCCCCTATAGAGCAAAATTGTGCCGAGAAAAAAGTTAGAGAATCGGTGTTAGCAAAATTTCCCGACAGGGTACTTTCAGTAGGCAGGGTTGCTAACCTTACACAAGACCATAATGGCAGGTCCAAATGCCAATTCAGAAATCTATGTAGCAGGGGCTGTCCTTATGGAGCCTATTTTAGTTCTCTCTCCTCTACCATACCTGCTGCAGAAAAAACCGGAAATCTGACTATCCGACCTCATTCAATAGTTAATTCCATCATCTTCGATCCCAAGCTAAAAAAAGCTACTGGTATCAGGATAATCGATGCCGAAACCAGTAAGACTGAAGAATTTCATGCGAAGGTGATTTTTCTTTGTGCTTCAGCCATCGCTTCAACAGCCATATTAATGAATAGCGCAACGGATGTATGGCCTGATGGTTTAGGGTCTTCGAGCGGTGAACTAGGGCATAATTTAATGGACCACCATTTTAGATCCGGAGCCTCCGGCGAGATTCCCGGGATGGAAGACATGTATTATTTTGGAAGAAGACCCGGTGGTACCTATATGCCAAGATTTAGAAATGTGGGCAAAGATGTTCAAAAGGATTTCTTACGTGGATTTGGCTATCAGGGAGGGGCATCCCGTACAGGTTGGCAAAAAAACGTGAAAGAACTTTCTTTTGGAGAAGACTTAAAAGAAGAATTAGCTACTCCCGGTCCCTGGGTAATGGGATTTTCCGGATTCGGTGAGACTCTGCCTTACCATGAAAATAAAATGATGCTCGACCGGCAAAAACTCGATAAATGGGGACTTCCTACTGTCACTTTTGATTGCGAGTTCAAGGAAAATGAAATGAACATGAGAAAAAACATTATCAGTTCTGCTGCTGAAATGTTGGAAGCTGCCGGTGCAAAAAATATACGCCTGAATGATCCGAAAGATAATACCCCTGGCTTGGGAATCCATGAAATGGGTACCGCCCGAATGGGTACAAGTCCTAAGAACAGCGTATTAAATAAATACAACCAGGTGTGGGATTGCACCAATGTCTATGTTACCGACGGCGCTGCCATGACTTCTGCATCTTGTGTTAATCCATCACTCACCTATATGGCATTGACAGCCAGAGCAGCCGATCATGCCGTGAGCGAATTGAAAAAAATGAACTTGTAAAAAAATACAAATTGCAAATAACGAATTACGAATATTGATTATAAAAATTCTTAAATAAAAATAAATATGGATAGAAGAGAAGCATTAAGATTGAGTAGTCTGCTATTGGGAGGCTCTTTATCTGCGGCTACTATTACCGGGGTACTCAATGGTTGCAAGGCCGACCCAAAATCAGATTGGACACCTGTTTTTATTCCTGCAGAGCAACAGGCCAGCTTAGCTGAACTCTGCGAAACCATTTTACCTGCAGGTAAAACTCCGGGAGCAAAGGATGCTAAGGTGGATCGATTCATTGATATTATGCTGAAAGATGTATATAAGCCTGAAGACGCAGAAGTATTCAAATCCGGACTTATTCAACTGGATAAAGATGCTAAATCCAAATATGGCAAAACCTTTGCTAAAATCACATCCGATCAAAAAAAAGAAATGGTAAAAGCAATGGATGATGAATTGAAGTCCAGAACAGAAACGCCTAAGCAAAAACCATTTTATGATATGGCCAAAGAACTGACTATCACAGGTTACTGTACTTCTGAAGAAGGTGCTACTAAATTATTAAAATATCTACCTGTACCAGGTGAATATAAACCATGTATTCCTTTTGCTGAAGTTGGCACTACTTGGGCGCTATAAACAGAAATTAAGTAATAAACCAAAGTGATTTTACAATTATCGGAGAGCAAGTAAAAAAAATTAATTCATCTACATATCAAACTAAATTTCCTATTATTTATGAAAAAAATAATTCTATCTTTCATTCTTATACCATCCGCTTTAACCATTTTAAAATCTCAAACAGATCCCAAAGAAACTGAATATTATGCACCGGTGCCACCTAAAGTAACACCGGGAGTCGGTACTGCCGCGCCATCCGACGCATTTATATTATTCGATGGAAAGAATATGGATCAATGGGTAATGTCCAAAGACAAATCCGCATGCCAGTGGATATTAGATACGAAAGAAGGAATTATGACGGTACCAAAAGGTTTAGGCGGAATTGAAACAAAAAGGTATTTCAGAAGTTGTCAGTTACATATTGAATGGAGATCTCCTAATCCACCCAAGGGAGTTGGTCAGGATTGTGGAAATAGTGGAGTATTCCTGCAATCCAAATATGAAGTACAGGTGTTAGACAATTATACTAACACAACCTATGTCAATGGCCAGGCAGGATCTATCTATAAGCAAACCGGACCTTTGGTCAATGCAAGCTTAAAGCCTGGCGAATGGCAGACCTATGATATAATCTGGAATGCACCTAAATTCGATACCGATGGCAAACTGCTAAAACCGGCCGATATTACTGTTTTGCATAATGGAGTTTTGATTCAAAATCATTGGGTCCTCAAAGGTCACACCCCTTATATCGGTCAACCCAAATATGAAGCACATGGCGCACTGCCACTCGCTTTACAAGACCATGCCCATCCGGTAAGTTATAGAAATATCTGGATAAGAGAATTGTAACTATTTCCTATAGTGGCTATCGATCTATTGATTTTTGGAGAAAGTAAAAAGGCAGGCCTATAAAACTAAATGAAAGGAAAGGGCATATAGTAAGCACTTTATACAACTAATTTGAAGACAGATTAAATAATAGGATCTGTATTCCTCTGGCATTGGTAAGATGCCCAATAGTATGGCAAGGCATGCTGTCCACGTTGTACTTTCTTCAGGTAGTCCAGCTGCAAATTTCGAATCGCGCCTGATTTAGATAATCCCTTAATTAAAATATTTTAGAAAGTAACTACCTTCTTCTATATTGAATTTTAAATTTTCAATTTCAGGAGCAAATGATAAAAAATTAAATCTGCTTTGAACAGTGCGGGTACGGAGTTTCATCCACCAGGATGCAGAGGGTTGAGAATTGAATGTATAATCATAGATTAGGTAGTACCCGTGTGCAGGATTATTAGATTCTGCGTTGTTTGAAGTTAAAACCGCCCAGGCTAATGTAGCCAGATTGTCGGCTATCACCATTAAATTCTTTTGCAGTTTATTTAGGAAAGGTTCTATGAGTAATTTATATAATTCATGGCTGTACAGCCTATATTGGTTTAAATTTGAAATGGTAAAATCATCGGTCAGATCTTTGTTTAGATGATGGTACAATACGATATTTCCGTTTTATCCTTTGATGGTGTCTGATCCCAACTTTTTAAAAATCACATCAGTTTTATTGATCAACAGGAAAAATAAACTCTGGTTTCAACTAAAAAACTCAAGCAGAGCATGATTATATCCCAATGAACTCTGAATGTCATTTAGCATCATTTCCTCCATTTGCAAAATAGGAGTATAACGGTAGATAATTTTCCGGGTTTTACCTCTTCACTTAAAGAAGAATTTAGAGAAAATATATTATTTATGGCCAATTATTTGATTTATATATCTTTATATTAGTGTAAAATTCGGTTTTAATTAAAAAATCCGGTAAAATCAGCGTAATTACAGGTATGGACAGGTTGGATGATGAAGAATTGGTTAATAGGATAAAAGCAGGTGGCCCTGGCCGTGAAAAAGCATTACATCAGATTTATATCAATACCACTGTCAAGAGCAAGTTAACTTCGTTGATTACCAATAATAGTGGCAATACTCAGGATGCAGAAGATATTTATCAGGAAGCCATAATAGTATTAGATCGAAATATTCGTGAAGGACATTACAGGTTGGATGGCAGCCTGACTAGCTATTTATATTCTACTGGTAAATTTTTATGGATGAACCATTTGAGGAAAAAGCGACTGACACTAAAAGAAAATTTCATGGACAGCGACCTGATTTCCACTTCTGTGCAGCCTGATAAAATTTATATGAATGATGAAAAGAAAAAATTCCTTCAATCTTTGCTTTCCAGGCTCGGAATGCGATGCCAGAATATACTGGAACTATGGCAGCTCTCCTATAGTATGGATGAGATAGCCCGAAAATTAAATATTGGGGATGCATCTATTGCCCGCAAAGCAAAATACGACTGCCAGCAACAATTAATCAAACTGATCCTTTCTGATCCGACCAATAAAAAAGAATTGGAGTGAGCCCGCCAGGGGATAAAGGCAATGAAACAACCAGGCTTCAAATGGCAATAAATCTTATAATCCTAAACCTAATTTCCATTTTAATCAAGCCGGTATTTTTTATAACAATCTGATAATCTGCACCCTATGCTTTAACATAAAATTTAAGCTCTAATTTCAGACATTTATTGCTTTAATTACACTTTAAAGTATTATTTGATCGAAAAAACGGGCTCATGTATTCATTGAAAAAATCCTAAGAGTCTGCCTAATTTCGTAAAAGTAAAAGGTACCATTTGTTAAGAAAACTTTCAACTAACTCAAACTAAAATGAATCAAGAAAATTTTATAAATTCTAACTTAATTGAACAATTCGAGAATTATTACCATAATACACTTTCTGATACTGAAGCCCGGGAATTTAAAAAAAGGCTTTCTGCTGAAAACGATTTAAAGGATGCTTACGAGGCCTACTTGTTATCCAGGGATGCCATCAATGAAAAAATAGAAACGAGTCTCCGAAAAGATCTAAAAGAATGGGAATCAGTAAAAACCCGAAAACCGGAAACAAAAGTATTTACGCTATCCAGATTGAGAGCAGCTATGGCAGCATGTACTATTGGCCTGGTTTGCCTTACGGTATTTCAAAATTACAAACTCAATAATTTCATTGATGACAAAATCAATACAGGGCTCAACCTGTATGCAGATATCCGAGGTGAGCAGCAATCAAAAGTCGACAAAATCTTTTCAGAAAATTCGAAAGACAAATCAAAACTATTATCAGAGTTAGAACAGATTTCAGCTTTAGATCCTGAATATGACAAAGCCCAGAAATATCTAGGAATTATTGCGATACAAAACGGAGATTGCGATAACACTAAAAAATACTTGAATATTGCCAAAGTAAGCCAGGAAGAGGTATCCTTAGCTGTGGTTTTTTGTCATTTGAAAAGCAAAAAGTACGATGATGAATTTGAAACCGAACTCAATAGGATATTAGCGGACCCACACCACAATAATTACAATATAGCTTTAGATATCAAAAATAAAATGTCGAGCATCTGGTGGAAACTACTCAAATAAAAAATCAGGGCTTTATCAGCCGCCTACCTCAATCACTGCTTTCATACGTTTCAGAATTAATTTACCCACAGATATGCTATGCCTGTGAGCAGCGCAATAGAATTCAGGACCATATCTTATGTGTAAACTGTAATTACGAGATAGCATGCACAGATCACTGGTCAAAGCGTGAAAATGAATTTACTGATAAATTTACGGGAAGGGTAAAAATACAACAAGGTGCCGCTCTTTATAAATTTATTCCAGGCGGGCGATTTCAAAAAATGGTACATAAACTCAAGTATGAAAATAAACCGGAAATAGGCGAATATTTGGGTAAAATAGCCGGCAAGAAAATTATTGAATCATGGAATGTTCCCGATATTATAGTACCCGTACCCATGCACGAAAAAAAGAAATGGCTGCGGGGTTACAATCAGGCTGAAATGGTTGGAAACGGATTGGCACAGACATTACAAATCCCTCAATATCAATTGTTAAAGAAGATTAATTACACCAAAAGTCAAACTAAATTTCATCGAAACGAAAGACTCAAAAATATGGAGAGTGCTTTTTGTCTCAATCAAAAAAAAGATCTAACCGGGAGGCATATATTATTGGTAGACGATGTATTGACTACCGGTGCTACATTGGAAGCTTGCGCAAATGTACTTAATCAAATTCCGGATATAAAAATCAGCATGTTTACCCTTGGGATAGGACTGTCATTTTAATGATTGTATTATCTTTATTGAATGGAGAAATTTAGTCAAAATGTAAAGGCTGAATGCATTCGCAGAATAGAAGAATCCGCCTCTAAAATAAATGCTTGTAAGAGTAAACTTACAGCTGACCAATTCTGGTACAAACCCAATGAGACGAGCAATGCTATTGGCAATTTGATATTGCATCTCTGTGGAAACCTGACTCAGTATATAATCAGTACATTAAACAACCAGCCGGATCTGCGAGAAAGGTCTAAGGAGTTTTATTCCCGGCCTGATAAGTCAAATGAATCAATAATGTCCGAATTTAATGATATAATCCATCGGGTAATCGCTATAATAAATGAATTAAATACAGATCAATTGCTAAAAACGTATGATGTACAATGCTATAAAGAAACCGGCTCCGGCATACTCATACATGTAACAGAACATTTGTCTTACCATACAGGTCAAATAGTGTATTTGACAAAAATGATAACAGCAGAAAATATGAATTTCTACGACGATGCTGCTTTGGAAAAAAAGGTATCGTCAAATGATATTTTTATTAATTAAAATTACTATAAGCTCATTACCTTGGTACTGAAAAGAAA
>CAYNIG010000110.1:0-13917 GCA_964396995.1 uncultured Saprospiraceae bacterium | reverse complement strand
CTCAACTCGAGGACAGACCCTCATCAGGCCAATTTAAAACAAGATTATGCTAAATTCCAGGCTTTAGCTACTGAAGCTAAAAAAAATGAGGTATTGGTAAAGTGGCTTGAGAATCATGTAGGAAATACCTATGTAAAAGTAGACCCGATTTTTATGTCCTGCCCCAACATCTCGCAATGGACATCTAAAAAATAAATAGAACCAATTTACTGATTGATCAGCACTTTGCGCGAAATGCTGGAACCGCCTGATTCAAGTTTAATGATGTAAAAGCCGGGCGCTAATAATCCGGTATCTATCTTTACCAGATGGTGTGCGCGTGCCGTGTGCAGTACTTGTGTGACTAATTTTCTGCCAGTGACATCATACAAATGGATTTTGGCTTTGCTTTTCAACCCGTCGGTAAAATTCCATTCAACAGAAAGTTCGCGGCCTTTCGCAGAAGGGTTGGGATAAATTTTTAATTTATTGAAAATGGATTCATCATCTGCGCCAGTAATAGTGCAAAAACTTCCCGACTTTACTTTGTCAACTAAAAAAGAATTTGAGGAAAGAGAAAAACAATCATCAGAAATTGGGAATGTGCTAGAAAAGGTTAATCCTTCGCGAATCAACAATTGGCCTGTATAAATTACAGAATAGATCCGGGTACTCCCGGCTGAATCGTTTTCAAATTCGATCCTATTAAGGTTAAACAGTTTAGCTATTTTTCCATTCTCCACCGCAATAAATACACTCTTGATACCCGTGGAATCTGAAATTCCCAGAGTGAAAGTGTCTTTTTTTGAATCACCAATACATAATGTAATCACAGAATCCTTTCCAGAATGGATCAGTCTATGAGGTGGTGGCACCGTCTTGACCACCCTTACAAAATTATCACTCACATCATAACAAGATTGAGAAAAGGCAGTTTCATTTATATTTCGACCCACTACCCCCGTGAAATTACCTTTAAATGCTATTCCATAAATTCTGCAGCTTGAGTTAATGGGATTAATTCCAAAATCGATTGCCGCATCAAAACTGAATCCAGTGATTATATTTTGATCATTTGTAATCGCATACCGATACCCCAATGATCTGCTTTTAATGGGAATCATGGTGACGATATCCGGATCCAGGTTGGATGGACAGGTAAACACATTGGTACTGCCTTCTGAGGTGGTAAGTGTACCCCCATCTATTTCATTGATTACAATTTCGATATTTATTGCCGTATAATTAAAACAATCATCAGAAAAGGTAGCGAAATCAAGTTTATCTCTTTTTTTGAGTACTATATTGCCTATATAGGATACTCCATAAATAAAGTACTGGCCTATCGGTAATGAATCAAAGTTGTAAGAAAAATTAAAGAAGATGTCAACTACTCTTTGTGTACTGTCTGCCAAAACAAATGCATACGGGTGTGTACTGTTGCTTACATTTCTGACATTAAGCAATTTCGGTGTCGGATCAGAAGGACAAAATAATTCTTTATTAAATCCATTGGCTAATCTCACTCCTCCTGCCACAGGTAGGTCTTTTACCACACGGATAAAGTTATCAGACACACTATAGCAACCATCTGAAAACGACGATACAAACAGATTGGAACCTTTGGTAATAATCCGTCTCCCGGAAAAGGCAACTCCATAAATTCTCATACTCGTGCTGGATAACCCTTTAAAGGATAAGCTATCGTTAGTTGCAAAATCAAGTATAACTCCCGTCTCTGAGGTGAGTACATATTGATATGGTGAATTGGAATTATTCTTCTTTTCAAAATTTATTTTACGGGTAGAATCACTGAACGGGCAAACATAATAAGTACTTGCTCCGCCATTTACAAATACAGATCCCCCTTTGGCTATTGCCTTATTTACAACCAGGAAATTATCAGATAGGTCGTAACAATCATCGCTCCTGATTTTATTAAAACTGGAGTCAGCCGGCAAAATCAATGTACCTGTGAATGCTATACCATATGCTCTGCAAGTTCCTGTTCCGAGTCCTTCAAAATCTATTGGACTGAGTCGATCCGAATTGGCAATGATTTTATTTTTTTCGTTTACAATCAGCACTCTGTAATTGGCTTTGAGTGAATATTGTGCAGCATCAAAAATAATCCTGTCCGGCAATCTATCTCCCGGGCATGCAAATAATATTGTATCCCCAGTACTGGTCGTCAATTTTCCTCCATTAGGAATTTCAATAGTTACTTCAATCGGTGTTCCTACCCATTTAAAACAATCAGAACTGAAAGACCTTGTACTGTTTCGAATTACGGTATCTCCTATATTGATAAGTTGTCTTCCGGAAAATCGCAGGATATTGATTGTGTACATTCCGGGAAGATTTGAATTAAGATCTATCGAAGTACCTAAAGCCACCTGCCTGCAAATTTTTTGCTCGTCAAGCAATATCAATGCTTCAGAAGATGAAAAACCATCGGTGAGGTCTATTGAAAATATATCGGGCTTTGCATCCATGGGACAAAATAATCTTCCCTGGGTTAATATCACCGTATTTCCTTCTTGGATGGTATCTATGTCAATACGGGCAGCTATTTGACTAATGGAAAAACAACTCGTTGAAAAATTGGAACTAAAAAGATTTGATTTTTTCTTTGCTATTAAATCACCAGTATAAGATACATTGTAAATGAAATATACATTTCTGGGTAATGAATCGATGATATAGCTAAGACCGCTAAAAATGTCTACAATGGTGCCATCAAATTGTGCGATTACAAAAACCAGCCTGCCGGTACTATTTTGCGGTGATTGCATCACTATTGTATCTCTCGTAGCATTATTAAAACAGTAAGCAGTATCCCTGCTTCCAGATTTAAAGAAAGTATTGGTAGTGAATGGAATATCCCTGTGTACTATGATTACATTTTCAGATAACCTCGCACAACCAGTAGCTGATCTGATGGTCGATACATCCATGCCAACGGTAAAAATCAACGAATCCGTATAAACTATACCCCATACCCGCATGATAGCCACAGTAGGACCTCCGAAATTGATCAGGGGTGAAGTTTGTATGCGACTTACATTATCAAATGCATCTGCAATTACAAATGCATAATTTAAACTGGAAGTATCTGATTCAAAAAACAGGACATTAAAAGGTTTTGAATCTGCACACGCATAGATCTCGGTCTCATTATTGTTTACACTGATTGTATGTGCGCTATTGCACTGTCCGTGCATTTTAAAGTAAAAAGTAAAACACAAAAATCCAACACTTAGATACCTGATTACGGATAGTTTGAAATTCAATGTCGGTCTCATGATTTATGTTATAACGATAAATTGGGTTATTATCTTATATAAATACTTAACGTTCAGTGTACTGCATAAATCATACCACATCACAAAAAAAAACCCCGGAAGTTTTAATTCCAGGGTTCGAAACATCAAAAGGCAAATAAAATGATGATTTATTTTTTATCTAACGATCATTACTTTGATCCTATCAAATATATAACCATTTTTGAATAATAGGAAATACAAACCTGGTGAAAGGTTGTGAACATCAAATTCAATATCCTGATTTACAGCCATTTGTGGGTCCAAAATAATTTTCTTATTGACCCCGCCAGAAGCTGAAACCAGTGCCATTTCCGGCTTTCCTGACTGAAGCAAGGTAGGTTTTAGCCTTATCCTCAAAGTTTTGTGGACTGGATTAGGAAACACTGAAAGAAAGGCAAAATTTTCCTTGTTCACGCCAATGTTTTTACACAAAGTACCTGTATTGGACAACTCCAAAACAATAAAATTCTCCGTGATATCAAAGCAACCAGTAGCCAGGGACGCAGATTTCACCTCATCATTTCTAGCAGCTGTCAGCAATCCACCGTAAGACAAACCGTATACTCGGTACGATCCCGGGTCATATCCATTAAAATCGTAGTTTTTATTTAAATCATCCAAAATATAAATAATCCTGCCCTGGGAATTGGTTACCAAAAGGGCATAATTCAATTTCACTGTTGAAGACGATATGAACTGGGCGGTATCCATACCGAGATCTTCCACACAAAATCGAATACTGGTATCGCCTCCCTGCAGGGTTATTTTCCCTGCATTCGCTTCAGACTTTATGACACTTACATAGTTTTGGGAAATATCAAAACAATCTTCTGCAAGATTGGATCCATTTATCTTTTTATTAATCACGTTTAAATTCCCCTTGTATGAGATTCCAAAAACGCGGCATGTTCCGGTTGGATAAGAATCAAAATCAATTAAAGAATTATAACTTACCTGTATGATTGTATCTGCTTCGTTGACTACCAGGTAAGCATACGAAAGCAAACTTGCTCCTTGATTTGTAAAACTGATATAATCGGATTGCCCATCACCCGGACAGAGATAAATTTTATCATCTGAGCCGGCTTTAACCACCCCAGCTTTTGGATTTTCTTTGATGATGGTGATCGAATTAGTAGATACTCCATAGCAACTGTCCACCAGGCGTTTAGCGGAAACCTTATCCCCTGTTTTTCCGGTAAAATTTCCGGTATATGCCAATCCTACAATTTGCGTAGTGCCTGCCGGAATCTCTGAACTCACCAACACCCCGTTTACTGATACCCACTTAATTGTATCATCCTGTATCCCTATGTAAACATAATTTGAATTCCCTGAAGCTCCATTATTTACCAGCCGCATGGTATCAGCATTTTTGGAATCCAGACAATAAAAAAGTTGAGAAGCATTATTGCTGGTCCGAATGGTGCCTGCGGAGATTTCTGTTCCTGATAGCGATATAAATCGGTCGGTTACGGCTGCACATCCTGATGCAAAACTTGATGCTGTCAATTTTTCCCCCACTTTGGTAATGATCTTACCTGCATACGAAACACCAAAAAGCCTGGCATTGTACACTGGCAGCAGCTCCAGATTAAAATTGGAAGCAGATAATGCTAAAATGGTATATGAGGTATCAGTAAGTACATATGTATATGGAAATTTTGAAGTAGATGTATTTTTCAATTTCAACACATCAGGCCAACCGTCTTTAGCGCATATTTGATAGTTGGTATCAATTTCATTTAAAAATATCTTACCTGACTCCGCTTTGTCTTTAATGATAATCAAGGCAGTTGCTCCCAGATCAATGCAGCCTTTTTCAAAAGTGATCGACGCAACAGGACTACCAGCTATTAGTGAAAAAGTATCAGTATAAGCCAGGGTCCTTATTTTAAATATACCTATCCCGATTTTTTTCAAATCCACAGAATCAGGATGAATGCTCAATACAGTATCAGCAGTATTGGTTACGATATATTGAACCTTGCCCACGCTGGAAGTTTTATTTTTAAGTTTAATTTTAGAATCCCCGAATTCTATACAAACCAATAAGGTATCCGTTTCGTTTTCAAATTGGCTGATTCCGGCTTTGGCTTCCCCCTTGGTGATAGACAAAAATGTTGTATTTAGGATAAAACAGTTGTCTGATCTGACAGCTAAAACAGGTTGACCTAAAGTATAAATCAGATCCCCGGAAAAGGAAATACCATACAGCCTGTACACTCCATTTTTTGCCTGTACCAAATCGATTTTATTGCTATCCAGTACTGAAATCAAATTTCCACCTTCATCAGCCAGCAGATACAATTGACTGAATTTATTGTACTCCGAATGGGTAAATTGAATTTTCAATGATGAGGTGTCTGATGCACAGACAAAAAGGTTATGAGCGGAATTGGAAAATTGGAGTATTCCCGGATTAGGAAGGTCAACCAAAACCGGAATATATGATTTAGATAAATCATAACAGTCATCGGTTGCCTGATCCGAAATCTTTGATCCGGGTTTTATTAATAAATTCCCGGTATAACTAAGATTATAAATTCTTTTTTCACCCCGGGACCATGAGCCAGGAAACAGTTTATTTTCCAATATTTGTTCTATTTCACCGGATTCGCTGGCAACTATCCATTTTTGTAAACCGCTTACCACATTTTTCTTTTCTACTATCAGTTCTGAAATCGTGTCACCATGGCAAAATACCGAACCACCGGATAAGACCGATAGTATCCCGGCAAATGGCCGTTTTTTCACAATAAGCACATTATTGGAAGTCAAAGCATAACAATCATCTGAAAGTAAAGAATTGTTTACGTTTTTTCCTTCGAGGTTTTGAGCCAGGGCCCCGGTAAAGGTCAAACCATACACTTTACAAATACCAGCCTGAAGTGAGGCAGATGAAAGTACAGGCTCATTTCTGATATCCAGTATTCTATCATTGGAATCTGTAACAATATACTTTAGCTGTCCTCCCCTGTTTGAATTAATACTGAGTGAAAGAAATTGATCTTGTTTACTGTCTGCACATATAAATTGATTTTCATCCTGTCCGTTTATAGCGATACTGCCACCAAAGGGTATCTCGTGATTGAGCGTAATGAAATTCTTACTTATTGCATAGCAGTCATCGGCTAACGCCACGTTCAGATTATCTCCCTTTTTAGCAATCAATTTGCCAGAATATCCGGCGGCATATACTTTGCAAACTCGGCATTCCAGGGGATCAGCATTGATCAAAGCAGATTCGGAAATCAAAACTATTTTATTTTCCTCATTTACCACGATGTACGCTCTGGACTGAATGGTCGGAAATTGAGCATTAATGGTAAGGGAATCAAATTTTTGATCGGGTCCGCAAACGAATACAGGACTCAGGCTTTGAGCATCTATTACCGGCGCAGCAGGTGGTGTTTTTATCACCTTAATAAAATTAGATGATTGGGTATAACAGTAGCTGGTGAGTTGATTGGTAAAGATATTTTTGCCTATGATATTATTTAAAAATCCCTTGTAAGAATAAGCATAGATACGGTACTCCCCTTCTGGAAGTGTAGCCAGGTCAATAACACTGCTGTTGACAACTTTTAATGCTATGTTCTGTGTATTGGTCACTACGGTTGCAAAAGGCACCCCGTAAGTAAACTGCCTTATAGATACCTCGGTTTTTTTACCGCCGGGGCACAAATACACCAAAGTATCCCCGCCCGTAGTAGTAATCGGTCTGCTGGAAGGACATTGATTGTAAGCAATTTGGTAGAAAAAAAATAAAAAGCAGGCTAATGCCCATTTGTAAATGCTGCCCATGGTCTGAATGTTGTTTTGATTTTAATATTGTCTGATACTTCGTTTTAATTCGGACTTATTCAAAGTAATTCAAAGTATTGAGTTACAAATTAAGAGCACTATTAAGTAAAATTTAGTTAAAGACCATACATATTATATTCACACATGTATACCTCAGTAATAGTGTTTGTTAAAGAGACAAAATAAACTCTACCATAACCCAGTTTTTAATAAATATTTGGTCTTATAAAATAATTTGGTGCAGCCATCGTTACCAGCCCTCTTCTCGTCTAGTAAAAAACACACTACATTTAAATCCGGTATCTTTGCATCTTGTTATGGCTCTACGATTTATTTTCCTTTTTTTATTCTTATCTGTCCTGGACTTATACAGCTATCAGTGGCTGAGACACCTAATGTTACCTCTTTCCAATCCTTGGAAAATAGCTTTGAATATACTTTTTTGGTCGGGTACCGTAGTAACGATTTTTTTAATGATTTTATTTATAGCGGATATTAAGCTGGCTTCTCCGGCATTAACCACCTATCTCCGAGCTTGGGCTTTCATAAGTTATTTTGCTAAATTGATCAGCATTCCATTTATACTGATAGATGATCTTCGGCGAATATTTAATTATACTGTAAAATGGATTCGACCGGAATATGCTTATAATCCTTCCAGATCCAAATTTTTAAGTACAGTGGGTGCAGTGGCAGCTGGATTTCCATTCTTTACATTATTATATGGTATGGCACGAAATGCCTACCGGTATCAGGTCCATAAAGTAAAAATTCCAATTAAAAACTTACCCAATTCGCTGGAAGGATTACGCATTGTACAAATTTCAGATATCCACAGCGGCAGTTTTACTTCGTACGACCAGGTCAGTAAAAGTATTGAAATCATTAAAAAACTGGATCCCGATCTTTTATTTTTTACCGGTGATCTGGTAAACAACAAAGCTGAAGAGGTTGTTCCTTATATTGATATATTTAAACAAATGAAAGGTAAATATGGAAGTTATTCTGTATTTGGAAATCATGACTATGGCGATTATGAAAGATGGCCTGATAAAAATGCTAAAATCCAAAATCTGGATGCTTTAAAATCTCATCATGCCAATATCGGTTGGTCACTCCTGCTAAACACAAATGACACAATTGAAGTAAAAGGAGAAAGAATTTCTATAATCGGTGTGGAAAACTATTCTGCCTCACGACGATTTACCAAGTATGGCAACCTGGATCAGGCCTATTCCGGAGTGCCTGAGAATAGCTTAAAATTATTACTGTCTCATGATCCTAGTCATTGGGATTATGAAGTAAATAAAAAATACAAAGATATTGCCCTCACCCTGTCTGGTCATACTCATGGTTTTCAATTTGGTGTGGAAATACCAGGCTTTAAGTGGAGCCCCAGTCAGTATATCTACAAAGAATGGGCAGGCCTTTACAGTACCGGGGATTTACAACACCTTTATGTAAACAGGGGTTTTGGGTTTTTAGGATATCCGGGCCGGGTAGGTATATTACCTGAAATAACTTTGATTGAATTAACGCCAGCA
Organism: uncultured Saprospiraceae bacterium; assembly: GCA_964396995.1. GTDB lineage: Bacteria > Bacteroidota > Bacteroidia > Chitinophagales > Saprospiraceae > JADJLQ01. Next base: position 5,261 of record CAYNIG010000110.1, on the reverse strand, counting down.
GTTTAAAACTTATAAAAATAAGATAGATATTTGCACCTGATTCACCTCTAAGTAGATTTTATTTCATGAGATTAATTGCACTGACTGTTTTTGTTATTTTATATAGTTGTAAACACTATTCAACATCGGCAGAGCTGCCAGCAAACCCTTTGGACACTACAAAATTATATGGTAGGTGGATGGTTATTGATGCATTGCGCAACAACCGGCCTACACAAACCATTACCGGAGCGGTGTTTGCACTAGAGTCCAATCAAATTAGTCACAATCTTTCAGGGACAGAAAATTTATCCCAATTTGATCTTAAAGATTCGACCCTTTATGCTTCGGATCAAACCCAATATAAAATAGAATATTTAAATGACAGCTTACTTATACTCTATACCTTGATTCAGAATAATAAATTCAGAATGTCCCTTAAAAAGCTCCCTGATTATTCATCTGAATTGACAGAATCCGATACATCTCATCTGAAGCCATACTAAATTTAAAATAGAGGTTTCATCCATGACATTTCGCCTCCTTTAAAAAACCAAAATAATCCGGTTAGTACCAATGGAATAATAAAAGACAAGATCAATAATGGGTAATACCATGACCCAACACGGGCATATTCAATCCGGTCTGCAATCCACGATATGACTAAAATAGTGAAGGAAATCAAAGCAAATGCAAGACTCAAAATTAATGCTACATAATCATTATACATCCAAATCAAGGTATAAAATATAGCCTGCACCAACGCTATTACTATTAATTTATCTCTATTCATTATCAAAAGCTAAGTAACTCAGTATTAATACAAAAGAACTAAATAAATTTTCAACCTCGTTCCTGTTTGGAACTGATTATTAAGCATTAAATAATCGTTACAAAGTAACTTAAATCATTGAAATATAAAATATTTATAGTTTTGCAGCCAAATTCTGAAAAGAGATAATCCTAAAATGGGTAAAAAATTATTAATAGTAGAGTCACCAGCCAAAGCTAAAACAATAGAAAAATTCCTGGGAAGCGATTACCAGGTTAAGTCTAGTTTTGGTCATGTGCGTGATCTTGAAAAGGGAAAGAGAGGCATTAATATCGACAATGATTTTCAACCAAGTTATATCATTAGTCCTGAAAAAACCAAAGTAGTAAAAGAATTACGTGATACTGCAAAACTGGCATCGGAAGTTTGGCTGGCCACGGACGAAGACCGTGAAGGAGAAGCCATAGCCTGGCATTTGTGTGAGGTATTGAACCTCGATCCTAAAGTCACTAAACGTATCGTTTTTCATGAAATTACTAAGCCTGCTATTCAGGAAGCTGTACTGAATCCACGAAAAGTAGATCTCGACCTGGTCAATGCTCAACAGGCACGAAGGGTATTGGACAGGTTGGTTGGTTTTGAATTGTCAGAATTGCTTTGGAAAAAAATAAAAAACAATCTTTCTGCCGGAAGAGTTCAATCGGTGGCAGTTAAATTGATTGTTGAACGCGAAAGGGAAATCAGAAACTTTGAGGTAACTCCATTTTACAAGATCAGTGCTCTCTTTAAAGTGAAAGATGCTGATGGCAAAATATATAATCTGAAAGCCGAAAGGCCAGAACGATTTGATACAAATAAAGATGCCCGTATCTTCCTGGAAGCTTGCAACCAATCCAGCTTCAATATCATTTCCATAGATGTAAAGCCATTGCGGAGAAAACCGGCTGCTCCCTTTACCACATCTACGCTACAACAGGAGGCTTCCCGAAAATTAGGATTCGGAGTATCCCGTACCATGATTACTGCACAACGATTGTATGAGCAAGGATTGATTACCTATATGCGTACTGACAGCACTGCATTAAGTGCAACGGCAATAACTCAAATCACCGGTGAAATCGAAAAAAACTATGGCAAAGAATATGTAGAACATCGTGTATTTAAAAGCAAGACTGCCAATGCACAGGAAGCGCATGAAGCCATCAGACCTTCGTATATAGATAAAACAGAAGTCTCCTCCATCCGCGATGAACAAAGATTGTATGAATTGATCTGGAAAAGAACGATTGCATCACAAATGGCTGACGCTGAATTGGAAAAGACTATTGTAAAGATCGGCATATCTAATTTGCCAGGTGATTATTTACAGGCAGAGGGGGAAATCATAAAATTTGATGGCTTTCTCAAGGTATATCTCGAATCACAGGATGATGAAGAAGAATCAGAAGATGAAACTATACTGCCACCTCTGCAAATCGGGCAAAAACTGAATTTAAACAAAATGGAGGCTATACAAAGATTTACCAGGCCACCATCCCGATATACAGAAGCCAGCCTGGTAAAAAAACTGGAAGAACTGGGTATCGGCCGACCATCAACTTATGCGCCTACCATTACAAAAATAATGGAGGCTGGCAGAGGCTATGTGGTAAAAGAGTTGCGAGAAGGGACCCCAAGACCATATCAGGTAATGGTTTTGGAAAACGGAATGATTACAGAACGAACAGACTCTGAAATGACCGGCGCTTCCAAAAACAACCTTTTCCCTACCGATATGGGTATGATTGTCGTAGATTACTTAAATAAAAACTTTGATGATATAATGGAATATGGCTTCACAGCCGAGATAGAGAAAGAATTCGATATTATTGCTGAAGGCAATCTTGAATGGCATAAAATGATCAAAGATTTTTATGAACCCTTTCACAAAAAGTTGGAAGAAACCATTCAAAATACGGGAAGGGAAAGTGGCAAGAGAATTCTGGGCAAAGACCCCAAAACCGGAAAATCAGTTTTTGTCCGTATGGCACGCTTTGGCCCAGTGGTGCAAATAGGTGACACCGATGAAGTTACTGAGGATGAAAAACCAGAAATAGCTAGTTTAAAACCCGGTCAGTCACTTGAAAATATCAGTTATGAAGATGCCATGGAGCTTTTCAAACTTCCTCGATCTTTAGGCGAATATGAAGGTAAAGAAATAATTATCAGCCAGGGAAGATTTGGCCCCTATGTAAAGTACGATGAGGGATTTATTTCCATACCCAGATTCGAAGACCCGCTGGCGACTACCTATGAACGCGCGATAGAGTTAATAGAAGAAAAGCGAGCTGCCAATGCTCCAATAGCTACATACAAAGGGATACCGATAAGCAAAGGAAAAGGGAGGTTTGGTCCTTTTTTAAAATGGAATGAATTGTTTGCTAATGTACCTGCAAAATTCGATTTTGAAACCCTCGATGCAAAGACCGCCATTGAACTGGTTCAAGCCAAAGAAGAAAAAGAAGCTAAAAAGTACATATCCAATTGGGAAGATGAAAAAATAAGCGTACAAAATGGAAGATGGGGGCCAATAATGGTGTACGGTAAAAAATGGGTTAATTTTCCTAAAGATCCTGATGGGAAAAGAATTTCACCAGAAGCTGCAGGTGAATATACGCTGGAACAAGTGAAAGCTCTCATTGAAGCGGCTGATCCTTCCGCATTTAAGAAGAAAGTCAAATCGACAAAAACGGACAAAAAAGCGGAACCAAAAATAAAAGCTTCAAAATCAACTGGTTCTGCAAAGTCAGGTCCTAAGAAAATAATTTCTGTGAGTAAAAAAGCTGCCAAATCCAAAGTTTAGCCAAGAATACAGATCGTAGATTACACTAATTTTATCCATTGGGTGCAGCCTGAAATCACAAAAATTAACATTTAATGTATATCTTTACCAACATGCAGGAAATGTTGAATCAATTTCGATTTATTTTTTACCGATTTCACGATAAAGGATTAGAATTTTTCTTGGTTAGGAACAATAACCAATGGACTTTGCCTTCAGGTATTTCAAAAGAGTCACTATATCGGTTTTTTAACCGGGAAGGCAAGCTCATAGAGTTGGAGACTAATCAATTAGATCAAATTAAAAATTTGGCTGTAGAAGCAGATTGGCATGACCTGCCCTCTATACGAGGCCTTATCAAGCATGATATTCAGAGGGTGGAAGAAGAAATCACTAAATTAGAAGAAGGAGCCTATCTCACTGCAAAAGAAGCATTTAAAAAAGTTCTTCCTCATGAATATGCTCTCTTAAAAGAAGTAAAAGACATCCTTTTTGATCGAAATCTTACCATCAATATTTAATCTTTATACCGGGCTATATCATCACATAGCCTAAAACTCAATTCTTTAGTGAATTCCTTTTTTTATCTTTGAACCATGGCGTATCAACCCATTGGCAATACTGATTTTAAATTTACTCTGAGTCAACATGTATACAGGGGTAAGGTAAGGGAAGTTTATACACTGGGAGACAAACTTATCTCAATAGCCAGTGATCGAATTTCTGCTTTTGATCATATTTTACCCAAATTGATTCCATACAAAGGCCAGGTGCTCAATCAGGTAGCCGCTTATTTTTTACAGGCTACAAAAGATATTGTACCCAATTGGCTTGAAGATGTGCCTCATCCCAATGTGTCGGTAGGGAAAAGATGCAATCCTGTCAAAATAGAGTTTGTGGTCAGAGGATACCTTGCCGGACATGCCTGGCGAGAGTATAAATCAGGTAAGAGAATTTTATGTGGTGTGTCCTTGCCAGATGGAATGAAAGAAGCAGATCAGTTCCCTGAACCCATTATTACTCCGAGCACCAAAGCAGAAGTAGGGCACGATGAAGATATCTCCAGGGAAAACGCCATTGCACAGGCACTATGTACTAAACCAGAATGGGACATCATGGAAAGGTATGCAAGGGACTTATTCCGGCGTGGGACAGAGATGGCCGCTCATCAAGGTTTAATTCTGGTGGATACCAAATATGAATTTGGCAGATACAATGATGAAATTTTATTAATAGATGAAGTACACACCCCGGATAGTTCAAGGTATTATATTTTAGATGGGTATGCTGATCGACAAAAGCTTAGTCTGCATCAAAAACAGCTTTCTAAAGAATTTGTACGTGAATGGTTAATGGAAAATGGATTTCAGGGAAAAGAAAATCAACGTATGCCATTTATGCCTGATAGTTTTGTTCATGAAATTTCAGATAGATATATTGAATTATACGAAAAGGTAACCGGCATTAAATTTATAAAGAGTGAAAATTCCGATTTACACTCAATAGAGGATTCAATTAAGAAGTATTTGAGCAGATAAATCCGGTGTTCAATCTACCCACTCCGCCAAAAATAAATTGGTGTCCCTGGTTCCACCATTAAATCGATTGGAAGCAAATACCAGGTATTTACCATTAGGTGAAAACATAGGGAAAGAATCGAATACTTTGTCCTGTGAGACTTTCTCAAGT
>CAYNIG010000109.1:0-14093 GCA_964396995.1 uncultured Saprospiraceae bacterium | reverse complement strand
AACAATTAAGATGCTGTGTACGGCAAAACATCAACTTGTAAATGTTGCCGATACTCCGGAATTATGTGATTTTTACCTGGCTAGTATAGTGCAAAAGGGAAACTTAAAGATTGCTATTTCTACTAATGGTCTCTCCCCTACTGGGGCCAAACGAATTAAAGAATCATTAAATGATGCCTTACCGGATTCAATAGATAAGATCCTCAAAGATCTCAATCTAATCAGAAATAATCTAAAGGATGATTTTGCCTATAAAATTAAAAAAATGAATGAAGTGACCGCCCTCATGGGATTATCACATCAGGAGATAACGAAAAAAAAACGATTTCAGCTATTGGTATTTTTGTTCCTGATCTTATTAAGTCTGCTCTTAGGTTATATTATCGGTACAAATTAAGTAGGGATAGCCTTCGAAAAAATGGATAATAATTCATCCAGCCTGCTTTTAAGATCTTTTCTATCGACTATAAAATCAAGAAATCCATGTTCTAATAAAAACTCGGAAGACTGAAAATCTTCAGGCAAGTCCTTTTTTATTGCTTCTTTGATTACCCGAGGTCCTGCAAACCCGATTAATGCTTTAGGTTCAGCCATATTGATATCACCCAGCATCGCATAAGAAGCAGTTACGCCTCCAGTGGTGGGGTCGGTCATCAAAGAAAAATAAGGAATTCTCATTTCAGCCAGTAATGCCAGCTTGGTAGAAGTCTTTGCCAATTGCATTAATGAAAATGCTGATTCCATCATCCTTGCCCCACCGGATTTGGAAATGATGAGTAATGGACACTCATTTTCAATTGCCAAATCACATGCTCTGCTTATTTTTTCACCTTCCACACTGGACAATGACCCTCCGATAAAACTAAAATCCATACAAGCAATAACCAGGTTTTTCTTATTTACTTTACCGATGGCTACCTGCATAGCACTATTCAGTCCAGTTTTGCTTTTTGCTTCATCCAACCGCTGTGGATATGCTTTTAAATCTTTAAACTCAAGTATGTCAATAGCTTCTAAATTATCAAACCAAATTTCGTATTTATCACTGTCAAAAATCAGTTCAAAATATTCATTGCTACCGATCCGAACATGGTAATTGCATTTTACACATTTATAAAAATTCTCCTTTAGTTCAGCTGAGGTGCTGGTATGCTTGCACTGTTCACATTTATACCAAACACCCTCAGGTGCCTCCTTTTTGTTTTTGGTAGCAGTCTGAATACCATCTCTAAGTCTTTTAAACCAACCCATAATAAAATTCTTTGAGGGGCCTCTTAAGGTGCTCACAAATATAAGTATATAGCTTAAATTAGCCCTTTAATTTAAATGATATAATAAAATGAACATTAGTTTGATAGGCTATGGTAAAATGGGTCGGGAGATAGAACAATTATGCATTAAAAAAGGTCACCATATATACAGTATTGTAGATCCAACTCTTGGGACTGATTTGACTGCTCTTCAGGGTACGGATATGGCGATAGAATTTACTCAGCCTTCCGCTGTACTTTCCAATATAGCTTATTGCCTGGAGCAGGGAATCCCGCTGGTTTGTGGTACGACGGGTTGGCATGAAAGTCTGGACAAGGTAAGGCAACATTGTATTACAAGTAAGGGAAGCCTGTTTTACTCTTCCAACTTCAGTATTGGGGTCAATTTATTTTGGAAAATAAGTAAATATATGATGGAATTACTGGATAAATATCCGGAATATGCCATTGGATTGCATGAAATACATCACGATCAAAAAAAGGACTCGCCATCAGGCACTGCCGTAACATTGGCTCAAAACCTGGTTAGCAAATCGAAAAGGTATAAAGATTGGCATTCATCAAAAAGTTTTAGCCACACTTATTCTGAGTCTATACCTATCTCTAGTGAGCGCACAGGAGCTGTTCCAGGATTCCATAAAGTTGAATTTCGGAGCGTGCATGATAAAATTGAGCTCAGTCATGATGCATTCTCCCGTGGTGGGTTTGTTGCCGGTGTGGTCACCGCTGCGGAATGGCTGATGGGAAAAAAAGGATTTTTTGGTATGGATGATTTGTTTACGACAGGCAGTATATAACTAAATATCAGTCATTTAATTTAAATTAATTAATATTTTGCTTAAAGCTGTTAAACTGTAAAATAAGAACGAGAATATATATTTAATTAATTAGTATATATAAAATTATTTTTTTTAACAACCTGAAATTGCATTGTTAAGGATTTTAGACTATTTTTATAATTCGTTCTAAGGTCTTTCAAGTTTTTTATTAAATAGAAAGTTTGTCCGGTCAATAGATTCTAGCATCCCAGACAGAAAATCCTTGGAACGAATACGGTTATGCATTCTTTACTATTTTAGTATGAATGCACTGCCTGGAAACAACCTGACAAGTTCTGGTTGTCAGTACCGGAGGGGTTTTTAAAAGGAATGATCAAATCATCCTTCGTTTATGTCAAAATTCAACCTGAGATGTAAATGTAAACCCAACTTCTAAGGCAGCATGCGCAAGCATGTTGCCTTTTTTTATTCTATTTTATTATAAGCTTGAATAAGAATTATAGGTCCGGAATCGGAGATAGGTCTTTAATATTTTATCCCTATTTTTTTATAAACAAAATGAAGCAACCATCCTGGTCCTATCAACAGGTATTGAATATCTTCCAAGAAAGATGGTTTTTTACCTTCAATTTTGTGGCCGATAAACTGGCCTATCCAGGCTACCACAAACACAATAAGTGAAAACATAGCAAGACCGGAATATGATCCATCCATGGTGGTAAGTACTTTTTGATTACCCCATAACAACAAAAAGCTGATCAGTATAAATCCAAGAAACAGTGGAATAGACAACCTCAGATAATACACCAAAGCTCCTAACAATAAAACGGTTGCCCAATTAAGGAAAAAATCCCGGGTTACCAAGAAAGGAATACATTTCAGCAAACCAACCAGGCTAAACATAATAGCCGGAACACAGAACCAATGAAATAATTTATTGGTGGCATTTTGATGGCTTTCTCCATATTTATCCAATAGCCACTGTATATCTTTCATAACCAATGAAAATTTAAATTGAGAATCAATTTTACAAAATATTTTCTAACTTACTGCTACTAAAAAAACAAATCGGATATGAAAAAATTTACCTGTATACTATTTATATTCAGTTTTTTCGTCTGTCAGGCTCAAACAAAATTTGATGGAATAGGCGTAAACATGAATAACCTGTACCGACTCTCAGACGCTAAAACAAGGTCCATCAGCCCTGAAAATTTTACCGGTGAAAAAGGAAAAGCAGGCATGGCTACAGAGGGCACAGGAGCCAGGGCGGCTCGAGATCTTGGACAAAGCTGGAAAGTGAGCCCAAGTGTCAAAATAGCATCCAAGACAACATTTACACTAGCTGAAATCACAGGTCCAGGTGCCATACAACATATTTGGATGACCCCCACAGGCAATTGGAGATTTTCCATTCTTCGCTTTTATTGGGATGATGAAACCGATCCATCTGTAGAAGTACCGGTTGGAGATTTCTTTGGCATGGGCTGGTGTAAATACTCTCCTTTGTCCTCCCTGGCAGTGACGGTAAACCCAGGAAGTGCATTCAATTCTTACTGGCCTATGCCCTTTAGGAAGAAATGCAAGATTACCATGGAAAACATCGATGAAAAAGAAATGGTTTTGTATTACCAGATAGATTATACCCTTACAGAAGTAGCTCCCGATGCTGCTTATTTTCATGCTCAGTTTCGCAGAGTAAACAGGTTGCCATACAAACAAGTGTATACCCTGGTAGATAATATTAAAGGCAAAGGACACTATGTGGGAACATATATTGCTTATGGTTCTTTAGACAATGGTTGGTGGGGTGAAGGAGAAATTAAATTTTTTATGGATGGTGATCAGCAATTCCCTACAATAGCAGGCACCGGGACGGAAGATTATTTCTGCGGATCATATGATTTTGATACCAGATCAAAAAATGCTGCAGGTGTAGAAACGATCGACTACACTGTATTCAATACACCTTATGCCGGTCTGCACCAGGTGATCAAAGGTGATGGACATTATCAGATCACACAGCGGTTTGGTATGTATAGATGGCATATTACAGACCCCATACGGTTTGAGAAAGACCTAAAAGTCACCATTCAATCCTTAGGTTGGCGTAACGATGGCCGATATCTTCCTTTGCAGGATGATATTGCATCCACCGTATTTTGGTACCAATCAGAACCTCATGCTAAATTTCCATCATTGCCCGAGAAAGATTTATTGGAGGTAAAGTGAGCATTAGAAATTAAACTCCCATACCGAGCGGTATTCACCCTTATTTGCAATATAATCTAACAGGGATTGATAAAATTCATCGTGGCCAATGGTAGCACTATCCCCTATTACATATAATCTGGTCTTTGCCCGGGTGATCGCTACATTCATTCTCCTATAATCCTTTAGAAAGCCTATATCTCCATCTTCATTACTACGTACCAAGGAAATAATAATATTTTCTTTTTCTTGCCCTTGAAAGCTATCAATCGTGCTTATCCTTATTCCTGACGGCCAAAGCTCTTTTGCTGCCAGTACCTGGCCTGAATAAGGTGAAATAAACGCAGTTTCTGATAACATTAATTTTTCATTTTCTACTATTTTTTCTGCGATATTTAATTCACCTTCATTTTGAAGACTATTGCCATCTATTCCTGCCTTCTCATTAAATCCCGCACCGGCAGTATCAATAAAAGTAATGTGCGTGTGGATATCTATTAAATTCGCTGCTGACTTCAGATGTCCGGAATAAAAATACTGACTGCTAAACCCCGCGATGGATTCTTTCATCCTGTACTGGGTGTCTAACAAAACAGAACCGTTAATTCGCTGAATGGCCAACTCCAATATGGATCTATTCAGTCCTTTTTGGGCAGCTTCATGACTCAAAACAGTAGGAGGCAACTGAAAATGATCTCCTGCCAGTATTATTTTTTTTGCAAATGGAAATACGCACCATGCCAAAGGTTCAAGGCATTGGCCAGCCTCATCCATTATTAAAGTATCAAACTCGCCAATGTTAAAAGAGGAATCGTATATACCAACAGGCGTTCCGGCAATCACCTTTGCCTCGCGATACAGTTTATCTTCATTATATTCTTGTAGTCGTTTTATTTCTTGCCGTATATTCTTAACTTCCTGAAACAACAGATTCCGTTGTTCTCTTTCAGCTTTACCAAAACTGCGTTTGTATTTCAGTGCCATTCGCCTGAATTCATCTGCTCTTTTTTTCAATTCTTTAATTTCCTTCTGTTCCGGGCTTTGTTGAAGCTGTCCCTCAGGAGTGTGAAGAAAAATGTCGTTGTCCACTTTGGTTACGTTGCCCACACGAAGGAGATTTACCCCGTACTGTATTAATTTTTTTGAAATATTGTCTACCGCAGTATTGCTTGGTGCTGTAACCAATATTTTTTCGCCTTCTTCAATTAATTGGAGAATAATTTCAATAAGGGTAGTGGTTTTACCAGTGCCTGGTGGCCCATGCACAATGGCTAATTCTGTGTTTACCACACCGATATTTACAGCGGCTTTCTGGCTTTGATTTAATTTTTCGTTTTTAAACTTAATTATCCGATGTTTTACGGAATGTGGCTGACTTTTGGACTTATGGATTTTTTCAAATAAATCGTATTGCCTTTTATTTGTTTCAATCGCTTTTAATACGTTAATCATGATGGTGCTGGTACGGGTGTCCGGAGTCAATTTAATTCCTACCCCATCATCTTCAATCCAGTCTGGAAAATCCGGAGCAAACAATCTGAGTTCACCGGATTTCCCTTCAAGGTTGATTAAAATACCTTTGACAGGCTCTTGCCCATGCACGAAACATTCTATTGCACAACCGTCTTTAAAGAGATTTACTTCCTGAGGGAACAAAACTCTAAATGACAATTCAGGGTAATCAGCATATCCAAAATATTTTTTTATGATTTTTATCGGATGAATAGCCAATCCCTCAGCCTTTAATTGCTTTAAAGTATGAGTTTGATCTAACCGAAATCGTCGAGCTTGCTCTTTTTCTTCGAGTTCAATACAGGTGATTAGATTACTGATAATGATATCCATTATTTTATTAACGCCATTGCGGACAAAATAAACCTATTTCAGATAATTTAATAGTGGATGGAAGGTAAATAGCCAAACCATAGTACATTTGCACCGTGGAAAATCTGACCCGCTTGCTGAGCATATACCGGCAAGACGAGCGAGTGCAATCCTTATCCAATGCACTTGAATCACCACCGAGTCATCACTTCATTAGAGGATTGGCCGGTGCAATGGAATCCTTTTGCCTTGCTGCCACTTTTCTTCAAAAAACGGGCATCCATCTTATCGTGTGCCGGACAAAAGAAGAAGCTGCTTATTTACTCAATGATTTGGAAAGCCTGGTAGGTACCCGTATTCCGGTGTATTTTTTACCCGATTCTTTTAAGATGCCAGGTAAATTTGAAGAAATAAGACAAAATCAGGTAATTGAACGAACCGAATGCATAAATCAAATTGCCAATCCCACATTTAAAACCCTCTGCATAGTCAGCTATCCCGAAGCTTTATTTGAAAAAGTGGTGGATCCGGGGGCATTAAATAAAAGCAGGATAGTCATAGAAAAAGGAAATACCCTGGATCTGAGTTTTGTAATGGAAATGCTCACGGAGTATGGATTTAAAAGAGCAGATTTCGTATCACAGCCAGGTGAATTCTCCTTGCGAGGTGGAATTCTGGACATATTTTCCTACGCAAATGATAATCCATACCGGATCGAATTATTGGATGAAGAAGTAGAAAGCATTCGAATTTTCAATCCTGAAAACCAGCTGTCTATCAGAAATTTGTCTGTTGTAAGTATTTTGCCCAATATCCATACTGAATTTTCTACAAACGAAAAAGTACCCCTCTTAAAAATATTACCACCTGCTTCCACGATATGGATTGCTGACCTGCAATTTATGCTAGATAAATTACAGTCCTGTTTCGAATCAAGTCAATCCGTGAAAGTATTTGAAAAAGACGATGATCAGCAAACCTCATTTGCAAAAATCTTCCGGGAAAAAGCATTTTTGTATCCGAGAGAAATTACAGAAGCAATTATCCACTTCAATATTGTTTTTTACAAAGAAAAACCGATACACCCTGTTTCCGGTTTGATTGAATACACATTCAATGGAAATGAGCAACCCAGCTTTAATCGAAATTTTGATTTATTAATCCAGGAATTGCGCAGTAAGCAAGCCAACGGATACGAATGCAATCTATTTTCGGATAATGCAAAACAACTCATTAGATTAGAATCTATTTTACAGGATCTCAAAGCCGGGATCAGTCTGCACACAAATGATATTGCCATACACAAAGGATTTGTAGACCATGATCATAAAATACTTTGTTATTCAGATCATCAGATATTTGAGCGCTTTCACAGATACAGGCTGAAAGAAGGTTTTCAAAAAGACGCGGCTCTTACACTGCGGGTACTGAAAGAACTGCAAACAGGCGATTTTGTCACTCATATAGATCATGGTATCGGAAGATTTTCAGGACTCGAAAAAATTGAGATAAATGGTAAAACACAGGAGGTTGTAAGGCTTATATTTAAAAACAATGATTTATTGTATGTAAGTATTCATTCGCTACATAAAATCAGTAAATACATCGGCAAAGACGGATCAGAACCGAGCTTGAATAAGATCGGTTCCGATACCTGGGCCAACCTGAAGCGGAAAGCCAAGAGACAGGTAAAAGATATAGCCCAGGAACTTATAAAATTATATGCGGCGCGCAAGGCCAGTAAAGGTCATGCTTTTGCTCCCGATAATTATATGCAGCATGAGTTGGAAGCTTCGTTTATTTACGAAGACACTCCAGATCAGATAAAAGCCACCATGGAAGTGAAATACGATATGGAAAAGGATTATCCTATGGATAGAATGGTCTGTGGTGATGTGGGCTTTGGGAAAACAGAAATTGCTATTCGCGCCGCATTTAAAGCTATATTGGATGGTAAACAGGTTGCCTTAATGGTACCCACTACCATACTGGCATTACAACATTATAAAACATTCAGTGAACGGCTTAAAGAATTTGATGTCAAAATAGACTATATTAACCGATTCCGCAGTACCAAAGAAAAAAATGAGATTGCGCAAAAAACCAAAGAAGGCAAAATAGAAATACTCATTGGCACCCATGCGCTATTGAGCGAAGAAGTCCAATTTAAAGACCTGGGTCTGTTGATTATTGACGAAGAACAAAAATTTGGTGTTGCGGCCAAAGAAAAATTGCGCAAAAGAAAAGTAAACGTAGATACGCTTACCCTGACTGCGACACCCATACCGAGAACCATGCAATTTTCGCTGTTAAATGCAAGAGATATGTCTGTGATGAGAACACCACCATCAAACAGACAACCGGTACACACCGAACGAATCACATTTGATGAGATGGCCATTCGGGATGCCATATTTTATGAAGTACATCGCGGAGGCCAGGTTTTTTTTGTACATAACCGGGTGGCCTCTCTTCCAGAACTGACCGAGATGATGAAAGAACTTTGTCCGACCGTAGAATTCGCAATAGCTCATGGTCAACTCGAACCGAAACAATTAGAACAAACCTTATTGGACTTTATTGACCGCAAATACGATGTTTTGGTAAGCACCAATATAATTGAGATGGGATTGGATATACCCAATGCCAATACCATGTTTATACATAATGCTCATCAGTTTGGGCTAAGTGATATCCATCAGCTCAGGGGCCGGGTGGGAAGATCGAATAAAAAAGCCTATTGTTACCTCATTGCGCCGCCAGTCTCCACTCTTACTACCGAAGCCCGGCTACGCTTAAAAACCATTGAAGAATTTAGTGACCTCGGATCAGGTTTTATGGTATCTATGCGTGACCTCGATATTCGCGGAGCAGGAAATATGCTCGGGGCAGAGCAATCCGGGTTTATATCTGACATAGGTTTCGATACCTACCAGAAAATCCTGGAAGAAGCCATACAAGAATTGAAAGAGGATGATTTTAAAGAAGTATTTAAAGACGAATTAGCAAAGAAAAAAGAATTTGTACGGGATTGTACCATAGACACCGATGTAGAGCTACTGATTCCCGATGGGTACATTCAAAATATACAAGAAAGGCTTTCTATGTACACTGAATTGGATGGATTGGTTGATGAACCGGCGATTGAAAAGTTTAAAGAAAATATGAAAGACAGGTTTGGTCCGATTCCGGCACAGGTAATTGATCTGTTTGAAGGATTGAGAATACGCTGGATTGGAAAACGGCTGGGCCTTGAACGAATATTATTTAAAAATGGTAAATTACGTGGATATTTTTTAGGTAACGCAAAATCTTCATTTTATGAAACCCCGTTTTTCCAGGAGCTTTTAAAAATATTGGCATCTTATGATTATAAAAAAGACTGGAATTTAAAACAAAGTAATGAAAGCCTTATTCTCGGGAGAGACGGCATAAAGTCATTAAAACAAGTAAAATCCATATTACAAAAACTACTCGATCAGGTGGAAGATCAAAGCCGGCAGAAGAACTAAATCTGTACTGAGCGGCAAGGTGAATAAAAGATTGCGACGAGCTGACAAAAATCATCTATTAACAATATCAAAATCATCCTCAATATTTATCCATATTTGAGCATTTGCATTTTTATGCATTTATCTTTGTATATATGCATAAGAAGCGTTTTATATTGAGAGTTTTAAGGAAAGGAGGAATCAGATTGATTTATTCTGCTCTTTTATTGTATTATGCTTTCAAAAGAAATGATCTGCCAGCCTGGGCACGGAGCATCGTAATTGGAGTAATTGGATATTTATTGAGCCCTATAGATTCTATACCCGATCTTACTCCTTTAGTGGGCTATACAGATGATCTGGGTATACTCTCTTATGCTCTGGTTCTCATAGCAGCCTACGTAAATGATGATGTAAGAGCAAAAGCCAAAAGCAGGTTATTGACTTTATTGGGAAACCGAATTTTGGAAAGTGAAATAAAAGCAGTAGAAAAAATAATCTAAATTCCTACAAATCCAATATGCCATCCGGCAATTCCATAGTCAATACTTTATTATCTACATCTACATCTACTACTAAGTCCTCTACAAAAGGAATTGCAATTTCCTTACCCTGGTAGGTGAGGTGAATTAAAAACTGACCCGGCAACTCTTCCACATCCTCTATACTTCCCAATTCACCAATAGTATTATCTATGACTTTATAACCGATCCAACTCTCGAGATCATCTTCAGATTGATCATCCTCAGACTCATTATTAATTTGGTCCTTCATGACATAAATCTCCTGATGAAGTATTTCATGAGCGGATTTATCGTCATGGTAAAAATCAAATTTTAGTTCCCATTCCTCTCTGATCCGCTCTATTTTTTCAATAAAAAATGGGGCTAAAATTCCATTTACTCTGATTACACATTTTTGTAAGTTTTTCCATGTTTCATCGTATCCATCATACGGCCGCACCTGCAACGTACCTTTATACCCAATGGTTTTTATAACCTGTCCAATGGCTGCTAAATCATCTAAAGTTACCGTACTCAATTTTTAATTAAAGTTTATTAAAGTTTGGCTTAAGATAAACCCTTTTGTGGTTTTTTTGCTCCAGGGCATTGAAGAAGAACAGTTATTAATTAAACTGTTGCAATCCAAAATAGTCATGGATTTGTAAACCAAACCAATATCTTTCGCGTATTTCTCCACTGAATATCTTTTGTTGAGAATATCTTCTTCGTCGGTCTGGAGAACGGTGATTACTTCGTTGAGGTTAAAGGATCCGATTTGCTCCGCTTTGGGTAAATTTATAATTTTGAAAGGCTCCCAACCCTGAAAGATTTGAACAGACTCGCCTGCCACATTAAATTCCTGATCTTCTTTTAATAAAGCAAGTCCATTCCATGTTAGTTGGTCCGAAAATGGAAAAACCAGAGATATAAAATGAATATTGCCTTCATTTCGTACTGCTTTACCCTGAACAAGACGCGCCGTGTAGCTTGCCAATGGCTTCCAGATATCGGTGAGTTTTTTTCTGTATGATTTCAACAGTATGTATTCATCTCCTAATGTATCTTTTATGACATTGATGATTTCTTCTTTGACATATGACCTGGTGGAATCAAGCAGCTTACCTTGCCTGTATAATACTGAATCCACCTGGTATTCTCTCATCTGACCAATCTTCAAGGGAAAATATTTTTCATCACCATGTGTGCCTGTCTTTTCGGTTTCATTTTTTACACATGAATAGAATATAATGGATAAAGTAGCGCATAAAAGAAAACCCAGCCTGCGATTCATATCAATTGAGATTGATTAATCTGCCTTTTTGAATGATTCCACCTCCGATGACATCGTCACCTTCATAAAATACGGCTGATTGTCCCGGAGCTATTGATTTAGCCGCGGTATAAAATAAGACCTTTGCTTCGGATTCAGAAGTTTTATTTAAAAGACCTACAGTACCAGCATCCCGATACCTGATTTTAACCACACATTCTACATTCTCTGCTTCAATATATTTTTGCCAGTTGGTTTTATAAACATTCATTTCATTGCGTTGTAATTCTTCTTCCCTTCCCAACACAACTACATTTTGTTCTGGAATAATGGCAGTCACAAACATAGGCTCTCCAAAATGCACTCCCAGTCCCTTACGCTGACCAATAGTATAGAAAGGATATCCATCGTGTTGACCTATTTCTTTGCCATGAGCATCTACATATTTTCCACCTTTGAGATTATCTTGAAGCTCCGGCCTTTTGCGTTTTAAAAATCCTCTATAATCATTATCAGGCACAAAACAAATTTCATAGCTTTCCGCTTTTTTAGCAAGTTCAGAATATCCTCTTTCCTCAGCCATAGCACGAACTTCCGGTTTGGTATACTCTGCTAACGGGAATAAAGTCCGGGACATGCATTTTTGTGACAAGCCCCATAATACATACGATTGATCTTTACTTCTATCTTCAGCTCTCGAAATATAATATCGCTCATTTAATTTATTGATCCTGGAATAGTGACCGGTAGCTATGTATTGACAATCCAATGAGTCGGCCCTTTTTAATAATGATTCCCACTTAATATGCGTATTGCATAAAACACATGGATTGGGTGTACGCCCGGCCAGGTATTCATCCACAAAATTGTCAATCACATAATCTCCAAACTCGGATCTGATATCAACAATAAAATGGTGAAAGCCCATTTTGACGGCCACAGCGCGGGCATCATTGATTGAATCCAGAGAGCAACAGCCTGTTTCCTTTTTTGCTCCGCCACTATTAGCGTAATCCCATGTCTTCATAGTGACACCTACTACCTCATATCCCTGTTCGTGTAAGAGCATGGCAGTCACCGTACTGTCAATGCCACCCGACATGGCCACTAAAATCCTACCGTGTTTGCTCATCTATATTAAAATTACAAAGGTAAAGGTTATTTGGGGAAATAAAATTTTACAAACTCAGAAGTAAAAGTGTAAAGCTCTTAAGATTTCTATTAAAGATACCAGGATTCTCACAGCTCCTTTGTTTTCATCACTTCCCAGGTATGATCAGCCATTAACCTCACTGTAGCTAAATAATTAAAGGGTTGTTTCCTGCCCCATTCTTGTGGAGCAACCATAGAAAGAATCCAAGTGCCATCTGATTTTTTTGAATAAAGATGGTAGATATGATTAATCACGGGATCAAAGCCTACGGCAGCCTGGTAAATTTGTTCAGAAACCTGAATGCGCTCATGCAGGTTTTTACTTTGTTTTAATAAAAGCTCTATTTGTTCTTTGATTTGATTGAGCTGCACATCGGTCTGCTGATACATCGCCTTCATAGCCAAACCTCGCACTTTCCCAAGGTCATCCGGTTTGATGATAGCTGAGCCGGCATGGTGTGCGTAAGGCAATGTACCCGGATTTGATGCCACCAGGTCTTTATTGATCGGATTGATAAAATTTTCTTTTTCTTCCAAAGTTGTTTTTTTATATAACTTCAAAATTACAAGTAAGTAAATTATCCAGTATCCTCTTTTTCAATTAAATCGTTGGCGGTAAAAATTCCAATAACAGAAGCAGGACTTATTTAAGCTAAAAGGATAATGTAATCCAAACTCATCCTTCAAAGCATCAATATTCAAACAGTGTACCGCTTACCTGTGGTGGTGTGATACCCAAATGTTTATATGCCTTCGTGGTCGCCTCTCTTCCACGGGGAGTCCGTTGTAAAAATCCTTCCATGATCAGGAATGGTTCGTATACTTCTTCAATCGTACCTGATTCTTCGCCAATGGCCGTAGCCAGCGTGTTTAAGCCTACCGGTCCTCCTTTGAATTTGGTAATAATGGTATTCAATATTCGTTTGTCCATTTCATCGAGTCCGTAATCGTCAATATTTAAAGCATGTAAGGCAATTTTAGCTATTTCAATGGAAATCACACCATTACCTTTTACCATGGCAAAATCACGAACTCTGCGCAATAAAGCATTAGCTATCCGGGGTGTACCCCTACTCCTCCTGCCTATCTCGTGCGCTCCATCATCAGTGATTGAAATTCCTAATATGGATGCTGACCTTTTCACTATACCTACTAATGTATTGAGATCATAATAATCCAGGTGACAATTGATTCCAAATCTGGCACGCAAAGGAGAAGTAAGTAAACCCATGCGGGTAGTAGCTCCGATGAGGGTAAATGGATTGAGATTTATCTGTACACTCCTTGCATTGGGGCCAGAATCTATCATAATATCAATCCTATAGTCTTCCATGGCACTGTACAAATATTCTTCGACCACATTATTAAGCCTATGAATCTCATCTATAAATAAAACATCGCCGGTATTCAGGTTGGTAAGGAGTCCTGCCAGGTCACCGGGCCTTTCAATTACAGGACCTGAAGTCATTTTCATGTTAGATCCTAATTCAGTGGCAATAATATTAGCCAAAGTAGTTTTACCTAAGCCGGGAGGGCCATGTAACAGTACATGATCCAATGCCTCACCCCGCATTTTTGAAGCCTGAATAAAT
>CAYNIG010000108.1:0-14115 GCA_964396995.1 uncultured Saprospiraceae bacterium | reverse complement strand
GTGACATGCACTTCCAGCTTTAGCAGTATTATATAAAAAGCGCTGCATATCCCAGGCAGCAGTGGGGCATCGCTCGGCACAGAGCCCACAATGCAAACAAACATTTTCATCTTTCACCATCACCCGTTTAGTGGGCAAGGTTGATGAAATGTATAGGTCCTGAGTCAGATTATGAGCAGACTCATTCAGTCTTGTTCTAAGTTCTTCTTCAGTCCCATTTTCAGTAAATGTAATGCAAGAGGTGGGACATATATCGGCACAGGCATCACATTCAATGCACCTGTCCGTGGTGAATATAGTCTGTACATCACAATTGAGACAACGCTGTGCCTCTTTGAAAGCCAGCATGTCATCATATCCCAACTCCACTTCTTTTTTTCTATTGGATAAAGTTTCCTCCTTTTTAGCATGAGGTACTTTATACCTAAGGTCAGTAGTGACCGTACTATCATAAGCCCATTCGTGAATACCCATTTTAGTTGTTGCCAGATTGGTCATCGGATCGGGTCTGTTTAAGAGATCCTTTCCATTGCAATATAAATCTATCGATATTGCAGCCTGATGGCCATGAGCAACTGCTGTGATTACATTTTTGGGGCCAAAAGCACTATCCCCTCCAAAAAATATCTTGGGATGGGTAGAAGAGAAAGATACTTTATCTACAACGGGCATATTCCATTTATCAAATTCCACTCCAAGGTCTTTTTCTATCCAGGGGAATGAATTTTCCTGGCCTACAGCTATGACTACATCGTCTGCTTCAAAAAATACATCCGGTTCGCCTGTAGGAACCAATACTCTTTTACCATCCACTTTTTTAGCCTCCACTTTTTCAAACCACATTCCTTTAAGTTTCCCATTTTCGTGTACAAAGGCTTTGGGATTGTGGCAATTGTAGAAAGGTATATCTTCATGCCGGGCATCTTCTATTTCCCAGGGAGAAGCTTTCATCTCTTCGAATGGACTCCTTACAACAACTTTCACATCAGTACCGCCTAGCCTTCTGGAAGTACGACAACAATCCATCGCAGTGTTTCCTCCACCCAGTACCAATACTTTTTTCCCGATTTTATCTGTATGATTAAATGCCACACTCGCCAACCAATCAATTCCGATATGAATATTTGATTTGATATCCTTACGGCCCTCTATGATCAGGTCTTTGCCCCTGGGTGCACCCGTACCCACGAATACGGCATCATAACCCTTTGCCAATAGTTCTTTCATACTACTGACATAAGTCTTAAAATGGGTAGTGATATTGCCGATATCCAGGATATAATTTACCTCCTCATTAAGAACTGCTTCGGGCAATCTGAAGGATGGAATCTGTGACCGCATAAAACCACCTCCAAATTCCTGTTCGTCATACAGATCAATACTATAACCTAATGGAGCGAGGTCACGCGCAACAGTAAGGCTGGCGGGGCCGCCCCCTACAAGGGCAATTCGCTTGCTGTTTGTTTGTGCCGGAGCTTTGGGCATCCTGGACTGAACTTCTCCTTTAAAGTCAGCAGCGACTCGCTTGAGTCTGCAAATAGCTACGGGTTCTTTCTCCACCCTACCTCTTCTACAGGCTGGTTCACAGGGTCTGTCACAAGTACGACCTAATACTCCCGGGAAAACATTTGATTCCCAATTAATCATATACGCATCACTATATCTTTCAGCGGCAATAAGTCGTATGTATTCAGGTACAGGCGTGTGAGCCGGGCAGGCGTACTGACAATCCACTACTTTATGAAAGTATTCAGGATCTTTAATATTCGTCGGTTCCAAAAATTCAAATTATTAATATTGGGGACGCAAGTTAATGAAAAGGGGATAAAGACTCAAAAAATTTAAAACTTTTACCACAAAGAATTAAAGTCACTAAAACCAAGAAACCAAAAGTAGCCGATAGGTTCATTTTTAACCCCGTCCATGCCCCATTTCACGAATAAAACGAAACTGGAAATCGGAGTTTGTAAGAGCAAGGTCTACTTCTTTTCATCTTCATTTTAATAGATGCCCTGTTGATATTGATCAGCAATCCAATTTCCAAGTCGGTGAATTTAAGATGACTTATTATTTGTGCTTACACGATTGGATTTTAAACCTCCACGGCTTTCAACTTTAATATTATGAGATCTAAGACAGCCTATCCTATCTTTGCTGCCATCAAATTGTAATCTTCAGAGAGTGATATTCAATTTAGCCAGCCAGATAGCCTGCCAGCCTGCTTTAACTAATAATTAAATCAAAAAAGGTTCAAAAAAATATATGGTTATACATGCAAATAGGGTTGAAAGATTACGTGCTGCAGTAATAGCTATTCCTGATTGGGCTTACCCTTTTTATTTATACCCGTGTGTCCCAAAATAATTAAAAACGCCACGAAGCTTTAACATAAATTAATGTCTTTGATCCTTCGTGGCATTTTTAAGATTAAATTATAAATTTGGTTGAGGTGTATACCTTAGGTAAGGTTTTATTTTCCTAAAACCTTTAGGGAATTTTTTTTCGGCATCAGCATCTGAAACAGCTGGTACAATGATGACATCTTCACCATGCTTCCAGTTAACAGGTGTGGCTACTGAATAATAGGCGGTAAGTTGTAGTGAATCAATCACTCTCAATATCTCATCAAAATTTCTTCCGGTTGAAGGCGGATACGTAATGGATAGTTTTAATTTTTTATCAGGCCCTATAATAAAAACACTTCTGACCGTAGCTTTCTCACTGGAACCAGGATGAATCATATCATACAGGTTTGCCACATTTTTATCTTCATCAGCAATCAAAGGGTAATTTACCTTAGTCACCTGTGTTTCTTCAATATCTCCAATCCAGGTAGCATGAGAAGCCAGCGGATCCACACTCAGGGCTAAAATTTTTACATTTCGTTTGTCAAATTCGGGCTTTAGTTTAGACATATACCCCAATTCGGTAGTACATACAGGTGTAAAATCAGCAGGATGTGAAAACAATACTGCCCAGCTATCTCCGAGCCATTCAAAAAAATCGATTTCACCTTGTGATGTTTGAGCTTTGAAATTTGGGACTACATCCCCTAATCGTAACGCCATGGTAATTAATGTTAAAAGGTTATAAATTTAGAATTTTAAGTTATTG
The DNA here is from genome assembly GCA_964396995.1 of uncultured Saprospiraceae bacterium. Taxonomy (GTDB): domain Bacteria; phylum Bacteroidota; class Bacteroidia; order Chitinophagales; family Saprospiraceae; genus JADJLQ01. The sequence continues at coordinate 11,001 of CAYNIG010000108.1, read as the reverse complement.
ATATTTAATAAGTAGGCATAGTGGTGTCTATTTCCTTTGCCCATGCCAGGATGCCTCCTTCCAGGTTGTACAGATTTTGAAACCCATATTTTTCCTGCAAAAGCTCTATCACATCCGAGCTTCGTTTTCCACTGCGGCAATGTACAATCACTTGTCTGTCATTGGAGATTTTAGGCAAATGATTTAAAATTTCGCTTTTAGGCATCAATTCACCTTTCAAATTTGCGATTTCATATTCATATGCCTCCCTCACATCCACAAGTTGTATTCTTGCGTGCTTTTTAATTAATTCATCAAGCTGTTTTACATTGATTGATTTTACTTCCTGTTTCGATTCCGAGTCGACGGCACCAACACCACAAAATTGCTGGTAATCAATCAACTCTTTTTGTGTAGGATTCTCTCCATTAAGAGGATTGTCCTTTCTGCGTTTGATTTTAAGGGTTCGGGTTTCAAAGGAGGAAGCATCAAATAAGAATAACCTGCCTGATAAAGTCTCCCCTACTCCACTTATAACCTTGATTACTTCACTGGCTTGCAAGCTTCCCAGAATTCCCGGCAATACTCCGATCACACCTCCTTCCGCGCATGAAGGCACTAATCCCGGAGGTGGAGGGGAGGGGAATAAATCTCGGTAATTAGGCCCCAGAACACCCTGTTTATCTTTATAATTGAATACAGTAGCCTGCCCTTCAAACCTATAAATTGATGCATAGACATTCACTTTTCCTAATAACACACAGGCATCATTTACCAGATATCTGGTGGGGAAATTATCAGTACCATCTGCCACCACATCGTAGTCTTTGATGATATCCAATGCATTATCGCTGGTAAGCGCGGTTTCGTAGGTTACAAAATTTACATATGGATTCAATGCTTGCAACCTTTTTTTAGCAGCCTGTACTTTGGGTTGTCCCAGATCATCTCTGGTAAATAATACTTGTCTTTGCAGGTTGCTATCATCCACCACATCGAAATCTACCAAACCAATGGTACCGACTCCGGCTGCGGTAAGATATAATAACAGAGGGGCGCCTAATCCACCCGTCCCGACTACCAATACTTTAGCTTGTTTCAATTTTTTCTGGCCTTCTATATTAAATTCCGGCAGAATCAGGTGTCGGCTATAGCGGGCGAGTTCTTCTGATGAAAATTTTACTTCACTCATCTTATTTCATTTTGTTTTTTAATTTATTGAGAACCTCCTGCAATGGCAGGAATGATTGAAATAGTATCGGTATCATTTACTTCAGTGACTCCGCCTTTCAAGTCTTCTATATCATCTTCACCGATGAAGATTCGCACAAATCCCCTCAATTGATCTTCTTCATTAAATAGATGTTTGTTCAATTCGGGAAATTGACTAGTGAGATCTTTTATCGATTCTAATACTGTACCGCTTTTTACGGCTACTGCAGACTGGTTTAGTGTAAATTTTCGCAATGGGGTAGGGATAATAATTTTAGCCATGTTATTGAGTTATTGATTTAGAAAGTTTGTTTTTAAATAATATTTCGATGGGTTCTTCTACAAAGTTGCGGTGATCGGTCAGTCGCCAGGACCGGGTATCCATTACTTCACCTTCGTGTACACTGGTGATAAAATAAGAAAGCTCAGGTAATGCATCATCAAGATCTCTTCCTGATGGCATAGGCTGATGCTCAGGGTGAGAATGAAATACCCCTATTAAAGCAAGATCATTTTCCAAGGCAAACCGTTCGGCTTTCATAAATTCTTTTGCGGGTATGGTATAATGCACTTTGCTATTTTCATCGTTATTGATCACTTCTCTGATTTCTGTAATTTTCAGCTCCAAACCATCGTTAGTGCCAAATAAAAAGCCACAGCATTCATCTGGATATGTTTTTTCACTTATCAGGTGAATTTTTTTTAAGGCTGCAGGTTCTATTGAAATATGCATTATTATTTTTTTAAAGCTTCCTGATATTTTGATGCATCATCTGCAAAAATGGTTACAATATGCCCCCGTTCGATGGTTTTGGCCACTTCCAAGGCACCTACCAGATTAGCTGCTGCAGAAGGACTAATCAATAACCCTTCTTTTTTTGCAACCAGGTCAATCATTTTAAAAGCTTCATACGAAGAAACTTCAATTATTTTATCCGGAACTTTTGGATCATAAATGCCCGGGATCTCAGCAGTTTCAAGGTGTTTCCATCCTTCCAGTCCATGTAGAGGGCCGTCGGGTTGTAAGGCAATACATTGTATATTTTTATTATACTCTTTTAACTTCCGGGTTGTACCTGTAAATGAACCGGTAGTACCCAGTCCTGCCACGAAATGAGTAATCTCACCTGATGATTGTCTCCATATCTCGGGTGCGGTGGTTAAATAATGTGCTTTCCAATTGTTATCATTATTGTACTGGTCACAGTAAAAATAGGGAATGTCCATTTTGGAGTAAATATCCAGCGCTACCTGTCTTGACTCGTCGGTTCCACCATATGGAGAACTAAGTACCAATTCAGCACCCAATTTTTTCAGGATCAATTGCCGCATTTTGGAGGCATTCTCCGGCATGATCAGTTTTATTTTTAAACCCAGACTGGCAGCCAGGGTAGCTAATGCTATTCCGGTGTTGCCGCTGGTAGCATCCAGAATGGTATGATGCGATTGAAGGTTGCCGGAGATCACCCCACGGCGCAACATATTATAAGCTGGTCTTGATTTTACACTACTACCAAGCTGTTGCCATTCTAGTTTAGCGTATATTTTTATTGATCCTGAAGAAAAACTATTCAATGGAAATAATGGGGTCTCCCCTACCCATCTCGAGAGGGATTCTACCTTTTCCACCAACGCTACATTATTTTCTGCTACTACCTGATTCATGATTAATTTTTTTCTATTATCAAAAAAGCCTTTCGGATTTTACTCTCGAAAGGCTTTTGATAATTCTTTTTTGAAAAAAGTATACTAATTTAATTCATTGCCATTCGAGATTTAGACGATTTACAACAACAATAATACGCACACACACAGTCAGAAACTGCCCCAGCGATTTTAAAGTTATTATTGTATTTCATCTATGTTTGTTTTGGTCTATAAAATTAAAAAGCCTTCTGTTCTTTACTGACCAGAAGGCTTGATATTTTTTTTTAAATGATATCCATTTACTTCTATGTCAGTGAACGCTGTCTACAACAACAACAACACGCACAACAGAAAAGATTAAAAGATTTCATTTTTTTACTTAACGGCTACAAATATACAAGAGTCGTACCAGGTTTTCAAAGTATTTTAAAATTTTCGCTGGTTAAAGCTGCGTTAAAAATAATACTAATAATAATTAAAAAATCAATTGACTATCAATCATTTGAAGTAAATCTTAGTTAGAATGGAAATCACAAAATGGCAAAAAAGAAAAACCAGACGAGCACTACCAATTCATTTTGTCACCTTCATCGGTGCTTTTATTATCGTCTTCATGATGTTCATCGCCTTGCTGTTGTTCACGGTGGGCAAATTGATCGTAATCATAATCAGGCAATAAATCTTGTTTTACATGATTAATCACATCCATCAATCCTTCTGCAAATCGATTAAAATCTTCTTTATAAAGGAAGATTTGGTGCCTGGTATATCCATTTCCATCACTTCTTCGTGTGCTTTCGGTGAGGGTGAGGTAATAGTCATTACCTTTTGTTTTCATCACATCAAAAAAATAAGTCCTTTTGCGACCTGCTTTTACCTTATGCGAGTACACATTGGAGTTGTTACGAGATCCGCCATCGTTTTCCACGGTTAAAATTTTTTAAGGTTATTTATATCCAAATATACAAATTCCTTCACAAGTCTGAAATTTGCACTCCTTTTTTTCAAAGTGCCGTAATTTCCTCCAGGCGGGCATTGTCTTCCCACTTCTGTTGTTCAAGTATTTCAAAATATAAACCTCTTCTTTGTAATAATACTTCATGTGTGCCCGACTCTGCCAGTTTACCTTTATCCAGTACCAGTATCCTTGAAAAATTAGCCAGGTGACTAATCCTGTGGGTAATCAAAATGGCTGACTTATCCCGGAGGGCTTCATCGAATGCAGATAATATGGATTGTTCGGTACGGGTGTCCACCGCACTGAGACAGTCATCCAATATCAATATTTCTGGCTTTTTAATCAAAGCCCGGGCTATGGCAATTCGTTGCTTCTGACCACCAGATAAAGTCACCCCTCTCTCTCCCAACACCGTTTCTTCTTTTGCAGGTAATTTGTTTATTTCACCATCTATTGCAGCATATTTAGTGTATTTGCTTATTTCAGCTTCCAAAGAACTATCCGTACCGAAAAGTATATTTTCCTTTATGGTTTCCGAAAATAAAAATTGATCCTGGGGTACGTATCCTATCCGTTTACGCAATTCTTCGAGTCTGAATTCTTTAATATCTCTGTCATCAATCAGAATCTGGCCTGAAGAAACATCAAATAACCTGAGCAATAATTCGGCAATTGTAGTTTTTCCTGCTGCAGTACGGCCTATGATGGCAATCCGTTCACCAGGATGGATAGTAAACGAAACATTAGTCAAAGCCTGAACACCTGTATTAGGGTAAATAAAAGAAACATTTCGAAATTCAATCTTTCCACGGATACGGTCAGGTATAAAAATTCCATCATTTTTGATATCGGCTTTACTATTTCTAAATTCTAATATCCTCTTCATGGATGCCTCCGCCTGCTGAATGATAGAAGCGAGCCAACCGATAGCCGTCACTGGCCAGGCAAGCATATTTATATATATTACAAACTCTGCGATATTCCCTGCAGTAATAGCACCGGATTGTACCCTGTAAGCACCTGCCCATACGATGATCACTGTACTGACCCCGGTAAGCAACATGATCAAAGGAAAAAACAAAGCATTTACTTTTGACAGCTCCCAGGTATTTGCTTTATACACTTCTGCTTGCTGGCCAAACATTTTATTCATCGATTTTTCCTGGGTATACGATTTTACTATTCTGATACCAGAAAAAACTTCCTGAGCAATGGTGGTTAATTTTGAAAGTTGCTGTTGAATTTTTGTGCTTCGGCGATTTATAATTGAACTTACGTAATAAATTGAAATAGACAGTAAAGGCAAGGGCAATAAAGTGAGCAAAGACAAGGTAATATCCACTTTGATCATACTGGCTACTACCAATATAATCAGGGCTCCCAAATCAATAGCATACAGTACAGCAGGTCCTAGATACATTCTTACCTTGGATACATCTTCAGAAATGCGGGACATCAGATCGCCGGTGGTCTGTTTACGATAGAAAGCCTGATCGAGATCAGAATAGGTATCGTATAATTCTTTTCGAAGATCATATTCTATAAGTCTCGACATAACAATGATGGTTTGCCTCATAAAATACATAAAAAGACCCATCAGTACAGCACAGCCAAATACAATCAGTGCAAACTTGACCAATTTAGGGGATAAAATCTGTGCAGTGTGATCAGATGAATTTTTTAATTCCAAAATTACCAGGTCCAATGCCTGTCCAATCAACTGAGGCTGAACTATTCGAAAATAGTTCATCAGCAAAACGAAAATAATACCCAGGATAAATCTCCATTTATATTTTACAAAAAACCGGTTTAAAGTCCAGAGGTATTTCAAAGCAAAATAATATTAAAAAATGCAAATGTATGATAAATGAGAATACTGCGCCCGAACAGAAATTTCCTGATCTGCGGACTTAGCCATTGATGTAGAGAAAATGGTATTTTCAGAAAGTAAAAATTACTTCAGCGAAAAGTCTAAATAGGGTTGGATTTTGTCCCAAAATGAAAGCTCCAATACTTCTATTTTTTTCAAATCCTCTATTCCCGTTATCGGCTGGTGTTGCTTTATGTAATTCTGAATTAGGGAGGCTTGTTTTTTGTCAAAGTATGGGTGATACATCCTGGTAAAATCAACTTTATTTACTTCGATTTTTTTGATGTCGCCTTCCACCATGATTTCGGGAAGAATTTTTGTCAATGCAGAATCCGGCAGACCATAAATTTCCTTTAATTGGTTAACAGAATAGAAGCCGCCCAGTTGATCGCGATATTTTACTATCCGCAGAGCCAATTTTGATCCTATACCAGGAAGATATTTTAGCACTGTGGTATCAGCAGTATTAAAGTTTATCTTTTCATTTTTACCCGTTTTGATTTTTTCCTCCGTGGGTAGCTTGGACACTATACCAGTATTTATGACTTCCATTTCTACCGGAAATTGAATAAAAGGGGTCACTATTTCCAATATCGAGTCGTTCATGCCAATTACTTGTTTGAGGTCATTGACAGACTTAAATATTTTTCCCTTACTTCTGAATTTGAGTAATGTACCGGCGATGTAACCAGGCATTCCTATTTTAATCAAATCTTTATAGCCAACTGTATTTGGATCTACTGGTTGAAGAGGTTCAAAGACTTTTCCATTGGGAACTTCCTTTTCGATCACAATATATGGAATCAATCTTGCTACCTCTTCAGGTTTTAAACCATATATTTTATACAAGTCCGTAGGGGTTTTAAATTTTCCTCCCTTAGAGGTGTATTTAGTCCAGGTGCTGGCTACTTTAGCGGACAAACCGAAATTTTCCAACTCCGATTGTGAAATCGTATTAGGGTTGAATGAAGATATGGAGAATACTTTTCCAGGATTAACATCAAGTGTGCTGCTTTGCTCCGGGCTATTGTTTACTGAATCACGAGACTCACTCGCCAGGCTGGAAACAGAATACGTGAGATTTCTTGGCCACAATAGAATAGTCCCGTATATTACTATAGATACTATTAATAGCGAAATCAGAAAAAATACCGATTTTCTTTCCTTGTGGTTGAGATTAAAAAATGAATTTTCGGTAAAGGTCTTTTTCATCGAATGGGCAATTGAAGAAAACTATTTTTTATAAGCTGGATCAATTCGGATGGATAAAACGATTTTAAATTATCGGCTTGTGCTTGATCAAAGCAATAAATTTTACTTGGATTTCCAATTCCGGATACATCGGGTGTCCAATATTTATTCAATATAATCCAGCTGGCATCCTCCATCTTATGGGCATCACCTAAATCCTGTCTGCTATTCACAAACCGGTAGTTACCGGAACTGGATCTTAAAATATCAGACTTGATCAGCAATCCGCCGCCTTCACAAATTTTACCTATTGAATCCAACAAAATAATATCCTGTGCTAAAACATCATATTTATCCACATAATTGGAGTTGAATAAAGAACTATCTCCCAATATCTGAATAATGGAATTTTTATTTTTAATCCATACTTTACTTTTACCTCTGAAGCGGGATGCAATAATTTCAGATGTCCCGGTTTCGATCAGCTTTTCCACTGATAATAGAATGAATAAAAAAATAAATGCGCTCAATAATAAAGAGAGTGAATAAAAATTCTTTTTCTTTAGTACAAGACCAATTAAAACACTAATAAAAATCAACAAAAGGCAATCAAAACCACTGGGCCACCAACCTTTCAATTTACCTAATGGCATAGTATATAACCAGGCTATGATATCATTCATCCAGGTAACACTATAAATAAGTATATAATCTAACCAATATAAAAAAACCAAGCCAAGGGCTTTGATAGGAAAAATAGCTATTCCTAATCCAATAATTAAATATGAAAATGGAGTACTTACCAAACTGGTAAGCCAGAAATAGAAAGCAAACTGATGAAAATGGTATCCCACAATAGGGTAAATAAATAATTGCGCTGCCAGAGATACGGCTGTAATTTCCCATACAATCTGCATCACTTTATTTTCAACTGGCCATAATACCCGGATGGGATCATATAAAATAAATATTCCTGCCATCGCTCCAAATGACAATTGAAAGCCTATATTATAAATATCATTCGGATTGATTACCAACACTACCCATGCAGCTGCTGCTAGAATATTTAATGGTTGTGCATCCTTTTGTAGCAGGCGGCCAATAATAAATAAGCTGAACATCAATGCAGATCTAAGAATGGAAGGGGTAGCGCCTGTGAGCAAAGTATAGAGCCAAATGCATACGATCACTATCCCGGGAAGGATGAATTTTTTGGCTTTAGATCTTCTGATTAAAAATCCAAAAAGAAGTTCAATGATTTTAGCCAATATGCCAACATGTAAACCGGATACGGCCAAAACATGAACTGCTCCTGTTGCAGAATATGCTCTGTATAATTCAGGGTCTATCTTTTTCCTCAATCCCAGCAGCATGGCGGTAGCAACCGGATAATCTCTGGTATTCCCAAATACAGATAACATCACACTATCTGACCAAGATCTGCTTTTCTCCAATATGGATGGGGGCGCTTTATGCAAGATCTGAAAATGGGCAGTATCCAAATAGGTAATGTAATGAATATTGCGATGATCCAGCAGATTGGCCCAATCAAACTCGTATGGAGCTGCCTGGTGATCCGGTGAAATCAATCTATGATTACCAAAAATTACATCTCTCGAATTTGGCCTGAAAGAAGCTGCTTTGGATACCCTTATCAATAATTTACCATTCGCTTTGTCCCAAATTTTATCTTTTCTTTGAAACAATACATTGGAATAACAATCCCAGAACCTGTCTTTTTCTTCAACGTAATAGAATTGGGTAATTAAAGAAGCATCAGACTTTACATCAAAGTGATCGGGATGGTTTTGCTCATTTCGGATAATAGACCAAAATAATCCCATTCCAAAAATAAAAATGTGGGTCAACAATCCAAACCAGGGAATTAAGCCAAGATTTGATTTAATTTTAAAATGGATGAGTATCTGAAATACAAGTATGATCGAAAGGGCGGCTCCAATAAAAACAATATTCACATCAATCGTATCCCTCAGTAAAATTCCTATCACAAAAGGAATCAGCAATCTGAGCATGGGATATTTAATCCAATAAATTCTAAATTCGGATAAAAAGCGCTCCAGTGTCATTTCATGTTAAAACAGGTTCATGAAAGTAAATTTTTTATTCTACTCTTCCAATATTTTGGAGACCTTTCTTACTGATCAAATGAGTATGAATGACAAATTTCAGTAGATTAGTGCCATAAATTAAAAAATATGAAACTTAGAAGCAGAGGTTGGTTTGGCAAAACCGGAAAAGATGGATTTATTTATCGGGCCTGGATGCAAAATCAGGGTATACCCAGGGAAGAGCTTGAAGGCAAACCTGTAATAGGAATTTGTAATACCTGGTCTGAACTTACACCATGCAATGCCCACTTCAGGGAATTGGCGGAATCAGTTAAAAACGGCATTATACAAGCCGGTGGCTACCCGGTGGAGTTTCCTGTAATGTCATTGGGTGAGACGCTTATCAAACCGACGGCCATGTTGTACCGAAACCTGGCCAGTATGGATGTGGAAGAGTCGATTCGTGCCAATCCGGTAGATGGAGTCGTATTGATGTGCGGATGTGATAAAACTACTCCCTCATTGGTGATGGGTGCTTGCAGTGTTGATCTGCCAACAATAGTAATTTCCGGTGGTCCAATGCTGGCCGGTACCTATAAAGGTAAACGCATCGGCACCAGCGATGTTTGGCGAATGGCTGAAGGAATAAAAATCGGAAATGTAAGCCAGGATGAAATGAATGAAGCGGAAGGTGCCATGTGCCGAAGCCGTGGCCATTGCGCGGTTATGGGAACTGCTTCTACTATGGCATGTATGGTAGAGTCGCTCGGCCTTTCTTTATCTGGTAATGCTTCCATCCCTGCCGCTGATGCTCGCAGAAAAGTAATGGCCCACCGCACCGGTCAGCGAATCGTGGATATGGTACGGGAAGATCTAAGACTGTCTGCAGTATTAACAAAAGAAGCTTTTGAAAATGCAATCAAAATAAATGCTGCTATTGGAGGGTCTACGAATTTTGTAATCCATATGCTGGCTATCGCAGGTAGAATTGGAGTGAATCTTACACTGGATGATTTTGATCGTTGCTCAAGGGGAATTCCATTATTGACCAATATTCAGCCATCAGGAGAGCATTTTGTTGAAGATATGTATTATGCCGGTGGATTGCCAGCTGTGATTAAAGAGATGAATTCTTTAATTCACACCCATGCACTTACCGTGACCGGTAAGTCTGTGGGTGAAAATATTGCCAATGCCAATTGTTACAATCGGGATGTGATTGCATCATTAGACAAACCTTTTAAAACGGAAACCGGCCTGGCTGTATTAAAAGGCAATCTCTGTGAGGGAGGTTGCGTAATAAAACCAAGTGCAGCTTCCAAATCACTGATGAAACACAGGGGTAAAGCAATAGTATTTAGTGATATAGAAGATTATAAAAAAAGGGTAGACGATCCTGCTCTGGATGTAAATCCCGATAATATACTGGTACTTCAAAATTGTGGTCCCAAAGGATATCCGGGTATGCCGGAAGTAGGAAACATGCAATTACCAAAGAAAATTTTGGAAACCGGGGTGACTGACATGGTACGAATTTCTGATGGTCGCATGAGTGGTACCGGCTTTGGTACCGTAGTATTACATGCCTCACCTGAAGCAGCAGCCGGTGGCAATTTTGCGTTAGTACAAACAGGTGATTATATCAGCCTGGATGTAGAAGCCCGCAGTTTAATGCTTGAAGTATCTGACTCGGAACTGAATACCAGAAGAGCTAAGTGGGTAGCACCAATGCCGATCACAGACAGGGGTTATGTTTCACTGTATTGTAAACATGTAATGCAATCACACGAAGGTGCTGATATGGATTTCCTTGTAGGTAAAAGCAGTAGCGAAGTCACCCGGGATAGCCATTGATCAGGACTGGTTTTTTACTATAATGGTCAAGATTGGTAAATACATTCAAGCTAACTCTTGCAGATTCGATAAATAATTTTAATTTTGCAATCCCAAACGGGAGCCCCCGTAGCTCAGTTGGTTAGAGCGTCGGACTGTTAATCCGCAGGTCCCAAGTTCAAGTCTTGGTGGGGGCGCTGATAGATGGGCAATCTTTGCAGGAAGGTTGCCCATATTTTTTT
>CAYNIG010000107.1:0-14202 GCA_964396995.1 uncultured Saprospiraceae bacterium | reverse complement strand
CATTGGCTATAGATTTAAAAACATCTTCGGAGTGCTCTATTTCGGTATACGGAAGGGGAAGCAGTGGAGATTCTTTCAAATTCGTTTTGCCAAAATCGGGAAATTTAAAAAAATCAAAGTTGTTGTGATATTTTCCTTCCGGTATCAGGGAAATATTAGGTATGGTAAAGGTCTTTTGTAATAATTTAAGCATATTGGCAGGCATGGTACGATCGTAAACCAGGCGGGAAACAGAGCCAACATTTCGTTTTACAAGGCTTTTCTTTATTTTATCCACCAGGTCACCTTCATATTCATCCTCAATATACAATTCAGAATCACGGGTAAGTTTTATTGAATAGGCATGCTTTAAATGAAAACCCGGGAAAACGTACTTAACAGATAACCGAACAATATCGTCGAGCATCATCAATTGGTTTTCATTTTTCTTGCTCGAAGGTAAAATTACGAATCGGGGAAGCTGATCTGATGGTAATCTTACTATGGCATACTGATGTTTGTTTCGTGATGCTTTTTTATCAGTGAGGTGTAAAAATAAATATAAGGCACCACTGTTAAGGAATGGCCTTACTTTACCATTGATCAGCAGTATTGGCTGAATATAGGCCTGCAAATATTCCTTGAAATAATTATTTACAAATTCATGCTGTTTAAGAGTTAGGTGTTCGGGCGAGACAATGGTTATTCCATTGAGCTTTAATTCTGGAATAAACTGTTTGTTGAACAAAGTAGTCAGCTCTTGCTGATGACTATTTACCGTTTTTAAAATAGACTTCAGTAGGGAATCCGGGCTAAAATTGAGCGCTTTTTTGGTTCCCTTTCCGGATTTTACCAGTCTTCTGATCTGTGCTACGCGTACTTTAAAAAATTCTTCCAGGTTAGATGAATAAATGGCCATAAATTTTAACCTGTCAAAAAGCGGTACATTCAGATCTTTCGCTTCCTGTAATACTCGATAATTAAAAAGTAACCAACTTAAATCCCTTTCGTAAAAAGGTGCGTTTTTGAGACTCATACTTCAATACCTGGGGCACAAAATAATCGATTCGATTCATTAATGATCTATTGGGTATATTAAATTTTATCTTTCGCTGCCTAGTGCTTGTAAACCAAAATTCTATACATTTTTTATTCTATCATTGGTGGGAATAATTCAACGAAAACGTTTATTAATTCCTGATATTTTTACCTTTGCGGGCTCATAAAATAAAGTCCTATGAAAAGGAAAAAAATAGTTGCCGGAAACTGGAAAATGAATACCACATTGGAAGAAGGCATTTCCCTGGTAAAGAACTTAAGAGAAGGGTATAATCTATCATCACCGCAGATGATCGTCATTCCACCATTTACCCACCTTACTACGGTTGCCAGTATTTTAAAAGGTACAGTGATAGAAATCGGGGCACAAAACTGCCATCAGGAACAAAAGGGGGCATACACCGGCGAAGTTTCCGCATCTATGCTAAAATCGTGCGATATACCATTTGTGATATTAGGTCATTCAGAACGAAGGCAATATTATAATGAAACAGACGCTTTATTAGCTCAAAAGGTAAATGCAGCATTGGCTCATGGCTTGACACCTGTTTTTTGTGTTGGAGAACCGTTGGAAATAAGAAATAATGGTGAGCAAAATGATTTTGTGCTGAATCAATTCATTCATGGATTATTCCATTTGCCGGCAGTTGATTTTGAAAAGCTGGTGATTGCATATGAGCCCATCTGGGCTATCGGCACGGGGGTAACAGCCAGCCCGGAGCAAGCTCAGGATATGCATGCTTTTATCAGGCAACAAATAAAAACCAAGTATGGAGAAAACTCCGCTGAATCAATTTCCATTTTATATGGGGGCTCAGTAAAAGGATCTAATGCCAAAGAAATATTCAGTAAACCCGATGTGGACGGAGCTTTGGTAGGGGGGGCATCATTGGATGTAGTGGATTTTTTAAAAATTGCTAATTCGTTTTGAAGTTGAATACACCCTGAGAAATTAGTTAAAATAATAATTTGCGCGGTCGAAATAGAATATGGTACCTGTCTTTGGTCCACCTTTTTTGAGAATAAAATTATTTTTTCAATTTTAATTTCTGATTCTAATTAATAATTTCACTTGAAGAATTCAAATAAATTCAGTTAAAGGATTCCCCTTAATTTTTATTTTAAGCGGGTAGAATGCAATACGTTTATCTTCCATTCTTTGGAATCTTTTTGCAGTACTACTGTTTCCATCCATTTTACTAATTCTTCTTTTCCATTTCTTGTAAAGACGGATTGAAGGTAGTATGTAACCCAGGCTGATTTTTTATGAATAATGGTATTGACAAATTCAAAATTATTGGTGCGTTTAAAATCAGGTATGGATTGACTTCGTATCGCTTTTTTAATTAAGGTATCTAAAGTCCATACTTCTCCATACTCATAAAACCTCACATCCTTGGTGCAATAGCTTTTCAAAGCAACTGTATCCGCCTTAGTCAATGCGTCAAACATATTTTCGACTGCCACTTTTACCATCATATGTTTTTTGACCTGTGATTGGGACACTGTTTTGGTGGGAATAAGTATAATGACCAGATAAAATATAAATTTTACCATTGCACCTAGGTTGTACGGTTTAAAAATAATTTTCAAGCTTTAATTGATTTCTCCATTCCATTGCCATACTGCATTCAACTATTAATACCTCTATACCATTTAAATGAGAGATGGCAATAGGGTAACCCTTCTTTACATTATATAGAGTTCCAAGGTCGCAAGAAATTGGTTTCTGAGCCGGAAGTATAAAGGGAAAAGAAAAAATATAAAGCAGTATGAATATTATTACAAACACAACTTATCCGCTATTTATATTTTAAATATTTTACTCCGGAGTAAGTATTGTCACCGGTACGGATAATTACTTTTACACTTCCATCCTGACTCCATTCAAAGCTTGCTTTTGGGAATCCAGTACCTCCTCCTTCAAATGTATTATTTCCAATATAGTTTAGATTTACATTGATCATGCCATTTCTTTTCATAAACAAGGCATCATCACTCTTTATAAATTCGACAAAATTATCTTTTCCCATATCGTATAATCCCGTGATTTTATCATATACTTTCTGATCCAGTGGGATTTCTTTAGCTAAAATCACATTAAACTCTACTTCACTATCTCCGAATTTATTCTTGGTTATTTTCAATATTCTGTTTACTGCATTAGGAGCAGAAGCCCATGGATCCGTTTCCACATATTTGCCATTTTCAAAATAGATTTGCGTAATCAAATCTTGCTGAGCTGGCACGGAAACACGCATATGAATGTGGGCGGGTCGCCAGGAAGATTCATCATTCTGATCTGCTTTATAAGGTACCGGAATGATGGTTTTGAACTGATACTTCCCATTTGCTTTTGATTTTTGCCCGGCCCGATATTTGTATTCGTCCGACGAATTATCATACACTTCATTTTCATCGCAATGCCATATTTCTACCAGTGCATTTGGAATTGGAGTTTTACCATCTTGCTTTAAAACGACTCCATGCAATACCAATGGAGTCCCTTTGGAATCGGGCAGTATAAGATTTGATTTCAAGGGAGCTCCGGGTCTGTAAAAAGGGCCCAGGATATCAGTCGTGGTCGGATTGTCCCCAACAAAATGCTGCCCATTCCAATGAATGCCTCCTACTGTACTTACGCTTAATGCAACTATAGAGGTTTTTTTGATAAAAGTTCTTCTTTTCATATTCGATGGTTTTTGAGTTTTTAAAAATTATTCAATAGAGATATTGGTTCCGGATTAAGGAAAGATAAGAAATAATCAGAAAATGACTGACCGTGATAAATTTCTCTCAATACCCATTCGATGCCCAGCCCTTTATGGTAGAGTTCAGGATTGGTCATTTAGCATACTTTTTGCAGAAAACTTTGTATTCCATTTAATAATTGAAATCAATAAATTTCAATTTTACTAAATTTTCTCATTTTTTTTACTAAATATCAGTTTTCTGCTTATATTTGAGGCTAAAACATATATCATATTTTTGTAATATGAATCAGTTGGCCCAACGATTTAAAGAGTGTATCAAAGCCCTGTGTGATCAGGAAAAGGTGAGATCCGCCCGTCATTTCGCTTTGTCGCTTGATTACCTGCCGGAAAACCTGTCCAACATACTGCCATCGCTTGAGTCCAGTCATGACCTGGTACACAAAGCATGCAAAATGTATGATATCAATATGAGTTTCCTGGTATATGGTGAAGGAGAAATGTTTTTAAATAATGCTGTAAAAAATGACCTGAGGGTATTAACCATCGTAACCGATAAACAAAACGATGAGCGCATAGTACATGTACCGGTTCCGGCACAAGCTGGATATGTGAGTGATCTCGCTGATCCGACCTTCTATTCTGAATTACCTTCGTACTCGTTGCCTGATTACAGATTTAGTCAGGGTACACATAGATCTTTTGATGTATCCGGAGATAGTATGGAACCGGTATTGGAAGCCGGGGATACGGTGGTATGCAGTTTTATAGAACCTGGTCAATGGACGCAGGGTATCAAGGATGATCATATTTATGTAATTGTCACCAACACCGACATCGTAGTCAAGCGGGTACAAAATGAATTGAAGAAAACAAGATCCCTTTTTCTCCTGTCTGATAATGATTCGTACAGAGCTTACCATATGCCTGCAGAAAATATAAAGGAGGTATGGTATGTACGATTGCGAATATCTCCTTTTAATCATGGAAGATATTACAATCCATTGGAACAAATACTGCACTCGCAGGATGAAACTATCAGGGAGCAGCAGGAGATGATCCGATTTCTAAAGCAGACTATCGAAAAATTTAATCCGGTGAATTCTAAGGTTTAATTTTGTGGTTATGAAATCCATCAGAATCCAGGGCAGGGTAGAATTTATAAATCTGGCTACCGGCTTTTGGGCAATTTTGGGAGATGATGGAGAAAAATACAGGCCTGTACACATGCCTGACCAATTGAAAATAGAAGGAAAAAAAATAAGTTGCAGGATCAAGCTCATCGATGAAGAATTTTCAATCATGATGTGGGGTAAACCGGTGAAATTGGTAAGCTATGAGACATAGCTCATCATCCTGCTTTTCAGCGTTAGCGAAGGACAATCAATTCTGCTTTATCGCAGGTATAAATCGGTGAGATAGCATCGATCAGGATATTTCCGTTATAGGTATATTGCAATCTGGCGTTATAAAATGCCTCAATGATTATAAAATCAATATCCTTTTTAGGTTTAAATCGAATGGTATACGACTTCCAATCCAGATGCGTAATGGGTATACTTTCATACAATTTTTGTCTTTTGTCACAACGATCACTTCCTCCCCATACCCGCAAAATGGTTGGTTTATTAAATCCATTATAAGTCAGTGCCCTGGCCAGCATTAGTTTGAAAAAATAACAGTTTCCCATTTTTAAGGTTTGCGGTAATCGCTGACCTACTGATTCATAACTTCCGTCTTTACGGGTGATCAGACCCATGTAAGTATTGCCGTCGGCGGGTGCTAAATATACGCCCCAGGGTCCGGGTAAAATATCAGGTGTGGTACCGTCTTCACATTGAAGCCATCCGGTCGGTGTTACCGCATCTCTTGCTTCCCCTTCACATGATGCATTAAAAAATGAAGTGATTTGACTTTGAACCATTGTAGTGGGGTAAAAGCAATGCAAAATCAGGAAAACCTTAAAAATCCACAATGAATTGGTGCTTATCCGGCTACCTGGTAATGAATTAAACATTTATTAAAAAACTTATATAATCAGCAAATTGGCTAATTTTGTAACACAAATTTACAATAATGGCAAAAGAAACCGCATCTAATAAAAAAGTTATTAAGACTGCCGAAACAAAAAAAGCAGATAACCTGGTAGGTGCCTCTTCCAATATAAATACGAGAAGGAAAGGGAGCACAGGACTAACCAATACTCCCAAGGAATTTACATTTACAAAAGATAATCTTAAATGGATGGTGATTAGTGTGGGTATTACCTTACTTGGATATATGCTTATGTTAGGTGGTAAGATGCCAAATAATGATACCTGGGATGAGAGTATCATTTATAGTTTTACCCGTACTGTGATATCTCCGATAGTAATTCTATCAGGCCTGGGACTGGCAGTATATTCCATATTCAGAAATAAGACTGCATCTGAAGGCGTTTAATTTAAAATCAACCTAAAATAATCTGATGGATTTCATTTGGGATCAGGTCAGTGATCTGAGTGAAGATTGGTCTGATGAAAAAAGCTGGCATTCCGGCAAAATCCTTTTAGTGGACAAACCTTTGGACTGGACCTCATTTGATCTGGTAGGCAAAGTAAAGGTCGGTCTGAAATATAAACTTGGAATAAAAAAAATCAAGTTAGGTCATGGAGGTACCCTTGATCCCAAGGCAACGGGACTGATGATCTTGTTGACAGGAAAGTATACAAAATTGACTGAACGAATACATAGCTTAAATAAAACCTATATTGCTGAGATCTTTATGGGAGCAACCACTCCTTGCTATGATACAGAACGACAGGTAGATCGGTATTTCCCTACTGATCATATTACCAAAGAACTGATTTTAAAAAATATTGAAAAGTTTACCGGAGATATCATTCAATATCCACCTGTTTATTCAGCAGTAAAAATAAAAGGGAGGGCTGCCTACAAATCCGCTCATAAAGGAATAGAGGTAGAGACCAGACCCCGTAATCAAACTGTTTACCGATTTGAAATACTTGACTTTACCATGCCATTACTGAAAGTTTTAATCCAATGCAGCTCTGGAACATACATCCGTTCTTTAGCTCATGATTTGGGTAAAGAACTTAATTCAGGCGCTTACCTTCATAGTTTGATCAGGACAGAAATAGGACCTTGGCGCTTATCAGAAGCAATGAATATCGATGATGTATTGGATAAAATGGAAAATTATCATTCACCAATATTAGTCTGACCATTGAGTATACTCCGGGTAAATGGATTGGTAAAAAAATTTGGCCAGCAGACAGCCGTAGATGAAGTATCATTTACGATTGATAGAGGTGAGATAGTTGGATTCCTGGGACCTAATGGTGCCGGTAAATCTACTACAATGAAGATGATAGCCGGTATATTGAGACCTGACGCCGGAAATATATTTATAAATGGTCAGCGTGACACTGCAAATGAATTGGAATCAAAGAAAGCAGTAGGATACCTGCCTGAACAAAATCCATTATATACTGAATTATACGTGAAAGAAGCCTTGGAGTTTTCCGGGGCATTGCATCAAATAAAGCGAAAAACCTGGAGGATAAATGAAGTGATTGCTGCTTGCGGTCTGGAAAATGAAAAACATAAAAAAATACAGGCCCTGAGTAAAGGGTACAAGCAGCGTGTTGGTCTTGCACAAGCAATATTGCACCAGCCCGACTTGTATATTTTGGATGAAGCTACCACCGGTCTGGACCCCAAACAAATATTGGAAATCAGAGACCTGATCAAGTCCCTTGGAAAAGAACACGCCGTACTTATTTCCACACATATTTTGCAGGAAGTAGAATCGATATGTAAGCGTTGTATCGTGATTAATAACGGCAAAATCATCGCAGACGATGATATGAGTACCCTCAAAATGAAAGCTTCAGGAATACCTGCTGTAAGAGTATGTTTTGGCCAGCCGGTTGCGATTGACTCTTTACTATTACATTGGAAAAAGGTGACGAAACTCGATCAGAACAATACCTATCTTATCAGCGACCAGGATTCCAATCTTTCCAAATCCATATACCAATGGTCTGTCCAAAATAATATTATTATTGAAGAGCTTATTAGAGAAAAGCAAAACATGGAAGGAGTATTCCATGTTTTGACCAGTAAATGAAAAATGAAAGCTATCCTTATAAAAGAACTCAGATCCATGATCAGCTCCTTTAGTTTGATGCTGGCCATAGCTGTTTTTTTTGTACTACTAGGTCTCTGGCTTTGGATTTTCCCTGATACTTCGATCCTGGATAATAAATTTTCCTCCCTCCAGACCCTTTTTGAACTGGCACCCTGGTTGTTTTTATTTATTATTCCTGCCCTCACTATGCGATCTATTGCCGAAGAAAAAGCAAACGGAACATTGGATATTCTGAGAAGCAAACCCATTTCAATATGGGGTATAGTGACAGGAAAATTTGTGGCCACATTGATCATGGTATTCATCATGGTATTAATTTGTCAAATCTATACATTCTCAGTAGGTCAACTTGGTTTTCCAAAAGGCAACCTGGATGTAGGTGGCACCCTGGGTTCATTTATTGCCTGGGTATTGTTGGCAGCATGTTATATTTCTATTGGTATCTTTGCCTCTGCAGTAAGCAGCAGTCAGATGATCTCATTTCTGTTAGCTTCGGTACTTTGTTTTTTAGTATATACCGGCCCTGCTTTTCTTGCTACCCTTCCGGTTTTGGTGGGCAATCTGGATTACGCTCTTCAATGGCTGGGTATGGAATCACATTACCAATCCATGAGCAAAGGGATCCTTACGAATAATGATTTCTTCTATTTTACAAGTGTTATTCTGGTCTTTCTTTATTTATCTTCCCTGGTATTAAAGAATTCGGGTAATACATATTCATTCAAAAAGAGTTTATTGCATCCGGCAATGGGGTTTATAGTAGTATCAGTCTCCCTTTCTTTATTGCCATTCTTTTCAATAGACCTTACTGAAGACAGAAGATATACGTTGGGTGCTGAAACCAAATCACTGATACGCACAGTTGATGATATTGTCTATGCTGAAGTTTTAATGGATGGCAGACTGCCAGCCGCATTTACCAGACTGAGAAAATCCGCAATTGAAAAGCTTCAGGATTTTAATAAAATAAATAAAAACATTCTATTTAAACAGGTCGATCCTTTGGAAGGGGATAGGGAAATGGTGAAAGCAAATCAGGAAGCACTGAGAAAAGATGGCATATCACCTACCCAGCTTACGGTATACAATGGAAAAGAACAAGAAAAGAAAATTATTTATCCATATGTAGTATTTCATTTTGGTGAAAGAATAGTTCCGGTGAACCTGCTGGAATCAAAGGATACCCGAATGGATGAAGATGAAGTCCTCAACAGATCCGTATCTTTATTGGAATATAAATTTGCAAATGCCATTCAGAAATTGAAATTGAAAAAAAATCCGGTGGTGGTATTCACTAAAGGGCATGGCGAACTTACCCCACTGCAAACGGCGGATCTGGAACGCACGCTCAGGCCGGTGTACAGTACCGGAAGAATGATTTTGGATAGTGTGGTTAAGATATCGAATGAAATAGATGTACTGCTGGTGGCAAAACCTCAGCATGCCTTTTCTACAAGAGACAATTTTTTAGTGGATCAATACATTATGAATGGCGGTAAAGTACTCTGGTTTATTGATCCTGTATTCGTCAATACCGATACCGTAAACGCTGCGAATAGATTAAAGCAAGACTTTATTCCCTTGCCTTATGAATTAAATTTGGATGAATTGTTTTTTAAATATGGTTTCAGAATTCTGCCCAATGTGGTACTGGATTATGAATGTACGACAATACCTTTATTGACAGGATATAGCGGAGGCAATCCTCAATTTGAACCAAAGAAATGGTATTTCCATCCCTTGATTGCACCGGTTTCAATGCATGCCATCGTAAAAAACCTGGATCGGATATCCACTTTTTATCCTGCCACGATTGATACGGTTAAAACAAAATCGGCAATCTCGAAAACGATATTACTTTCATCCAGTGATCACAGTCGTACCCTTACCAGTCCATCACCTATAAATTTTGAGATGGTAAGGCAATCGATCTCGGCAGATCAATTTAACCGCCCTGCACAGCCGGTTGCACTATTGGCCGAAGGTGTTTTTTCATCTGCATTCGAAAACAGGGTAAGTGAAAGCCTGTCCAATACATTGAAACAAATAAATGCAGAATATAAGCTTGAAAGTAGCCCTACAAAAATGATTGTATTTTCTGATGGGGATTTGCCGGCAAATGCCATCAGCAGCAGGGGAGAACCTGCACCCTTAGGATTTAATATGTATGAACAAGTCACCTATCCGGGAAATAAAAATCTGGTGATGAATAGCATAGAATATCTGATCGATGAAAACAACATTTTGAATGCAAGAAATAAAGAAATCAGACTGCGTATGCTGGATGATTCTAAAATAGAAAAGAATAAAACTTTTTGGCAATGGTTTAACCTGATATTACCGGTAGTCTTTTCATTCCTCATTTATTTTATTGCTGACTTTTATCGAAAAAGAAAATATGCATAAATTGTTTGGTATCTGTTTTTTAATCCTGAATTTATTTTCATGCCGTCAGGACCCTGTGAAGGTGGAAGAAAATTTCAGGATCAGGAATGTAAGCGCAATAAATAGAATTGAAATTGAATCCAAAAGATATGGCCTGCAAAAGTTACAGGTAAAAAATTCAGGATGGTATCTGAATGACAGTATTAAAATCAGAAAGGATGCTATTGAAAATATATTAAGAATAGTACCTTATGTAAAAGTTATGAATTTTCCTCCAAAAGCAGCATGGGATCAAATGTCCCTTGCTATGCGTAACGAAGGAGGAACTATTCGATTTATTAACCGTTCCGGTGATGAAATCAGATCATGGCATATCGGTGGAACCACAAATGATGAACGGGGAACGTATGGTATGGTAGCCGGATCATCCAAGCCATATGTGATTCATGTACCGGGTTTTGATGGCAGCATAGCCACTCGTTTTTTTATGGAGAATAAAGAGTGGCGCAGCAGAATGATCCTGGATGAAGTTAAAAACAGCATTTCTCACCTGAAGTTGGTATACCCGGAGACCCCTGATTCCGGATTCGAAATCATCCAGGGTTCAGGAGGGTACATTTTATTTGATAGGAAACATATCAAAAAAGTGGCTTCTCAGGAATTAATAGCCTTGTATTTGGATCAAATCAGTATTATTGGGTGTGAGAGTATAGAGAATGATTTTAAATACAAGGAAATAGTAATTAATACTACACCTCATGCGGTAATGGAAATTGCCATAAACGACAAACCAATTAGAAAAATCTCGTTTTTCTCAAATACATTAGAGGGTGATGCCGATAAGGAACGAATGTTTGTCTATGATGGTAAAGACTTTTATTTAGCCCAAATACGTATCTTACAAAAGATATTTCGTCCTATTGAGTTTTTTGTTGTTAAATGAAAACAGGCTTAATTACATCAGGGTTTATTATTTTGATGGTATTTCTTACCTCTTTCGTTGAAGTTTATAAATGGGGTTTCTTTGGTCATCGTCGCATTAACAGGCTGGCTGTATTTACCCTTAGTCCGGGTATGATGCCTCTTTATAAAAACAGTATCGAATATCTGACTGAACATGCCGTGGATGCTGACAAAAGAAGATATGCCGTAAAAGATGAGGCAGTAAGGCATTTTATCGACCTGGACCGATGGTATAAAAATGGGGTTCCGGCCTGTCCGCGTAAATACGATGAAGCTTTGTCCTTGTACTCTGATTTTATCCCGGTAAATGACTCTGAGAAACCTCCCTTATTGGGAAGCAGGTCAATTCAATTAATTGGTAATCAGAAATTTTTGGTACCTGATGCTGCCAAAACCCATGACACCAGTTTGCTTATCACCTTAAACAAGTTCAGATTTTTAATTAATAAAACCCTTTTACCAATATCCAGAAATGAAGAGAGCGTTATTGTATCCGGTAAATTAATAAATGATGCTTTTAACAGGACTGTTGCTGAAGAAAATCAATCCTACCAGTGGCTTGATACTTTTTCACAGCATGGAATTCTGCCATTTCATTTGCCCGATCAATATAGAAAATTAGTACAGGCCTTTTCTTCAAAAGACCATAAATCCATTTTGAGACTTTCTGCTGACATTGGTCATTACTTAGGTGATGCTCATGTACCATTGCATACTACCAGCAACTATAATGGCCAGTTCACTGATCAACTTGGATTGCATGCTTTTTGGGAAAGTCGTATTCCGGAATTGTTCGCAGATAATGAATACGATTATATAGTAGGGAAAGCAGAATACATAAAGGATATAGCCAATTATGTATGGGATGTCGTAATCAAAAGCCATAATTATGTAGATTCGGTTTTGCTCATCGAAAAAAGATTATCGCTCACTTTTCCGGTGGATCAGCAATATTGCTTTGATGAAAGACTGGGGGCTACTGTGCGAACACAATGTGAAGCTTATGCGAAGGCCTATCAGCAAGCCATGAAGGGTATGGTGGAATCCAGAATGAGAGAGGCCATATTGTCAGTAGGGAGTGTCTGGTATTCAGCCTGGATCGATGCTGGTCAGCCTAAGCTTACCACTTTCCCCCTGTCAAAAGAATCAATACCGGATGCAGAAGACATTAAAATAGATAAAGCCTTCAAAGGAGGCAGTATTATTGGTAGACCTGAGAACTGAAAAGGAGGAAAAAAGAATAGATTACATTTTCATCAACTTTCTGCTCATAGACCCTTTTTCACTTTGTAAAATCACAAAATAGGTTCCGATTGACATACGTGATCCATCATGTATACTGATCTCATGCTGTCCCGCATTGAGTGAGCCAAGGTTTTGCTCAGATATCAAACTTCCATTTATAGAGACTAATCTTAGCTTCACTTTTTTTAAGGGATCAGCAATATTAAAACGTACTGTAAAGTGATGGTTGAAGGGATTGGGATATACCAGTGCATCATTAAAAACCAATTGATCTTTAAATGGTACGGAGCAACCCAGTGTTTTGAATTTAAGCATGGTTCGGAATTTGCTGGTATCCGAATCACATAATGTTTTAGATTCCACGATATAATCAGTACATTTTTTTAATCCGGATAAGGAAACCATAGAATCCCTTGTCGGCAAGGTATCCCATTTTTGAGCAGAAGCTTCTTTGTACCTGATCATATAAAATAATTTGGGTATAATTTTTTGATAAAATATTTTTGCCCCGTCTTCTGAAATCATAGCCGATTCCAATTCAAGTACATCCGGACAATCAAATGATTTAGGCAAAAACTTTATATCATAGTCTTCAACTTCGCCGAAATTGAAAAACCCACATGGCGAAGGTTTTAAGGTATCGATTATACTGGAAACGGCCTTGAGTGAAATTCTCAGTTTGGTGAGTCCGGTACTGTCTATTTTGGTTATTGGCAAAAAAATATTGGAGACGATATTTCCTGTTCTGAACTGATTGCCACTGGACCATACTAACTCAGCCGTATCATCAAAATCTTTATCCTGATTTCTATCCATCCAAATCCGTATAAAATAAAAGTTGATACTGTCATTTGCCCTTGGGAAAATTTTTAATAATGCCTGTCCATCTCTGTTGATGCTTGGGGTGAGTGAGTCTACTCCTGTAAAATCTCCATAACCATTATTATCCTTTGATCTGAAACGCATGCCATCTATCACTATGGAATCAATATAAATCCTGCTGGCCAAAGCTCCGCTAGCACAGGCTGCACAACTGGCCTGGATGGTA
The DNA here is from genome assembly GCA_964396995.1 of uncultured Saprospiraceae bacterium. Taxonomy (GTDB): domain Bacteria; phylum Bacteroidota; class Bacteroidia; order Chitinophagales; family Saprospiraceae; genus JADJLQ01. The sequence continues at coordinate 659 of CAYNIG010000107.1, read as the reverse complement.
TTCACGGCTTTTAATATATTCAGGTAACCACCGCTGGCAACAGCTGTTTTTAAGTTAGTGGTGGTATCTACTGCATTTAGAATAGCATTTCTGACCATCAATGCTGCTGCCGCCGGATTACTCAATGCCAATTCATCCAGTACCGAGCATTGATTGGAATACAATAACCCTATTGCTCCTGCCACGATAGGGGCTGCAAAGGAAGTACCGGCTTCCGTGCCGTATCTATTATTTGCTTTTGTGGTGTATACAAAATCACCCGGGGCGGCTAGGTCTATATTTTTGGGACCCTGCGCAGCAGCACGTTTGCCGTCAGAGGTAATGGAAGTTACGGCTACTAAATAATTACTGGGACAAACGGAAGGTAAATCTCCTGTACTATCTACATTCACAGTGGTTCGATTATCTGCTGCAGTTATATTCAATATTCCTGCGGTTCCTAAAGAGTCATAAATAGCACACCAAAGTGGAGCATCGGCAGCTTTGCCGTCATCTATTCCCCATGAAGCATTGGACGCAACCACAAATGCACCTTTAGCTCCATTTGAGCTATTGTATAATTTTCGTTGTTGCAATATATAAGCATAACCTGAGATTACATCTGATTCCTGAATTCCACTGGAAACCTGGGAAACATTCCCTGCTATCTCTGTTGTTGC
>CAYNIG010000106.1:0-14312 GCA_964396995.1 uncultured Saprospiraceae bacterium | reverse complement strand
ATAGTAATACCGGATATTTGCTTTTAGCCAGTATTGCTGAAGCAGCCAGTGATGTGAATTTTATTCAGCTCATGCGTAATTGGGTGTTCAATCCTGCCAAAATGAAATCCGCAGATTTCAGAACCCCAATGATGAAAGCGCGAATTTCAAATATGGCCCAAGGTCACAAATTGGATCCGGCAACCCAAAAGTATATAAATGCCATAAGAGACCCGGCTTCAAATTACACTATATGGCTGGGTAACCGTAAAGGCCCGGGAAGAATCAGTGCGTCCGCCCTGGATTTACTCAAATGGGATCAGGCTCTGTACACGCCTTTGTTTGTGGCAAAAACGACTTTATTGGAGGCTTTCAGTCCCTATACTTTGCTCGATGGCACTAAAAGCAATTATGGATTTGGATGGGAAACAATGATTCACCCCAAACTGGGAAGAGTGGTAGCTCACAGTGGGGATAATCCGGGTTACAGAACCTATATAAGAAGATATATCGATCACAACTATGTGGTAATACTATTGAACAATAATGAAAGCAACAGCATGAATTTGATCCTTTCAGAAATGGACCGCCTTATTTCAGATAAATTAGTTTTTGATAATGCGGATGGTTCCATGGATCCCCTGCGAAGAAGAGAGTGAAACCAGATACATTCCGGAGGCCAATTTTTGAGCTGTCGGTATAGTTGTATTAAGTTCAATACCTGCACGTATAACGACTGATTTTTCAATTATTTTTTTACCATCCAGGGTACTTAAACTTATTTTATAGTTCGAATTAAGTTTGGATTTGGCTTTAATATTGATTGTTTCATCAAACGGATTAGGAAAAACCTGCAATTCGTAACCGGTAGTATTATCCGATTTAAAATTTACCGGTAACTCTAAATCATAAGTATACATTCCCCTGCCGTAGCTGGCAGCCGCTAATTTACGTGTGCCTTTATGAAAATGCAGATCTGTAAATATAGTTATGGGTATTCCATCTCCCAGTAATTGCCAGTTTTTTCCATCATTTGCTGACCTCCAGATTCCGGCATCTGAAGCTATCACAATATGTCCCATTGATTCCGGATCGACAATCAAGTCATTTACAGGTACCGGAGGAAGCCCTTTGGATATCTCTTTCCAATCCTGACCATTATTTTCAGAAACAAATACATGCGGTAATGATTCATTATACCTAAAACCAGAAAGAGTAATATATACTTTATTTTTTATCCCGGGATCCGCCGTGACCGAAGTAACCCATCGAGTAGGTAATCCGTCGCTGATTATTTTCCAATCTATACCACCGTTCAAGGTAACCCACACCAGTCCCACATCGGTACCACAATAAATTATTCTCGGATCTATTGCGGAAACAGATATAGTGGTAATGGTGCCATAGGCTCTCAATCCTGTTTCCGGGGCAAGCGAAGGCGAAATCGGAGTCCAGAAAATACCTCTATTTGCTGATTTATATAATCGATTGGTACCCAGATATAAAATGGAGGATTGTTTTGGATCCAATACAAATGGAGTCTTCCAATTACTTCTGTCGCCAGCAAAGATCCCATCAGTAGCATTTATAAAATTAGATCCACCATCTGTGCTCCTCAGGAAGGCCCCATACTGAGATTCGGTGTACACATATTTATTGTCAGTGGGGTCTACTTCACAAACAAAGCCATCCCCGCCTGAGATGATACTCCATTCATCAACACCATTAAAAGTGCGCATACTGCTGTTGTCCTGCGTACCACCGTATAGTCTTTCAGGTTGTTTGTTGTCTATATGGCAAGTGTAAAACTGAGTTATGGGCAGATTATTAATTTTATTCCAGGAGTTACCTCCATTTTTTGAATCATATAAACCTCCATCGTTTCCAAGTAAAACTTGCTCCGTGTTGATCGGGTGAATGTACATGGCATGCTGATCTACATGTACCTCCTGGTTGAAGTTATCGGTTATATTGACAAAGGTATTTCCTGCGTCACTGGATTTATATCCAAACAATCCAAGTGCATAAATCGTATTTGATTTTTTTGGATCAACATAAATTTTTCCAAACCACCAGCCAAAGGTAGAAGTATTCACCCGACCGCCTAATCTGATCCAGTCTTCTCCAAAATTATCCGATCTGTACACTCCTAAAAAATCGCCACTTTTATCAACATAAAATGCAAAAATTCTATTTGGTTGTGATGAGGCTATAGCCAAGCCAATTCGTCCGAGATCATCGCCAGTCGGTAATCCCTTGGTCAATCGAACCCAAATTTTACCTCCATCAAATGATCTGTAGATGCCACATTCCGGACCACCATAATCAATTCCAGAAGGCTTTCTGGATCTTTCCCAGGTTGCGGCATACAAAGTATCTGGATGTATTGGATCCATTGCCATATCTATGACACCTACAGAGTCCGATTTATAAAAAACATGCTCCCAGGTTTCTCCACCATTTACAGATTTAAATATGCCTCGCTGGTTATTTTTGGCAAATAATCTCCCCATGGCAGCTGCATAGATGATTTCCGGCTTACCGGGATTAATAATTATTTTAGAAATACTTCCTGAAAATTCCAAACCAAGGTAATCCCAATTATCTCCCCCATTTAAAGTCTTGAAGATTCCATTTCCATCGTAAGCTACAGAACCTCCTCCTCCGTTGGCTTCACCGGTGCCTACATATAAAATATCGGGATTAGTCGGATGTATGGCCATGTCACCAATGGAGAAAACAGGATTCGAATCAAATACCGGTACCCATGAGTTCCCTTTATCTTTTGATTTAAAGACCCCCCCGGAAGCAGCTCCGATATAGATAAGATAGTCATTCAAAGGGCTTGCTTCGATATCGGTGATGCGGCCTCCAATATTGGTAGGCCCGGCAAATTTCCATTTTTGTAGTAGTGATCTTTTTCTGGATTTGGAATCATTCAAAACCTGCCTGACCGAATTGATGTATTCTGATTGGGGTATAGAATCCAGAGGAAATACTCTTTGATTATAAAACCAATTCGACGGTCTGGTTTCAATATCTTCTTTGGACAGGGATTGAACTAAGAATTGAATTATATAAAACCAAAGCGGGTAGATCATGTTTTAATTTATAATAAATCACCTTTAAAACGAATTAATTATTGTTTTTATCACGGGAAAAGATACGCAATGCAGCAAGTTGTTTATAGGCATCCCGGACAGGTTGCGCAGGAACCCCATAGTAGGTTTGGTTTCCGGGTAAATCTTTGGAAACTCCTGTCTTGGCAAGTAAAACAGCATGATCTCCGACTGAAAGACCCTGAGCTATGCCTACCTGCCCATAGATTGTAACATAATTTCCAATGGTAACTTTCCCTGCTAATGCTGTCTGAGCTGCAATCAAACAGTTTTTACCAATCACTGCTCCGTGTCCAATATGAACCTGACAATCTAATTTGGTGCCTTCCCCGATCGTGGTAGATCCACTTACTCCCCGCTGAATGGTACAGGCGGCTCCCAACTCCACATTATTTTCAATGACTACCTTGCCTATTGATCTCCATTTATAATAGTCATTCTTTCTTTTGTTAAAATAAAATGCATCGGTAGCGATCATACATCCTGGTTGTATGATTACATTTTCCCCAATTTCAGTATAAGCTCCGATATACGAATTTGATTGAATATACGATCCGGCACCAATACGGGCATAAGGGCCAACGAAGACTCCCGGTTCAATCGTGCAGGACGGATCAATAATGGCTAATGAGCTTATATTTTCTGACAAGTGAATAAATGGCCTGAAATGCCATGCTAATGAATTATATGCCTCGAATGGGACTGAGTGATACAATAGGGTCTTTCCTGAAGGAGGCGTGATTTTTTTGTTTATCAGTACTGCACTGGCTATAGAATTAAGACTCTTTGTAAAATACTTTTCATTGTCTACAAACATTAGATCTCCGGGCTCCAGCTTGTGGATTTCATTCATGCCAGTGAGAAAGATTCCATCGTCTCCTATAATCTCGGCATTGCATAACTCTGCTATTTCCACTATGGAATAGGCTCGTGGGAATTTCATATTGCAAAGATACCTGATTCAACCTTTAATTGAGAAGGTATCGGATGGCTCACTGTTTTAATTGGGCAATCCCAATAAAAATCCAATAGTAAAATTGGCATCCCAATCAAATACAAATTGCTGGCAATCTGTAGCATCAGCTATTGCTTTGTATATATTGATGCCCGACTTGCCTCTTGCGTCTTTGGGTGAGTATTGGTCAGGAGCATTTAAAATAGTAAAGCGTTCTTTTTCATTTCGGACTTGTTTGGCCAGTTCAAAAGGAACTCCCCCGATAATGAAGCAGGTTTTTCTCAAGGCAGGCGGTACTTGTGCAGCTTTGCCTCGGGTGGCTGAATAAGCAACATCGTCAGTTACATTATTTTGAAAATATTTTGAGCCGTAGGTTTCCAACGATTTTAATGCACCGTTTTCCATCCATGCAATTTTGGTATTGCCGGATCCAATGTCAACTACAAAGGCATCTTTTTCATATCCTTGTGGCATTACACTGGTGTAACCCAGTTGACCTTCTTTTTCAGGGGTGACCGTGTTTACTACATATCCCATATTTTTGAGGTAGCCCATTATCTTGGATGTGATATCTACTTTCTGTGCTCCCGAGCTCACCACAAAATGTATTTCCCTGGGGCTTACACCAAAAGCCAGCATATCCGCTATATATTTTTTTAATCCATCTTTGATGTCCTGATCTGTAGCTAGTTTTTCATATACCAGGCTGGTACCAAAGTCAGCCTTCTCCAGTTTCCAGTTTTTTTGTTTGTCTATATTGATCACAAATGAATTAAAACCGGTAGATCCTAATTCCACCACTCCTTTTAATTTTCCATTAACAGGGACCGCAGGTGAATATTCAAATTTTGCTTTGGAAACCGGGGATGAAACTCCGGAAGTACTACTGGGTGCACCCGATGTATTGGGAATTGAAGTACTGGCATTATCGGATGGCTTGGTATTTTCAGCATCACCAGTTGAATTTGTAACCGTTGGAAATTCCATTTTACTACCAAAGCCGGGAATGAATTTTTTGGCCAGGAAAAATAAGCCGACCAGAATGACCAATACAATGAGTAATCTCGAAAAAGGAGTGAGTTTAGTAGCCATAAACTAATTTAAAAAAGTTTAAAAATTAAAGCTCGAAGTTAAGTCAATTTGGTATCTTCCTGAAATGAAATTTATTGCGTGCCATTCCATTCTTTATAAAACTGATCTAAGTATTTTTTCATAAATACATGTCTTTCTTCTGCAAGCCTTTTTCCTGTGGTGGTATTCATTTTGTCTTTTAATAATAATAGTTTTTCATAAAAGTGGTTTATTGTCGGAGAGGTGCTTTTTTTATATTCCTCCTGTGAAATTATATTAAGAGGGGGAATTTCTGGGTTATACAATTCCCGATTTTTATATCCACCATAGGTAAATGCTCTCGCAATGCCAATAGCTCCAATAGCATCAAGCCTGTCTGCATCCTGTACGACATCGAATTCTTTGGAAGAATAATCTACCTGGCCCAAACTTTTCCTGAAGGACAAGTTTTCAATGATATTTATTACCGGTTCCATTATGCTGGATTCAATAGAATTGGCCATTAAATATGCCTTGGCCAACTCAGGTCCCACCTTTTCATTCCCGTCAAAAAATTTAGCATCAGCAATATCGTGTAATAAAGTTGCCAGGTCGATAATTACCTGTTCACCTTGTTCAAATTGATTAATGTACTTTGCATTTTTCCAAACTCTTTCTACATGCCACCAGTCATGACCAGCATCGTAATTTTTTACCTTTTCTTTTACAAATTCTATGGTCTTTAAAATAAAAGCCTCCATGGTTTTGGTTTGTATTTTAATTTACAAAATAAACATAGTTATCTTGATTTTGTAAAAATCGGTCTGAACTATTGCCTTATTTTAAGATGTAATCATAAACAGTCTGTTGAATGCATGGTCTGATTGAAAGTTGACTGATTTTGTTATTAGCCCTGGTGGGATACACTCTATTTGAAAGTAATATATAGGTCAAATTATATTTTGGATCTATCCAGATAAAAGTACCTGTAAAACCGGAATGCCCATAACTTTCATCGCTGGCATCCCTTGCCGTATGAGCTTGATTTACATCATAGTTAAGCAGGGGTTTATCGAATCCTAAGCCCCGCCGGTTACCCTCATCAGCGTACTGATATTGGGTATATGATTTTATGGTTTCTGAGCTAATATACTTTTTCCCTCCATATTCACCCTTATTCAGTAACATTTGGGCGATTTTGGCCATATCATTGGCATTGCTAAACAAACCGGCATGACCAGATACTCCACCTAATAAAGCTGCATTTTCATCGTGTACGTATCCATGTACCAGATCTTTTCGGAATATTGAATCTTTTTCTGTTGGCACTATTTGCTTTTTAGGAAAAAAATGAAGGGGTAAAAAGGTGGTTTCTGTAGCACCCAATGGGGCATAAAAATTCTTTTTTGAATATTCATCCAGAGAAATTTTTGTTATTTGTTCTATTGTTTTGCCCAACAGGATCATCGATAAATCAGAGTAAACATACTTTGGTTCTGGTAACAGTGCTGTTTTTTTGACTTCATGGACAACTCTTTTTGATATTTTTCTATTAGCAAATAATGAATCTGAAATTGGATTGTTGAATGCACCGTGTAATTTAGTATGTACTGAATGTTTTTTATACGTATTATTTGGATTTAGAATTTTACGGTAGTATGCAATACTTGCCACTAATCTGCCTCGGTGTGCAAGTACTTCTTTCCATATTAAAGTTGACTTGTTGCTTTTATTAAGATAAGGCCAATACGTGCCTAATGTTGCATTCGGATCAAAACGCCCCTCGGAATGTAATTTCATACTGCCTAAGGTCGCAGCAAATATTTTCGTGATGGATGCGAGGTCATAAATATGGTGTTCAGATAACTGATCCGGGGCATCAAATTTTATTTTGCCAAATGCTTTGTGATAGATGACAATGCCATCTTTTGCAACTAATAAATTTACACCAGGAAAGACCTTTTTCCTAACTGCATCTTCAGCATCACGGTCCAAGGCAGTTTCAAATTCTTGGGAGGAGACATTTACCAATTCGGGAGGACCATATTTTATTCTGTTTAGAGACGCAGTCAGGATTCCTGCTCCGGATGAATACTTATTATTTAACTTAAACGGCAGTTTACCAACGCTGGATTCGGCACCATATATGATCTGCGCTATATGTAGGGCGTGATAGGCAGACTCACCTACCGATACCAATATGGCGGAAGCATGCGGGAAGATATGGCCAGGAAAGCTGACAGGTAAAACATGTGAGAGACAAAGTATATATTTCAATTTTGATCTTTCTATCTCCGCAGACAACACCATTAAATCATGAAGATCTGTTTTTTGGAGATCTATATCCACAAACAATAGGTTTGTGTTTAGATCATGCAGGTTTTGTACAAAGGATTGGAATTCCATGGTAGGTATTCTTTGATATTTTCTTAACCGTTCATACAAAAGGGGTGAGTTGTACCTGAATTGAATATACAAGGGTTTCACTTTATCCAGTTCCAATAAGGGTATAATATTAGTATTGTTTTTTAGGACGATACATTTAGCCAGAGATTGTTGATATGAGTTTTTTACGGCCCCGATGGATTGGCCATTGACATAACCAATGTAAAGGCAAAATAATACAGTAAAATTTTGAAAAAACATGTTATTGCCTATACTTACTTTCATGTTATTTATCACCTTTACATCATAAATATAGAAAATATGAGAAGAAGTAAGGATGGAGCGATTTGGTTTCTGCTGTTACTGATCGTCTTTGGCGCCGGATGTGGACCTACAAAACGACTTTCCACCAGTGCAAGATCCTTACAAAAACATATTAAAAGCTCACCGATTTTTAATAATCATTTCACGGGATTTTCATTATATGATCCTGTGGCAAAAAAAATTATAATTCATTCAAATGCTGATAAATATTTTACCCCTGCTTCCAATACCAAAATAATTACATTATATGCATCCCTGAAAAATCTGCCCTCAACGATGCCTGCCTACCAATTTTTTGAAACAGAAACTGACCTGATAGTAAAAGGGATGGGGGATCCAACCTTCCTGCATCCGCTCTGGATGTTACACCCGGGAGTAGAGAAATTAAAGAAAACTACCAAGAAAATATTTTTGGTTTATGATCAATACCAGGATAATAAGCTAGGTGCGGGATGGGCCTGGGATGATTTTAATGAAGACTATCAGGCAGAAATAAGTGATTTTCCACTATTCGGTAATCTGGTCTCCTTTCATTACGATTCGGTTCAGTTGTCTTTTCAAACCAATCCATACTACTTCCATGACAAGTGGTACTGGAATCTAAAATCAAAACTGCCCAATAAAGTAACGCGGGTCTCAGAGCGAAATGAATTTTTAGTAGATACCCTGTTAAAATCAAATTTTATTTTACCCTATAAAACCGATCCGATTGCCATAAAGTCTATATTGGAAGACACCCTTAAGAAAAAGGTAAACCTCATTTCAATTAAAGACAGGGATATTGAACAGTGGCAAATTCTTCCCGGTGTGGAGATTGATTCTGTATATGCACAAATGATGAAAGTAAGTGATAATTTTATAGCAGAACAACTGATATTGGAAATTGGATCTTATATCTCCGATACCTGCCATACTTCCTTTACTATAAATAAAATAAAAAAGCAACTCTTCGACTCGATGCCCCCGTTTCAATGGTTTGATGGAAGTGGACTAAGCAGATATAACCTGATTACTCCTGGTCATATAATTCATATATTGAAAAGTATATATGAAATACGGGGTATAGAATGGATCAAGAAAATTTTCCCGGCAGGTGGTGTTAGCGGTACACTAAAAAATTCGTACAAAAGCAATCAGCCCTATGTGTATGCTAAAACAGGTTCACTGATGAATAATCATTCACTCAGTGGGTATTTGCTTGCCAACAGCGGAAAATGGTATATTTTTTCATTTATGCATTCTAACTATACCGGCAGTGTTTTGCCTATTCGCCTTGAGATGCAAAAAACATTGGAATTGGTACGGGATCAATATTAAATAATCCTGCTAGATTTAGTTGAAGTAAGGGAAGCATGATAAATCAAAAATCACTTTGTGCTTTCCATCAATACTATATTGGTATTCAACATTATTTTTTCTACATTGATTATAAGGTTGTTATTTTTTGCATTGATATATTGAATCATTTTTTGGGCACTAATCATACCTAATTCATAGCCATCGTGTTTTAAATGGCTTACACTCGGAATCATAAAAGGAGGCAGGTACCCATCGCTGATTGCCAGAACAGAAATGTCCTCCGGTACGCGTAAATTCATCTCGGCTATGGATGGCATTACTCCCAACATGATTTCATCTGTCATGACATATATTCCATCCGGGCTGTGATCTTTTAATAGGGTGATACATTTCTCTTTTGCCTCAGCAGTGTTATTAACAAAACTGACCATCGATTCTGTACATGTTAAATTCACATCTTTGAGTGCCTGTTTAAAACCCTTGTAGCGCAAATGTGATATGGTAAGGCTGGCCTTCCCAAAAATGCCTATAATTTTTCTGCAACCGGATTTATACATATGCTGCACCATTTGATACGAAACCCTGAAGTCGTCTATGGTGATGCAGGTGCATTTGGCATTTTCAATCACTTTATCCAGCATGATCACCGGAATATCGGATTCATGCAGTAATTCGAAATGGTCTGTATCCTGGGTTTCTTTTGAAACCGCTATTAATACACCATCTACATTCTGATCATAAGCGATATTAATATTTTCTCTTTCTCTTTCGTACAGGTCGTTGGTAGGTAAAATCACTAAGGTGTATCCCTGACTATGTAAAACCTCTTCAATACCATGGATCACGGAAGGAAAAAAAAATGAGGTGATTTGAGGTAATATTAATGCTATACTTTTACTGGTGACTTGTTTGAGGTGTAAGGCTGCACTGCTGGGTCTGTATTTTAAAAGGCGGGCCGTTTCTTGAATTTTTTGCTTTAAAATGTCACTGATATCCGGGTGATTATTTAAAGCGCGGGATACCGTTGAAGGGCTGACCTTTAATTTTTGCGCAATATCTTTTATGGTGGTCTTTTTCATATTAAAATTTCAGAAATAGATTCCGGTAATGTAATTATTAACAAAATTAATAATTTTATTAACAACAAACGTTTGCGGTATGGTTTTCGGAATTAATCCACAGTTAAAGAATGGTAAACCAGTATTATAATGGTTAGTTAATTTATATTTTTGGCCTGTTAAAAAAGACATCTGAGTATGACCGGTGACTATATTTTATGAAAAATGAAGTATTGTTCACCTTGCAATTTGAGGATGTTTTATCTCGCTGAAATTAATTAAAACTTGAAAAAATTTTGGATGATTATGAATAGACTTTTTACAAGTATGCTCAGACCTATTGCTGTTATTGCTCTCATTATTGGATTGCAATCTTTTGCTTTAGCTCAGCGTACCATTACCGGTACAGTCAAAGAGGCTGGCACCGGAGACCCATTAATCGGTGCTAATATATTAATACAAGGCTCCGATAAAGGGACTATTACCGATGTCGACGGACATTTTACACTTGAAGTTCCAAGTCAAAAAACATTCTTGGAAATTTCGTACACAGGGTTTAAAACTGAATTAGTAAGTGTAGAGCCTACCATTAGTAATTTCGAAATTACTTTAACACAAGGCGAAACATTGGAAGAAGTAGTCGTGACTGGATACGGTACAGTAAAGAAAAAAGATGCTACCGGTGCCGTAAATACCATTAATGCAAAGGAATTTCAAAAAGGTATTGTAACTTCTCCTGAGCAATTAATGCAGGGGAGAGTAGCCGGTGTACAAATTACTCAAAATTCCGGAGAGCCAGGGGGTGGTATAAATGTACGTATTCGTGGTACATCTTCCGTTTACGGTGGAAATCAGCCTCTTTTTGTAATAGACGGGGTACCATTGACTTCGGACAATACTTCAGGTGAAGGGGGAGTACAAGGTATTGGTCGCCAACCTGCAAAAAATCCTTTAAACTTTTTAAATCCAGATGATATCGAATCCATAGACATCTTGAAAGATGCTTCTGCTACAGCCATTTATGGCTCCAGGGGTGCTCAAGGGGTGGTTTTGATTACTACTAAAAAAGGCAAAGGAAAGGGTACGTTGGATTATGGTTATTCATTCGGATTGAGTTCTATCACTAAAAAATACGATTTACTTAATGCTTCTGAATTTGCAGCTGCCAATCCATCTCAAAACAGAGGTGGAAATGTTGACTGGCAGGATGAGTTGTTCAGGAGTGCGAGTACTCATCAGCATAATTTGTCCTTCGGAAGCGGAGATGACAAGGGAGGTAACTACCGATTTTCACTTGGTTACTTGAATCAGGAAGGGATTATCCTGACTTCCGCAACAAAAAGGTACTCTTTAGGATTTAATGGGGGTAAAAAATTTCTGAATAACAGATTGAATCTTACTACCAATGTGAACATAGCCAATAATAAAGACAATGGTATTGCCATATCTGATAACTCCGGGTATACGGGAGATCTATTAGCTGCGATTTTAAAATCAAATCCCACTATGCCTATTTATACAGGAAGTGCTTTCACTCAACCTGGTATTCCTGAACCGAACCCACTGGCGATTGTTAATTTGTCAAAAGACAGAACGAATACTCTAAGAGCCTTAGGGAATATCGCTGCGGAGGTTGATCTTTTCGCCGGATTAAAATTCAAAACTGTGGTAGGCTTCGATCAGGCCTTGTCCGAAAGGAAATCAGCTTATTCTAAAGACCTCGTGTTGGATGGTGTCGAAAAAATAGGAAGGTTATATCTGAGAGATCTCAGTACCGCAAACCGGTTATGGGAAAATTATTTTACCTACGATAAAAACATAGGCAAGGCAAAATTAAATGCAATTTTGGGTTACTCGTTTCAATCTTTTGACCGATCCGGTAAGACAGCGTCATTGGCCAATTTTGCCACCAATAATTTAGATGTAATGATCAATAACCTGGCTTCTGCCGATGCAAGCAAAGCCCCATCCAATGTGGTAAATAACTCATTCAATAATGTAGATGAATTACAATCTTATTTTACCCGCGCCAACCTTAACATGGGAAAACTATTGGTGACCGGAACCTTACGTATTGATGGGTCTACTAAATTTGGAGGTAATAATAAGTATGGATATTTTCCATCCGGTGCTATCAAATACAAAATCGTGGAAGAATCATTCTTTCCTAAAAACATATTCTCTGACTTCGCTCTTCGTGTAGGTTATGGATTGGTAGGGAATCAAAACATTCCTCATAATTTGTACGACAGACGAGACAGGTACTCTGACTGGGGTGCGAATCAAAGTGCAGGTGACATTTCAGGTGGTGGTTTAAATGCAGTGGCATTTAACAACCCTGACCTCAAATGGGAATCTACTACTACCGGAAATATCGGTATCGATTGGAGACTTTCTAATGACAGGATAGGTGGAAATATTGAGTTGTACGATAAGCATACCAAAGACCTTTTGTTCCAGGTAGTGTCTGCACAGCCTGCTCCAACTCCTTTCGTTTGGAGAAACCTGGATACGGATATTCAGAATAGAGGTATCGAAATAGGCTTAAATATAATTGCTATGGATAGCAAAAAATTCTTTTGGGAAATAAATGCCAATGGAGCCTTCAATAAAAACCTCATCAAAGACTTAGCCGGTGTTTACGATACCGGGGAAATCAACGGACAAGGTCTTACCGGTGCCTTTGCTCAGCGCTTGGCTGCAGGACAACCGATGTTTGCTTTCTTCCTTCGTGAATTCGGAGGTTACGATGATCAAGGTAACTCTATCTATCCTTCTGGAGACTTCCAGTCTTTTGTTAACGCCGATCCAAATCCACGTTTTACCGGAGGCTTGACTAATAATTTCAGAATGGGTAATTTAGATGCCAGTATCTTCTTTAATGCTGTAATGGGTAATTATATTTATTCAAATACTGCCAATGCTTATTTCACTAAAGGTTCTTTGAATAATGGTAGAAACGTTACAAAAGATGTAGTGTCTTCTAAGGAAGGCCCATGGAATGCTCCGGATGTATCTACACGATTCCTTGAAAAAGGTGATTTTTTAAGATTGCAGAACCTCAGCATCGGATACAAAGTACCGGTAGCAAATAAAAATATTTCTAATTTGAGAGTTTTCCTTACTGGTCAAAACATTTTGACATTCACTAATTACAGTGGTCAGGATCCTGAGGTAAGTACCAACAAATCTTTGAACGGTATTCCTTCATTTGGTATAGACTACACTGCCTATCCAAGAGCCAAGACCTGGACTTTAGGTGCAAATGTTTCATTTTAATTCATTTCATTAATTAAAAAAATTATGAAAAAAAATAAATTAAATCAAATTCTAATAGCTTGCATGGGCCTATTCGCCTTTAATGCATGTTCTGATCTTACCGTAGACGAGGTGGATTCTATTGTAAGAACAGGTGGTGCCGGTGGATTTTCTCCCGGTAATCCAACTGAACTTTTAATATCTGCTTATAAAGACCTCGGAGCCTACACAGACCAGGCAAATATTTATGCCTTGGGTCAGCATCCAACAGCAGAAATGATTCCACCAACAAGAGGTGTGGACTGGGGAGACAATGGTGTATGGCGTACTTTGGATCAGCATACCTGGGATGCCACCCATTCCTGGATCAACAACTCATGGAATCAGTTAAATCAGCGTGTATACAAATGCAATGAGATCATTGCATCTAATCCAACTCCTGCTCAAAAAGCAGAAGCTCAATTTTTAAGGGCATGGAATGCCTTCCATGTTATGGATTATTGGGGTCAGCTTCCTTTCAGAGAAGTGACTGATGGGGTGGATGTAAATCCTAAAGTATTAGACAGATCGGCTGCGTTTGATTTTATAGTAAAAGACCTAACTGAGGCCTTACCAGGCTTGTCGGCAGGTGGCCCAAAAGCAAATAATCCAAAAGCAACCAAAGCCGCTGCTAACTTTTTATTGGCAAGAATGTATCTGAATAAAGCCGTGTATAAATCCTCTAAGGCTGAAGGTCCTTATACATTCGATAATGCAGATATGCAAAAAGTAATTGATGCCGTAAATGCAATAGATGCGGAGGGATATAAATTAGGTGATGATTATTTCCAGAATTTTACTACCAATGCCACCACAGAGTCAATATTGAATTCTGATGAGGGTACC
>CAYNIG010000105.1:0-14392 GCA_964396995.1 uncultured Saprospiraceae bacterium | reverse complement strand
TATTTATGCAAACACTTTCCCACCCTCAGTACAATTTTTACAAATGTCGATTTCTTTCCTTGACCGCAATAGGGTTGCCCTGAATGATTGGTATTTATCCCCGGTCCAGATTTCTGCCATTGTATTTTTTTTCAGATCACCTAATCTATGCGAAGCATCTTTATCAAAACAACACGGTACCACGAGTCCATCCCAGGTAATAACACAGGCTTGCCACATGCGCCAGCATTGGTTGAGCAATTTGTTTTTGATGCTATAATTTCCGGTAGCGTGTGCCTGGTATCGGCTGTATTTCGGATTTAGTGGTATCAGGTCATTGCCCTGTTCATAGTCGTATACCTGTGCCGTTTTTAATCTTACTTCATCTACACCTAATTCTTTGGCAAGCTTATATACTTCAGGGATCTGAAACTCATTTGGTCTCACTACCAAATATTGAAATATTACATGAGGATAGGATTGTTTTCTTTTACTCCTGGCCTGAATCAATCTTCGGGTACCATCGATTACTTTATTTAAATTCCCCCCTATTCGATATTGTTCATACGTATCCTGCGTAGTACCGTCAATGGAGATGATCAATCTGCTGAGTCCCGAGTTTAATGTTTTATTTATATTTTCATCAGATAGAAAATGGCCATTGGTAGAGGTGATGGTATAAATTTTTTTTGATTCTGCATAGGCGACCATATCTAAAAAATAAGGATTGATATAGGGTTCACCCTGGAAATAAAACAGTAAAGTAGTAAGACTGGAGTGCATCTCATCTATAGTATTTCTAAAGAAGTCTGATTTCAGATTGCCTTCTGGTCGGGTGAATGACCGGAGGCCGCTAGGGCATTCAGGACATTTTAAATTACAGGCTGTAGTAGGCTCGAAAGAGACACTAATAGGCTTTGCCCATATCATTGGTTTTTTTAGCCATTTGCTTATGAAAAAGGAAATAAATAAAAGTCCGGCGTTGACTATTTTCAATGCAGAAAGATGCCTGATCATCCTCACCATATCATTCCAATAAAACTTCATCCGGATCAAAGTTAATCTTATAGTTATTTTTGCCCGACAAAATGAATAAATATCTGGTCATTGGACTTGGCAATCCTGGCAAAGAATATCAAAATACCAGGCATAATGTGGGTTTTCAGCTACTGGATTATTTTGCAGAAAAAGTAAAAGCAAGCTGGTCCGGAGATCGGTTTGGCCTGCGATGTGATATAAAAATAAAAGGCAGATCCATTACTTTCATCAAACCCGATACCTATATGAACTTAAGCGGCAAAGCCGTACAATATTGGTTGACAAAACTACATATCGAGCCCCAACACACCCTGGTGATCCTGGATGATCTAAACATTGGTTTTGGAACATTACGCATGCGTAAAAACGGGTCTGACGGCGGACATAATGGGCTTAAAAATATCCAGGAGACAATCCAGACCAAAGATTATCCAAGGCTTCGAATAGGGATTGGCAATGATTTTCAAAAAGGGAAACAAGTAAATTATGTTCTCGGCGAATGGAAGCCTGAAGAAAAAAAAGATCTGAATATATTATTTGATGCCTGTACAGAAGGGATATTAACTTTTGTTCTTGCCGGAATAGATAAGGCAATGAACCAATTAAATGGGTTTTCTATGGATGAGTTGCAGTAAAAGTCTAATTTACCCTGGTGGCAATCTTCTGAATAAACTGCTTAACCATGGACTTACCTTCATTTAAATTTTTCGAATTTAATACTTCATCATATCCCAGGCTAAGGTGCAGCACATTATAAATATCGTTATAATCATTAAACAGTTTTCTATCGTATTTATTAAGAAATATTTGGAAATACTCCATTGTGTTTCTTCTTTTTTTATTATTTGGTAAGTTTAGTTGATCCAATGAATGCAGCACTCCCATATAAGCGGAGTGACCAACCATAAGTACGTATTTTTTATCGCTATAGGCACCATTTTCCTTGCCTGCTTTCTGAGATAGGATCTCTTTTGCATTAGTTAAATATCGATTGGCTTCACTAATTTCTTCATTCACATTAATATTGGCAAATACTTATACTACCAAATTACATACTTTTTTTTCTACTTCTCAAAATGCCAACCACCATTGGTAAGACCGATATCCCTATGATCGCCAGCACCACTATTTCAAAATTATTTTTAATTATCGGCAAACCACCAAAGTAGAAACCGGCCAATGTTACCACGGTCACCCAAAGCACAGCACCTGCAATACAATAGGTGATGTACCGGGAATAAGTCATACTGCCTATACCAGCTACGAAAGGTGCAAATGTGCGTACAATGGGTACAAACCGGGCCATAATTATGGTGCGAGGACCGTATTTTTCATAGAATACATGCGTCTTATCTATATATTCCTGTTTAATAGTAAAAATGCCAAATAGTTTTGCCCCGGCGCCTTTTTTGGCTAAAAATTTTCCAATAAAGTAGTTTGCATTATCTCCCAGTAATGCCGCCAAAATCAATAAAGGGATGATGTAAAATACGTTCAGATTATTGTCCGGATTAGCTGCTAAAGCACCTGCGGCAAATAATAATGAATCACCTGGCAATATGGGTGTAACTACCAGTCCCGTTTCACAAAACACGATTACAAACAATATAGCATATACCAGCGTACCATACTGCTGAATAAAAGTTTCAAGGTGTTGGTCAATATGTAAAACAAAATCAATGATATTCATCGGGCAAAGATAGGCAGGTGAATTATAATTAGCTCATATTAGAATTAAGATGAGGAATGAAAACTTCTTGCTATTTTTAGAACTTAAATGAATTGAATAATCTAACCTTATGGCAACCACATCATTAATTATTTTTTTTATAGTATTGGCTATTATAGTCATCCCACAATTTAAAAATCACCCCAAAGGATTGGCAGTCCTGTTTGGTACTGAAATGTGGGAAAGATTTAGCTATTACGGAGGAAGAGCACTTTTGATTCTCTATATGACAGCTTCCGTAACAGGCCAAAACCCCGGATTGGAAATGTCTGTAAAAGAAGCCGGGGCATTATATGCCTTGTATGTATCCGGTGTATATTTTACCAATTTACCCGGTGGGTGGATTTCTGACCGCTTTCTGGGAGCCAGAAATTCAGTATTCTGGGGAGGTGTAATTATTGCATTAGGCAATCTTACATTAGGATTAACTACTGATAAGCCTATGTTTTACCTGGGTTTGTTTCTGAATTGTATAGGCACAGGATTATTAAAACCCAATGTTTCCACTATGGTAGGATCATTGTATGAGGAAAAAGACCCCAGAAGGGATAGTGCATATTCAATATACTATATGGGCATCAATCTCGGAGCTTTTATCTCTCCATTGATTGCAGGTTACGTGGGACAACGGATAGATTGGAACTGGGGCTTTATCGTCGTGGGTGTGGGTATGATATTGGGATTGATCCTGTTTAAATGGGGAGGCAGATATCTTGGGGATGCAGGATTGACGCATGCACGTTCTAATGGGCAAACTGCTGCACCCGTCAATAAAAATGTGTGGATAGGAGTCGGTTTGATTATCCTGTTGATCATACTCATGGTCATAGGCATAATCCCGGCAAGCATCACCGGTCTGTCAAATCTTATGGGAATATTGCTGATCACATTGCCCGCTTTGTTTATGGCTTATCTCTACTTTGGAGGTGGTTTTGCAGATGGTGAAAAGAAAAGAATCATTGCTATATTTATTTTTTATGTGGCTGCTGCATTATTTTGGGGAGCTTTCGAACAAGCGGGCAGTACACTTACTTTATTCGCAGACCGAAATACGAATAATTCTGTTTTTGGAGCCGAGTTTCCATCTACCTGGTGGCAATCTATTAATTCAATGTGGATACTGTTATTGTCTCCCTTATTTGCGATTCTTTGGTTGAAATTAAATAAATCAAGGAATGAACCTTCAACACCACTAAAATTTGCATTTGGATTATTATTTGCAGGCTTGGGATTTTTATTATTAGTACCTACCGCTTTAAAGATAGAAGCAGGTACAGAAAGAGTGGGGGTAATCTGGTTGCTTACCACCTATTTATTGCATACCGTTGGAGAGTTGTGTTTATCTCCGGTAGGCCTGAGTGCCATGACTAAATTGGCTCCGGTGAAAATTGTTGGTTCCATGATGGGTATTTGGTTTATGGGTGCTGCATTAGGCAATTGGATAGGAGGCCAGGTTGGTGGCCAGTTCGAGTCTTTTCCATTAAAACAGATCTTCCTTTATGTATTTATCAGCAGTGCTGCAGCAGCTTTAATTATGTTCGTACTTACACCGTGGACAAAAAGATTAATGGGAGAGGTAAAATAAATGTAGGAATGGCCAAATAAAATACATTTTGCCTTCAAGATAAATAGGCATACAAGTATTACTTTTAAAGACATTTATGGAAAAAAAAACGGATAAAAAATTCAATAGCTATATCCCATCATCAACCATCATTTCTGAGTTTACGTGGAAATCGATTTTTCTTGGGACTATTTTTGGTGTATTATTTGGAGCGGCAACTGTGTATTTGGCTTTAAAAGCAGGACTTACTGTGTCTGCATCCATACCCATAGCGGTATTAGCTATCTCTATCGGCAGGAAACTATTTAAAACGACCATCCTTGAAAATAATATAATTCAAACCACCGGATCAGCAGGTGAAGCCATAGCGGGTGGTGTTGCATTCACGTTGCCTGCATTTTTGTTCCTGTCAGCCGCAGAAAATGGTGCCACCTCTTCATCAGATTATTTTAATTATTTTACCATACTTACTCTATCTATGGTAGGAGGTATACTCGGTACGTTATTGATGATCCCTTTACGAAGACCATTAATAGTAGAAGAACATGATAAACTTCCATACCCGGAGGGAACAGCTTGTGCATCGGTATTGATTGCTGGTGAAAAAGGTGGAGATTTTGCCAAGACAGCCTACCTGGGCTTGTTAGCCTCAACTGTATATGCATTGTTACAAAAGGTCGTGCATTTAATTGCAGAAACCCCTGGATATGTAACGGCAGCTAAACATAAATACTTTCCCGCAGCGACTATCAATGCAGACATCACTCCCGAGTACCTTGGGGTAGGTTACATTATCGGACCGAGAATAGCAGGAGTACTGGTGGCCGGAGGAGTACTCGCCTGGCTGGCCTTAAATCCGTTATTAGTTACTTTGGTTCCGGTGGAAGCCATTGTAAATCAATTAATCAAGCTTGGCTATTTAGTTGATATCAATACAGCTGGTGGCCCCGGAGGTTGGAATCCGGACACAAAATCATTTGATAGTCCGGAAATAGCTATGTACAGAGCTTTCATCCGGCAAATCGGAGCAGGAGCCGTAACTGCGGGAGGTCTGATTACTTTATTAAAAACCCTACCTACTATTGTTTCTTCCTTTAAAAGCAGTTTTAAATCGTTTAATGTAGCCGACTCCAAAGACATAGCTCTCAGGACAGATCGGGATTTAAATATTAAAGTAGTGTTGTTTGGTACTTTGGCTTTAATAGTAGTACTATCCTTGTTACCACAAATACCGGGAGAGAATTTCTTCTCAAAAATGTTTATCGGATTTCTGATATTACTCTTTGGTATTCTTTTTGTCTCCGTTTCCAGCAGAATAACCGGATTGATCGGAACCAGTTCCAATCCAATAAGTGGTATGACCATTGCCACCTTAATGGGAACTGCGTTGGTGTTCATTGCCATCGGCTGGACAGGTATGAAATACGAGCCTATGGCCCTGGTAGTAGGATCCATTATATGTATAGCAGCGGCTAATGCGGGTAATACATCCCAGGATTTAAAAACAGGTTATTTATTAGGCGCTACTCCCCGGTATCAACAGATGGCCTTATTTATTGGATCCATAGTATCGTGTTTTGTTATCGGATTTACCATACAATATCTGGATCAGGATGCAGAGGTATTAAAGACCGGAGTAGCTCATGCCATAGGATCAGATAAATATCCGGCGCCACAGGGTACTTTATTAGCCACTCTGATAAAAGGGTTACTGTCATTTAACCTTGATTGGCAATTTGTATTGGTAGGAGCTTTTATTGCGATTACAATAGAATTGTGCGGGGTAAATTCACTATCCTTTGCCGTAGGACTGTATTTACCATTGAGCACAACCTTACCTATTTTTATTGGAGGTATGGTAAAAGGTATAGTGGATTGGAGAGGCAAAAAAGATACCATCATCACAGAAGAAGATGAAGAATTGAGTAAGGGAAAATTATTTGCCACAGGGCTTGTTGCCGGAGGAGCGCTTGCTGGAGTAATCATTGCTATTTTTTCAGTAAAAAATCTCGAATTGCTTCAGAATTTCAGCATTGGTGACAAATTAACTTCCGGTATGGGAGTCAGCGGCTATAACGTTCTTGGTTCTTTGTCTTTCGCTGGATTAGCCTTTTTACTTTATAAAATTGCACGCCAGGGAAAACAGTAACTTTACTGACTTGAATAAAAAGAAAGAAAATACCATCTATCCGGCCAAAATATTGGTGGCCGGAGAATTTACTGTATTGCAGGGTGGTGAAGCCCTGGCCATACCATTGAGAAAATATTTTTCTAAGTGGGTATTAAAAGACGCTCCAGACACCAGGCTTGAAACATTGATAAATCCACTATCAAAATTAAATAGTATAGATATTGCAGGATTTACTGACGATATCCGCAATGGATGGCAATTGGAATCCAATATCCCCATTGGTTATGGCCTGGGAAGCTCCGGAGCTGTGAGTGCAGCAATATTAGACCGATATGGGTCCAAAACAGATAGTGATCAAATCGGTGATATAAAAGATGCTTTGGCCTCCATTGAAAATTCATTTCATGGCACCAGCTCCGGGTTTGATCCATTAATTTCATATACTAATTCCGGATATTTAATGGCAGACAAACACCTAAAGCCGATACCAATAGATCACGCCCTGGAAGAAAGCCTATCTTCTTTTTATTTAATTGATTCCTTCACACCTCGCAATACCATCGCTCCTATAAAATGGTTTTATGATAGTCTTAAAATTGAAAAGTTTCATTCTATGACTTTAAAATTGAATGAATTGAATGAAATGTTTATTCATGCCATCCTGAATCTTGAAAAACAGGCTACGCATGAATATTTTAAAATGATCTCAGGCTTACAATTAGAATATTTTAAGCCGCTGATTACTTCCAACCTCATCGACTATTGGAATCATGGACTGGACACAGATGATTATTATCTCAAATTATGCGGTAAAGGGGGTGGTGGGTTTTATTTATTGTATGCCGGATCTCCATCAAAGATCAAAGAAATCAGTCTTCCGGTAAGCCCTATATTCTGATATTAAGGCTATCCATCAAAACCCGTTGCTCGATGGAATTATAAAATTTTGAAAAACATTATTATAGAGAAAACGAATTTATACTCGTTGTTTATGAGTTACAGAGATGCTCCGCTTAATATTATTCGCTTCGATAAATATATTTAATTAAATCAGGATATAGTTCAGCCCATTTCGATATATATACATTCTGCAGTCTCTGATTTGCAAAATAAGGTATGACTACCGCGTCTTCAAATCCTTTGGCTTTCCATTCTTTCCTTGCCGCAAAGGAAGACTCGTAATCGGGATATCCCTTGGTCATCAATTCGTATCTGCCATTACTGTTGTTTTTTTCTATAAAAAATTCATCCGAATCACTGATATACGGTTCTAGATTCGATGCATTCGCTCCTGAAATCGCTAAAATTTTATAGTTGAGACCAGACTCCGAATCTTTAAAATGTTGGTATTTATCATCTTTCATGATAGCTTTTATCTCTACTTCTGCTGTTCTATTTTGAATCGTTTTATTGATCTCAGGATCCGGAGAGAAAAAGGTGAAATTAATACGCCTGTTTAAATTTTTACCTACGGGATTGTCTTTACCATTTATTTTTTCCAAAGCACGGGAAAAGGTAGAGCCCATACCTTTAATCCAAATGCGACTGGGCTTAATACCATTATTGATTAAAGTCTGTTTTATCGATTCAGCCAGAATCATGGTCTGTAAATGATCATCCCGTTTATTTTTATTTCCTTCATCCGTAAACACTTCAACAATTACATATAAGAGATGGTTACTTTCCAGTATTTCACTGACCTGATCAAATTTTTTGGTAAATGAATTTTGATTAAGCTGATCATCGGAATTAAAAATCAGATCGATATTTTCAACTTCTATTACCTCCTTTTTATTACCTGCCTGCTGCACAACGGGTGTAACCATTGCTTTGTTTCCGGTATCTACCATTGAAAATGTAATCGGTTTTGAACGTTCTGTTTGAGGTATCCAGGCATTTTTAAAATACGCAAAATAGATATCATATCCACCGATCCCCGTTTTCCTGTTGGAAGAAAAGACAGCGCTTAACTTGTTTTTATTTAAACGGAAGGATTTTTCATCGCCTGCAGAATTAATCGGTTTACCCAGATTTTCAGGACCGGACCAGTCCATGGATTTATCATTATAAAAAGACATGAATATATCATATCCACCCATGCTCTTTGTATTGTTACTGCTAAAAATCAGCGTTCGGCCATCGTAAGCCAGGAACGGACTTACTTCGTCAAAACGGGTATTGATCTTTGGGCCCAAATTGACCAAAGGCAACCATGTATTGCTCCGTCGGACGGAATAATATAAATCAGCTCCACCGTATCCCTCCGGTCTTTTACCGGATACCAATATAAAAGTATCTGTAAAAAAAAACAAATCATCACCCGGTAATAAATAAGGATTATCAACAGCACCGGTACGGGATTTGCCAAGAGACAAAGTATCAGACTTAATTTTTAATTCATTTAATTTTGCCCCTGATTTAAAATATACGATCTGACCATTTTCATTAAAATCAAGCAGGAGTTCATGGGCCGGAGTATTTAAATCAGGATTCAATGCATTAATTTCGGACCATTCCCCATTACTCAAGCTGGTACTGTACATATCAAATGGCAATTCAAAATCTTTGGATGTATTGGTGATGGCACCGGGAAGTTCTCTATTGGAATTAAAATAAAATTTAGAATCCGTGTTTATACTGTATACCGGATTGGTTTCGTCCCATATGGTATTGACATCCGTACCTATCTGTTCAAGGAATATTTGTTCCGGCACATTAGAAAAGCTTTCTCCCACACCACATCTTTTGATATCATCGATGATGCTTTTTTTAACCCCATCGTCATTGGGAATGATACTTAAAGCAAGTTTAAAAAATTTCGCTGCATTTTCAAAACGACCTTTTTGCATTTCCAATTTACCCTTGAGTATATAAATAGTTCCTGCATTGCCACCGGCCATTTTCAGCATACGATTTAACAACAACTCAGCACTATCCAGGTGATTGGATTCAAATTCTGCAGTAACTCGTTTCATTAAAAAATCATTACCAGCAGGAACAACACCAGCTAATTTTCTGTACATTTCATTGGCTCTGTGATACTGTCGATTGCCTAAAAAAGCATCTGCCTGCTGTAACAGAAATTCATTTGTTTGGGACACTCCTGTACAGAGTCCAAGAATTAAAACATTACAGAGGAAAATACAAAATCTGATATTCACCATCCTTCACCTATAATATTGAATCATAATCAAATGTTTCTAACAATTCTTTTACTTTTTTAAGAAACATACCACCCAGGTATCCATCTATTACACGATGATCATAGGACATAGAAATCATCATCATTTGTCTTATGCCTATCATATCGCCATCCTGTGTTTCGATTACCACCGGTTTTTTCTGGATTGTACCCAGAGCAAGTATTGCCAACTGAGGTTGATTGATAATAGGTATGCCGGTAAGGCTATTAAATGCTCCCAGATTAGTGATAGTAAAAGTGCCTTCTGTCACTTCATCCGGTTTTAATTTATTTTGGCGTGCTCTGCCGGTAAGATCATTTACTGCAAAGGTGAGTCCCTGCAGGTTAAAGGTATCCGCATTTTTAAGTACTGGTACTATGAGATTGCCTGTGGGTAATGCGGTCGCAATACCTATATTAATATTTTTCTTTTGAATAATCTGGTAACCATTCAACGAAGAATTTATAAGCGGATATTCTTTGATGGCTTTTACCACGACCTCTACAAACACGGGGGTATAGGTAATGTTTTGATTGTAATTTTTCTGAAACTCAGATTTTATCTTATTCCGCCAATTGACCAACCTGGTAACATCCACTTCAATAAAAGAAGTGACATGAGGTGATGTTTGTTTACTCATTACCATATGGTCAGCTATCAGCCTCCGCATGCGGTCCATTTCTATAATATCGAATGCTGTTGATTTTTGAATATGTCCCGGTGAAGTATCGATCGTATTTTCCTCAGGGACTTGTATTGCAGATATGTGCTTATGGGTTTTCTTATATTCTACATAACTTATAAGATCGTTTTTGGTCAATCTTCCCTCAGGCCCTGAACCTTCAATCTGGTCTAATTCTTCTTTACTGATATTTTCTTCTCTGGCAATAGTTTTAACTAAAGGTGAGTAAAAACGATCTGTTTTATTGATTTTTGGTGTAAAACTAATCTCTTGCTTTTCAATGTAATGAGGTCGATCCAAAACAGTTTCAACAGGAACGAATGGTACTTCATGAATGGACTTCAATTCCTGTGCAGTGAGTGCAAGATCTTCAGAGTTGTTCACATTAGAATTTTCAGGAACTCCCTCGCCATTCATTCCGGTTTCTAATTCAGACACCGGAACCGAGTCGGTTATTTTTGCGATTATGGCATCGACAGGTACTACCGCATTTTCATTAAATAAAATACGGGTGAGAATTCCCGAAACAGGAGAAGAAATTTCAGAATCCACTTTATCCGTAGCAATTTCCAAAATAGGCTGATCCTTCAGTACAGTATCTCCTTCCTTTGCCAGCCATCGGAGTATAGTAGCCTCAGCTATGCTTTCGCCCATATGGGGCATGATCAGATCATGTATCATCAGAGTACAAAAGTAAGATTATTCAGGCTATTTGTCTATCCACTAAAAACCGGTAGAGTGTGATGAGTGCCATATTGGATGCTGCCCGGATATTTAACAAACGATCTCTCCTCAGTTGAATTTTCTTACTTACCACGTTACCTGTATGGTCTGCAACTGCTATCCAGACTAAACCAACAGGTTTATCCACCGATCCGCCTCCCGGCCCAGCCACTCCTGATACAGCGACTGATACAGGCACATTCAATGCGGCCAAAGCCCCTTTTGCCATCTCAACTACGGTCTGTTCACTCACTGCCCCATGAAGCTCCAGCGTATCGGGAGATACATTGAGATTGGATTGCTTAATTTCGTTGGAATAAGATATGATACCTCCTTTAAAATAATCAGATGAGCCGGGTATAGAGGTGATTAAATGAGAAATATACCCCCCTGTACAACTTTCAGCAGTACCCATATTCCAATGTCGGCTTTTCAATACATTACCAATGGCTACCTCCAGATTTATCTCATTTTCGCCAACAATATAATCTTTTAAAGTACTCCTGATGGCACCTAATACTTCGTGGTACTTTTCAATATCCTCATTTGAATCACTATCGACATCTACCCGGATTCTGACTTTATATATATCCGGTAAAAACGCAAAACCGATGCAAGATGGAGCAGCATCTGTAGTGCTTTTAATTAATTCTTCCAACACGGTTTCTCCCTCACCTACCGTATTAAATGTATGACTCAGCCTTTTAGGGCCTTGTTTCAAACCAATCAATAATTCTTTTACGTGGGGATCAAAAATTACTTTCATTTCGAAAGGTACTCCCGGCATAGAAATAATATGTTTGCCTTTAAAATTAAAATACATACCCGGGGCCGTTCCATTCTTATTAGGTAGTATTTTTACACCGGCAGGCAACATACATTGAATACGATGTGATTCACCTGGCACGCGACCAAAAGAAGTAAATATTTTAGTTAGTGTATCAAATGTTTCGGTATGAAAGACCCTTTCCACATTCATCCAGCGAGCCAATGCCTCACAGGTGAGATCGTCCTTGGTCGGGCCTAAACCGCCGGTAGTGATGATGATATCAGCCTTCGCCGTACACCTTTCCAATGCTTCCACTATTATCTCAACATCATCTGCCACTGACCATTTTTCCTGTACAGAAATACCCATTTCAAGCAGGCTCTGAGCCAACCAGGCAGCATTAGTATCGACCACTTGTCCGTTTAAAATTTCATTTCCTATAGTAAGAAGTGCCGCTTTCATTAATATTCAATTTTAATTTGATCAATATTATACCATTCATTTTTACCTTCCAAAGATTCAATATTTATATTTCCATTTTCTGATACTTCCTTTATTATTCCAGAACAGATGCTCCCATTTAGTTCAAACCTAATCAGTTTCTTCATCCCATATAAGCGCTGATGATAGGAATGTCTTATTGCAGGTGCATCACCATGGTATAAAATGAAATACCATTTGTTTAATGATTCCATTAGCAATTCAATAAATTGCCCTGAATCTATCTGTTGCCGGCTAAGAATTTTGAGTGAACTGGCCTGACTTAAATAATCAGGAAAGACGGATTGATTCAGATTCACGCCTATTCCCAAAATTGAAGCAGATAGGATTTGCCCCCTCCATTGATTGTGAATGAGGATCCCGGCCACCTTTTTATTTGACACTAAAATATCATTAGGCCATTTAATTTTTACTTCTTCATTCACCAGGATAGAGATAGCCTCCTGGACAGCCAAAGCAGTAAACATACTTATGATTCCATAATTGTCCTTGTTTATGAATCGAGGAGTTTGGACCAGGATACTGCCGATAAAATTTTCACCCGCTCTGGTTTCCCATTTTTTTGTCAGTCTTCCCCTGCCATTATCCTGGTCAAATGCTAAAATCACCGTGCCGTGCAGAGTGGGATGCCTTTTTAGAAGCTCCATTGCAAAATCCTGTGTAGATCCAACTTTGTGCAGTAAAATGCGATGATTACCAATTAATGCCGGATTTGATCCGATTTTCATATTTTTGTACAAATTTATTTTTTATTCATCAAATCAAATTTTCGCTTGGTTAAAGAAAAGAAAGCACCTGCTAAGCCGACCTCAAAGTCAACAGCAAAAAAAACACTTAAAAAACCTCTTGAGGATCCATTAAACAAAGTAATTATTAATACCATACTTGACAAAAAAGGGCAAAATATCAGCCTTTTGGACCTTCGGGAAGTTTCAGGCCCTACAGACTATTTTATAATTTGTGAAGCGGACAATATTACCCTTACCAAGGCTATCGCAGATTATATCTCAAAGGAAGTGAAAGATCAACTTGGAATTCTTCCCAACCATATCGAGGGCAAAGAACAGGCAAAATGGGTGTTGGTAGATTATTTTACCACAGTAGTCCATATTTTCCATAAAGAAGTGCGTACGTTTTATGAGCTGGAACATCTTTGGAGTGATGCAAACTCAGTAGAATTCAATCAATTGTAAAAGCTTAAATATTATTTAACTTCCTGGCTGAGAGGTAATGCCGTCCCTTTTGTTTATTGAAATAACAGTATTTTTGAAGTTCTAAATCATGGAAGACAAAAACAAAAAGAATTTTAAAAAATTCAATTTTAATATTTATTGGATTTATGGCCTGATCATAGCTTTCATATTAATTATGAATATGCTGCTCAACCAAACCAGTCAATCTGAAATCAGTTCGGGTCAATTTTTGCAAATGGTTCGCAGTGGTGATGTGGCCAAGGTGCTTGTAATAAATAAAGACAAAGCGTATGTATACCTTAAAAAAGAAAGTGTAGCAAAATATCCTGATGCCGCTAAGAATACAATTTCATCTGATTACCCCAATTTTTCGTTTACAGTAGGTTCCGTGGAATCATTGGAAAATCAGTTGTACGAAGTAAATAAAGAGCTCCCGGAGTCAGGTAAGGTGTTCTTAGAGCACGAAAAGAAAACGGATTGGATAGGCCCCGTTCTGGGATGGATCATACCTATTTTCTTATTACTCGCTATATGGTTGTTTATCATGCGCCGGGTAGGTGGGGGAGCTGGTGGCGGCCCTGCAGGCCAGATATTTAATATCGGCAAATCAAAAGCTACCCTATTTGACAAAGACAGCACTCCAAATGTTACATTCGCTGATGTGGCTGGATTAAATGAAGCCAAAGAAGAAGTGATGGAAGTGGTGGACTTCCTCAAAAACCCGAAAAAATACACTGCTCTTGGTGGTAAAATCCCTAAAGGTGTGTTATTGGTGGGGCCTCCAGGCACAGGAAAAACATTATTGGCTAAAGCAGTAGCAGGAGAGGCGGGGGTACCGTTCTTTTCAATCAGTGGATCTGATTTTGTTGAAATGTTTGTAGGCGTGGGAGCTTCAAGAGTG
>CAYNIG010000104.1:0-14450 GCA_964396995.1 uncultured Saprospiraceae bacterium | reverse complement strand
CCTCCGTATTACTATTTGACCACAATTCACTCATCAATTTTCAGGAAAATGATATAGTAATTCCCATTACCGTTTTGGAAGAATTGGATCACTTCAAAATCGGGAATGAAACCAAAAATTATGAGGCGCGAGAAGTTATTCGATTTCTCGATAAATTATCAGAGCAAAAAAGTCTTAATGAATGGATAAAAATCGGTGATAAACTGGGAAGATTAAAAATACTTAATGAATGTAATCCTTCCCCGGAACATGATGCAGAGATCATATTCGGATATGGAAAAAATGATCATAAAATCCTGAATGCTGCTTTGTATTTAAAACAAGCATCCAAATCCAATAAAGTAATTTTAGTAAGCAAGGATATCAACTTACGAATCAAAGCAAAGGCCTTAACCCTGGAAGCCCAGGATTACCGTACGGGTAAAGTGGATGATATTTCACCTTTAACTGGTAATACGATTGAGCTCAGTAACCTCGATTCGTCTATATTACAATCACTTTATTTACATTCTTCAATTAAAGAAGAAAATATTTTAAACGGCCATAAAATGGCCAATGGATATTATATACTCAATAATTGTACCCAATCTGCCATGGTTCGTTACCATAAAGAAAAAGACTCTTTAATCAGAGTTGATAAATCTTATGCCTATGGAATAAAGCCAAAAAATATTGAACAAATATTTGCCCTGGATGCATTATTAAACGAAGATATTAAATTGGTGGCTTTGGAAGGTGTGGCTGGAACGGGTAAAACATTACTGGCCCTGGCAGCGGCACTAGAACAAATGAATAAATACGACCAAATTATCCTGACCAGACCAATGGTACCTCTTAGTAATAAAGAAATCGGATTTTTACCCGGGGACATTGAAGATAAAATTTCTCCTTATCTTATGCCACTCTGGGATAATTTAAAACTAATAAAATCCAAACATAAAGAGAACAGCAAAAAACACATCGCTTTGGATCAATTAAAAAAAGACGGGAAGATAGAAGTAACAGCACTTGCATTCGTGCGGGGCCGATCGCTAGCCAATGTATTTTTTATTGTTGATGAAGCACAAAACCTGACTCCGCATGAAATAAAGACAATCATATCCCGATCAGGTGAAGGTACTAAAATAGTGTTTACCGGGGATGTTCATCAAATAGATTCCCCATACTTAGACGAACGCAGCAACGGGCTGACCTACATAATAGATCGCTTAAAAAACCAATCTTTATTTGCCCACATCAGGCTTACTATTGGAGAAAGATCAGAATTAGCTAATTTGGCCACTTCCTACTTATAAATTTTCTATTCCCTTTAAGGTCTTCTTTTTTTATTCTGATGTAAGAGCATGCCCATTTTACTTATAAGAAATAATCATTATTTAATATTGGCTTAATTTTCTGGATATCCTGAGCATATACCTTTAATTCATTAATTAATAATTACAAAAAATTTAAAATCATGGCAACTTTTCAAGTAAAAACCAACGAGAATGATGAATATTATTTCATTCTATTATCCGATCAGGAAGATCTAATTTTGCGAAGCGAATCCTATTCATCTAAATCAGCTTGTTTAAATGGCATTGAATCTGTGCAATCGAATGCAGATGATGAAGATCGATATGAAAGGATGGTAGCAGAAGATGGACAATTCTATTTTAATCTAAAAGCCAAAAATGGTGAAATTATTGGCAATAGCCATTTTTTCGATACCGAAAACCTTCGAGACCATGCCATTGAAAATCTAAAAGTATTGGCCATTGCCGGGGAAATTAAAAACATTGAGGAATCAGAAGAAGATTTTTAATACTTTCTGTGTTGTCCGTTTATCAGTTTAAAGCATCATTGATTTCAATGGTGCTTTTTATTTATACCAAAATGGTGATACTATAGACAATAGCCATTTTTTCGATACCGAAAACCTGCGAGACCATGCCATTGAAAATCTAAAAAGTACTGTCCATTGCCTGGGAAATTAAAAACATTGAGGAATCAGAAGAAGATTTTTAATACTTTCTGTGTTGTCCGTTTATCAGTTTAAAGCATCATTGATTTCAATGGTGCTTTTTATTTTTATCCCTATTTCAATTTTCTTTGCAGCCGCGCTGCATAAACTAAATAAAAAGCCCGATGTAATGCATACATCAGGCCCTGACTAAATTAAGAAAACAAAAGGCAAATAACCCGGTTGGATTATGAAACAACCAGCTTATATTATATTATTCCTATTACACACAAATAGTTTCATTGTACTTTAAAAAAGTCAGCCATTTTTCAAACAATTCACCTTTTAAAATTTTTGGCGTTTTAGCCTGACCATTCAATTTTCCTCTGTATTGTAACCACTCAAAGAATATCCGTTCAGGTAGGATATGTATTTTAATATCTTTTATTAACGATTTTCGTTGAATTTTGTAATCGTCATTGGTGACCATCAGATAGTCATCTATCGATTGTTTTAACCTGTTTACATCCACTCTTTCGTTAATACCCAGGTACCAATGATGGCTCAAAGCAACATCATCTTTTACACCGGCCACACAATATTCCCGGATTGAAAGATCAAAAGCACTGTTGATGAATTTTATACACTGGTTGATATTATCCAGGGTCAGGTGTTCTCCAGAAATACTGATCTGATCCTTAGTTCGGCCGATCAGTTTTATCTTAGATTTGGATTTATCTACAAACTGAATTACATCTCCCATCTGGTAATGCCATGCACCTGAGCTGGTGCTTACCAACACAGAATAGGGTTTGTTTTCTTCTATTTCCTCAATTGGTATGATATCCGGAAATTGATTTTTCAATTTTCCTTCATCTGTGTAGTTTGCACTGGAAAAAGGCGTAAACTCAAAGTATACATTTTGGTTTAAAATAAGTTTCATAGAATTATCTTTTGGTTGATTTTGAAATGCAAAAATTCCTTCTGTAGCCGAATAGATATCCATATACATTACCTGTTTGGAAAAATTTCTTTCCAATGAATGCTGATAGGGTTCGAGAAACACCCCACTGTGCAATATGACGGACAGGTTAGGCCATATATCGTGAATTGAGGCTACCTTATAGTGACCCACGATCGCTTCAATTATATTTTGCACCCAAGCAATATTACCTACTACGAATGCAATATCCCATTTAGGAGCATATTGGATAATCCTTTCTTTACGAGACTCCCAATCCCTCAGATCCTGGATCTCTTTTTCAGGTTTGTAAATGCTCTTTAGCCACGAGGGCCTGTTCTTTGCCATGATGCCACTATTATCTCCCCAGGCATGCAGGCCTTCTTTATTTAGACAAGAACTTCCCCCAATCATCAGAGAATGTTTTGAAAATAAGGACGGTGCTATTCCATACTTCGTAACCAGGTTGGTTAAGATCCGCTGGGATATTTTATTCCAATGCATGATACTTTGATGGCTGACCGGAATGAATTTACTTGCTGATTGGGTACTTCCGCTGGAAATGCCATAGTATGGAATAATTCCGGGCCAGGAAATGTCAGGTAGATCTTTCAGGGATAAATGCCACCAATGATTATACATTGTTTCATAATCATTAGCAGTAATCCAGTTTTTAAATTCAACCCTGGGATCAGACAATCTGATCAGGTCAGAATAGTCGTATCTCACTCCAAACCGGGTATGTTGAGCTGCTTTTAACAGTGATTTTAAAACTT
Source organism: uncultured Saprospiraceae bacterium (assembly GCA_964396995.1). Classification (GTDB taxonomy): domain Bacteria; phylum Bacteroidota; class Bacteroidia; order Chitinophagales; family Saprospiraceae; genus JADJLQ01. The sequence goes on along the minus strand of CAYNIG010000104.1, from coordinate 10,771 downwards.
TGATTTGTTTTTGTTCCTGATTATAAAAAAGCAAATTTTTAACTCCGGGTACCGACCTAGGCTTAAACGCAGGTTGCAATGCAGTTGACATAATTAATTGTAAAATTCTGAGAGCTAAGGTATTCCTATCATATTACGTGTATGTTTACTTATCATTAAGTCATTATTAACTTATAGATAATAGAGCTGAAATCAGCAATAATTCCAAGGTTTGCCTGGCTAGAATAATCACTTAACATTAAGATAACATTGGGGTAAAATGGAGTTAACATTGGCCAAATACTTTTGCAGCAGAAATTACAATTAAATCGATGAAACAAACTGCAATTTTAATTTATCTGCTTTTTCAGGCATTTATTCTACAAGCACAAAACGGAACCCTTCAAGGCACCATCTTAGACTCCAAAACTTCGGATCCCTTGATTGGTGCCACTATAAAAATTGTCAATTCAGATAAAGGCACTGCCACCGATATTGACGGATTTTTCAGTATCACCAATATTGAGGTTGGGGTTTACGATATCGAAATCTCCTATGTCTCTTATAAATCAGAACTTCTTACCGGCATAAAAATAGAAGCAGAAAAAACGACTGAGCTGAAAATAAATCTCAGTGAAGAATCAAAAACACTGGAAGAGGTGGTGGTCACGGCTGAAAGAATTAAAAATAATGAAATCGCCATCCTGTCAGAAATTAAAACTTCCATGCAGGTAGTCAGCGGCATTTCTGAGCAACAAATCAGAAGATCGCTGGATGGCAATGCAGCGCAGATCGTAAGGAGAGTACCCGGTATCACGGTGATAGGTGATAAATTCATTAATATCCGTGGACTGAATTCAAGATATAATAATGTAATGCTTCACAATGCTATTACACCGTCGATGGAAACTGATGTAAAATCTTTTTCATTTGATATCATACCAGCTAATCAGATTGAAAGAATGCTGATTTTTAAAAGCCCTAGTGCTGATCTTCCCGGAGACTTTGCCGGTGGGGTGGTAAAAATATTTACCAAAGGCATACCGGATAGAACAGGGCTGACCTTTGAATACAGTACGGCTTTCAGACAAGGCACAACCCTGCAGGATTTCTACCAACCTGACCAAGGAGAATTTTACTGGACTGGTTTTAACAATGGATATTCCGACTTACCTGCCCAGTTTCCCTCATCCATTAATAATGTTATAAATAATCCTATTGCCCTAGAACTGGCAGGAAAATCATTAAAAAACAATTGGGAGGCCAACAGGACTCAAGCCATACCCGATCAAAAAATTGGCCTTACCAATAATATTCGTTTTAATATGGGTTCAGTATTGGTTGGAAACACTACTTCTTTGAGTTATAATAATAGTTTTACCAATTTTGACATCAACAGAGGCGATTACAATGAACAGTTTGCGGGCAAAGAATCAAAAATTTATAACTACCAGGATCGTCAGTATAATAGAAATATCAGAGTAGGACTCATGCACAACTGGGCTTTTAAATCTCTCCAGGGTAATAGAATTGAATGGAAGAATCTATTTAATCAAAATAGTACAGGAAGTTATGTAAACAGGTCGGGTAAAAACCTGGAATCAAATTACAATCCTAATAATCATTCTTTTGACCAGGTATATAAGTATATCTATACCAGCCAGCTGGTAGGTATTCAATCCAATAAAAATAAAGACCTTACTTTGGAATGGACGCTGGGATATAATAGAGCAGGCAGGAAACAACCGGATTACAGGAGATACAGATCTGACCTGGATGAAGCCACCGGGCAATCTACCTTATATGTACCTTTTGGAGCAGCCCAGGCCTTTTTCCTTGGAAGATTTTCTTCTGACATGACAGAAAACACCTATTCAGGAAATATAAACATTACCAAACAATTTGGCGATTTTCAAGTAAAAATAGGTGGCCTTTATGAAGATAAAACCAGGGAATTTGATGCCAGAAATCTGGGATATGTACGCAGCAGCAGCACTGATTTCGATTTCTCCCTGATAGAAAAAAGCATAACCAATCTTTTCAATAATATTAACAGAAACGGTATTAAAATTGATGAACAGACGAATCCCAGTGACTCCTATACTTCAAATAATAAATTGGCAGCAGGGTATGTAACCACGTTAATCCCTATTAGCAATAAATTGGCTTTTAATGCCGGAGTTCGTATTGAAAACAATATTCAGGATCTTAAAAGTGCCTTGATTGGTGGCGAGCCTGTCAATCTAAATTATCCGATTACTAAACTTTTACCCAGTGCTAATATAAACTATACTTTTTCTTCTAAAACAGTTTTAAAAGGTTCGTACGGACAGACTCTTAACCGACCTGAATTCAGAGAACTTGCTCCCTTTGCTTATTATGATTTTGATTACAACTATGTATACAAAGGGTCACCTTTACGCACTGCAATTGTACAAAATCTGGATACCCGTTTAGAACATTATCCTTCGCCCAATGAAGTAATCAGTTTCGCTGTTTTTTACAAGCACTTTACCGACCCGATAGAGTCTTTGGTAGTACCCGGGGCCGGTTCCGGTGGAGCTAAAACATTTACCTTCGGAAATGCCGAATCCAGTGAAAGTTATGGTGCTGAAATTGAAATAAAAAAATCATTTTATAATCTGAGCCAGTCTCCATTTATCAATAAACTAAGCACCGTGCTCAATGCTACTTTCATACATTCAAAAGTAAAATTAGGTAGTATCGGATCCGGACAATCGGACAACAGACCATTACAGGGGCAATCACCATATATCATCAATGCCGGTCTAACCTATAACGATATGGATAGAAAATTACAGGCAACTATTTTATATAATGTGATCGGTAAACGAATATTTGCAGTAGGCTTTGATGGCTATCCCGATTTGTATGAAATGCCACGAAACGTAATAGATTTTACCGTTAATAAAGAACTCAGCTCCAAAATAAGTATAAAACTGGGTGTCATGGATGCTTTAAATGCTGCCTCAAATATCTTACAAGATGGCAATAATGATAAAAAATGGAATGTAAAAAATGACCAGATAATTCAATCTTACCGTCCTGGCCGATTAGCTCAGGTAGGTATAACTTATAAAATATATTAATTAAAATAAAATTAAAACCATGAAAAGTTTAAAGAAAACTAAATTTATGAAAGTAATCCTGGCATTCCTGGTTGGATCTTTCACTTTCATCACATCGTGTAAGAAAGAAGAAGTGGTAGGCCCTGCACCGGTAGTAACCCTGGGAGCTTCTACTTCCGGCTTAGCTGGTGTGTCAGTCAATATCTCTGCCAATGTCACTGCAGAAAATGGAATCAAATCATTGCAGATATTAAAAAATGGGGTATCATTCGATACTAAAACATTTGGAACAGGAACTCTCAGTGACAGCTATTCCAAAGCATATATTATCGAAAGTTTGCCTTCGGGTACTGTGGTTAATTTCACCTTCATAGCTACCGACTATAAAGACCTCACCACACTAGCCGGACCATTGACCGTTACCGTGGCTTCTGTACCTGCCAAACAAATAATTGATGTAACAGGTACACTGGAAGGTAATATTACCTGGACAGCTGATAAAATATACAAACTAAAAGGATTTGTACGAATAGGTGAAGATAAAACAAAAGATGGTACTCCTACAAAAACAGGAGTATTGACCATTCAACCTGGAACTGTAATTATTGGTGAAAGAGCCACCAAAGGAACCATTATTATACACAGAGGAAGTAAAATCATTGCCGAAGGTACAGTAGATAAGCCCATTGTATTTACATCTGAGAGAAATCCCGGTGAAAGAGAACCTGGTGATTGGGGTGGATTGGTTATTTGCGGTAAAGCAAAAAATAATCTGCCAGGTGGTACAGGGGAATTAGAAGGTCAGTATGGAGCATTTCATGGAGGTACCGATGATGCAGATAATTCAGGCTCTTTAAAATATGTTCGGATAGAATATGCAGGTATACCTATCAATCCAAACCAGGAAGTAAATTCACTGACTTTGGGATCAGTAGGATCAGGCACTAAAATAGAATATATAATGTGCTCTTATGGTTTGGATGATTCATACGAAATGTTTGGAGGTACTGTAAATGCAAAATATCTGGTAGCCTACAGAGGATTGGATGATGATTTTGACATGGACAATGGATACATCGGCAATGTGCAATTTGCAATAGGTCTAAGAGGAGCTACTCAGGCAGATCAGTCTGGTTCGAATGGATTTGAAGTGGACAATGATGGCTCGGGATCAGCGGCTACCCCAATTACGGCTCCCACCCTTTCCAATATAAGCCTTATAGGTCCTAAAGCCACCAATGCAACTTCTATAAGCCCTCAATTCCAAAATGGAATGCATTTACGCAGAAATACTAAAATAAAAGTATACAATAGTTTTATTACTGCTTATCCAAACGGCATTTTTATAGATGGTACTAATACTGCGGCTAATGCTGCTGCCGGGGAATTAGTGTTAAAAAATATAGTTGTAGCCGGAGTCCCTTCATGGGGTGATAATGGATTTGGAAATGGAACTACAGTAAACCCTAGAGGATTTGCCGTAAGAGATATAAATACAGCAACACCTGCCGGTGATCTTAAAATCGGTGATGCCAAGCCTTCAGCCTGGTTTTTAACTGCAGATTTTAAAAATAAAATTTTAATTAATAATACAAATACTGGTATAAACGAAAATCTGTTTCTGGCTGTACCTGTGCTTACCATTACAACTGGCAAATCTGATGGACTGGAAAAAGGTGGTAGCACCAGCGGCTTACCTGCTTTTTTTACCAGCGCAGATTTTATTGGTGCATTTGGTACAACAAATTGGACTGCCGGATGGACAGAGTTTAACCCAGCTACAAAAGTATACGATAAATAAGGTATAAAAAATTCAGTTTGTTTAGAGGGTCCATTCTGACTAAGGTCAAATGGGCCCCATTTTTTTTATATTCTTGGTCCGTTAAAATCAGGTCTTAAGTATCGGTCATTCAAGGCCTAAAATAAATTTTCAGAATGCCTCAGGGTTATATATATGAATATTCTCTTACTTATCAAAAAAACCACAATCAATTTCCCTAATTAAACCAAGACCAGGAATAGGCTCATATTGTTTTGTAACGATTGCATCTGGCATACTTAAAACAAAGCCCACTACCCCCCTTTAATCCATTTTGTTAACAGAAGATCTAAATTGAAAATAATAAACCCGATTGCAAATCTTCACTTGTACACTTCCACACTACCTCACTTTACCACACCCAGTTCCTTTCCCACTTCAGTAAACATTGCAATAGCCTTATCGATATGCTCTGGTTCGTGACCGGCAGAGATTTGACACCTGATTCTGGCCTTTCCTTTTGGCACCACGGGAAAGAAAAATCCAATGACATAGATGCCTTTTTGCAAAAGTCGCGCAGCAAATTCCTGAGCTATTTGGGCTTCATATAACATAATGGGAACAATTGGATGTACTCCGGGTAATATATCAAAACCGGCTTTAGTCATGCCCTCTCTGAATCGTATCGTATTTTTTTCCAATTTATCTCTAAGTACAGTGGATGCACTCAATAATTCAAGCACTTTTAAAGATGCCCCGGTAATCGACGGAGCCAAAGAATTTGAAAAAAGGTATGGCCTCGATCTTTGCTTTAAAATTTCAACCACTTCATATTTAGATGCAGTGAATCCGCCGCTGGCACCGCCAAGTGCTTTGCCAAAGGTACCTGTGATTATATCAATTCTTCCCATTACATTTCGGTATTCATGAGTACCCCGACCGGTTTTGCCCATAAATCCAGAGGCATGACATTCATCGATCATGATCATCGCCTGAAACTGGTCTGCGAGCTCACATATTTTATCTAATTGAGCTATTGTACCATCCATTGAAAATACGCCATCCGTCACTATGAGTTTCCTTCTAAATTTGGATGCTTGCTCCAATTGCAGTTTCAGATCCTCCATATCATTGTGCTTGTATCTGAACCGGTTTGCTTTACAAAGCCTTATACCGTCAATTATGCTGGCATGATTCAGTTCATCGGAAATGATGGCATCTTGTTCATTTAATAATGGCTCGAAAACACCTCCATTAGCATCGAAAGCAGCGGCATAAAGTATAGCATCTTCACATCCTACGAATTCAGCTATTTTGTGCTCAAGCTTTTTATGAATATCCTGTGTGCCACAGATAAATCGGACGGAGGACATTCCATAGCCATGACTATCGATGGTGTCCTTTGCTGCTTTAATTACTTCCGGATGAGAAGATAATCCCAGATAATTATTTGCACAAAAATTGAGCACCTCACCGGCTTCTTCGGTAATTATTACCGCAGATTGAGGGCTGGAAATAATCCTCTCTTTTTTGTAAAGGTTATGGTCTTTCAGATCTTTGATCTCATTTTTTAAGTCTTGTATAAACTGCAAATTCATGATGAATAGTTTATTAATTATAAGATGGTGAAGTAAATAGTTTCAATCTGGTGATTCCGGCCATTAAGGTAAAATGTTTATATAAAATTATATAAAAGATCAAGTTCTCAAATTCTGTAACATCTCCTGTACCATTTTTGAAACATCATATTCTTCCTTCCATCCCCAGTCCTTTCTGGCCGCACCATCATCTATGGTCTCAGACCACGATTCGGCTATATCTTGCCTGAAATCAACTTCATATTTTATTTTAAAATCAGGAAATGATTTTTTTATCTCTTTATACAATATATCAGGGCTAACTTCCAATCCAGCCAAATTATAACTGGTGCGGATGGATAAATTTTCCGCGGGTGCATCCATTAATTCAATCGTGGCCCGAATTGCATCATCAATATACAGCATGGGTAATACGGTATCTGGCTTTAGATAACAAATATATTCTTCCCCTTTGATGGCTGCATGAAAGATCTCCACTGCATAATCGGTAGTACCTCCTCCCGGCAGACTTTGCCAACTAACAATTCCCGGATACCGCATACTACGCACATCCACTTCATATCTTTTGTGGTAGTACTGACACCAAAGTTCGCCAGCCAATTTGCTCATTCCATATACGGTGGTTGGTTCTGCAGCCGTATGCTGGGGAGTCATTTTTTTTGGAGTAGTACTTCCAAATATGGCAATTGTGCTTGGAAAAAACACCCTATCCATCTGATATTGATGAGCGAGTTCCAAAATACTTAGCTGACCATTCAGGTTTACATTCCACGTTTTTTTAGGGTTCCATTCGCCATTTGCACTCAGTATTGCTGCCAGATGATATACCTGTGTGATATGATAATCTTCTATGATCTCAGCCATTCGTTGGGGATTGAGTATATCGAGCATCTCAAATAAGCCGTTTTCCTTTCGTGGCTTTTTTATGTCTGTACAGAGGACATTATGGTCACCGAATTTATTTCTTAAGGCTTCAGCCAGGGCAGTGCCCACTTGACCATTGGCACCTGTGATTAATATTTTGGTAGGTCGCATTGGGTAAAAGTAGGAAAAAGTATTTTGATAATCTACCCTGTATGGTTTGAAAGGGTCTCTTCAATCTCACAACGATTGAAAAGCCGGGCCATCGCATTTCCGTAAGGCAATCTCCTTCTATGTTCTTGATCTACCCTCTTCAACAACTATTCAGTCTTGCACCCAAAATCCATCAATGCTCTTACTATAAATCTTTCCCTCTACCCCATTCACTACCCATAAAAATTTACAATCCAATGTTTTATTGTATCTCACCACTTGCGAAACCACTTTTTCATCCAATGCAATATCAGGTGATTTGCATTCTATAGCTGTATCAGGTCTCATCAACTCATCATATATTAATACATCGAATCTTTTTTTCTTATTGCCCAGCATGATTACCCTTTCCAGAGCAATCTTATTTTTTGACATTTTTTTTTCTTCGATTAAATAATGCACCAGGCATTGCCTTACCATTTCTTCCGGTGTGAGCACCAGCCATTTTGATCTGATCATGTCCCAGATCATTGACTTTCCATCACTAGATTTTAATTTTAACCGATCAGCATAAGATAAAATATCCAATTTCATTTTGTCGCCTTATCATCCTTACCTTGTCCATCAAAAATTTTAACTTTTGCTTGCATATATATGGGCTATTATACATCACTAAATCCATTGTATGTCGTATGTATTGCTTAGTATATTATACTTCCAGTCATACCTCGCACGTTGTACAGCGTATATTGTACATTGTACATCTCCCATCCCTTTTACTTCACTATCCCCCCACTCACTTTTTTCCCATCTTTAAACTTCTCCTCTATTTGCAGGGTCCCATCCTCACCGTAAAACCGGTACAAGCCTACCTGTACAGAGTCTAGTATTTCCATCTCCCGCTGTACATTTCCATTTGAATAATATTTTCGGGCCCAGCCATTTCGGATTCCCTCTTTAAAATCAATTTTTTCATCCAGATGGCCATATAGGTATTTAAACCGGGTACCGTGAAATTTATTGTCCTTAAAACTGCCTTGTTCTGCAATGGTGTGACCAGATATTTTAATATACGGACCTTGTTTAATATCGTCAATATAATTGGTGATGTCTATTACTTCCCCGGTGACCGCATAAGTAATCCATGCCCCATTCTTTTTTCCATTAATGATATTTCCCTCGATCAGTTTATTGCCCAGGCTGTCCATTTTTAATACCGTTTGTATTTCGCTTCCTTCCGTTTTGATTAAATCATAATTAAGTATTTCAGGTTTTCCCATAGTAGCCTGTTTACATTGGATATGAAATGCAAAGAAAAAGGCTATGCACAAACCAATTTGTTTCATTTTACTTCCGGTGTATTTTTCTGGTGTACAATGGCAAATTGAATCAATTCATCAATTGGGATCCCGAGTCTCATAGCGCCATCCGTGATATCCTCCCTGGATACCTGTGCCGCAAATGTTTTATCTTTCAATCGTTTCATCACTCCTTTTACTTCCATTCCAACATATCCGTCCGGTCGCATTAAAGAATAGGCATGTAAAAATCCGGAAAGCTCATCAAACGCGTATAATACTTTATCCAGTTGATTTACCGGTTCTACGCCAAAATGTTTGGGGCCATGAGAGGCAATGGCATGCAATACCTCAGGATCTACATTCTTTGATTCCAATTCGGCAATGATTTTATGACAATGTTCATCAGGCCATTGATCCCAGTCCGCATCGTGCAGCCAGCCGGTCATCTGCCATTTCCATTGTTCTTTTTCACCCAGATTTTCCTTTTCTTTTGCCCAACACTTTAATAAATAGCCCACCTGGTACATATGGTTACGCAGCTTTATATTCGGTACCCAGGTTTCCAATAAATTAGTAGCCTCATCCACCGATAATACATTTCCCAGGTTTTCTATATTGCCAAAAACCTGCCTGTCGAACGATCTGATCATAGGGTAAAAATAAGTCTTATTTTTTTATAGAAGTGTTGAATGTGAATCAGATGATCTTACGATTTGGATTATGAGTTAGGTAAAATACTCAACAGGCTAAAGCCGTTTTCTGCCGTAGAACAGCCTTCAGGCTGTTATTATTCGAAAATTTTAAGTGGAGAACAGATTGATGTTGGCTAATTTCCAAATCAAAATACTCAACAGGCTAAATCCTGTGCTACTTTACAACAACCTTTAGCTCTTTACCATCTAAAAAATATTTAAATGGAACAGTTTTAGGTTGTCTAATTGCCATGTAACATAGTAAATATAATGAGACAAAAGAGTGTTCTAAATTTACTTTCGTTCTTTAAAGTCCCTATTTTTCGGTTTCCGGGTTAAAATATTCCCAACTATGCCAAAACTCCTGATAAGCTTGTACCGGATTCAAATTAAATGCTGTATCAATACCCCTGCCCTGTAATGTATAGCGATGATTTTCAAAAATAAGCTGATTTCCGTCCAATGAAAATATTGCATTTTCATCTGGTCGCTTTAAAACATAAAAATTGGTAGAATCTGTTGATAATACCAACAGAACCGGGATACCTTTTATCTTATCATGAATTAATCTTTCAGCATTCAACCTGTTCCAATCGTAAGCTTTGGTATATGATCCTATCCTTACACCGATTACCCAACTTTTTGGCTTCCATGAAATACTATCGGTCCCGGTCAGTTTCTTTTTACTTCTACCGGTTTCATAATCAGTGTTCTCTGAATAATCTGATAAAAAACTGCTGTCGGCTTGCATGATCAGGGTATGTGGGTACAAATTGATCCACTCGCTTAAACTGGTTTGCTGGCTAAATACTTCAGGTAATTTTTTCCCTTTGAGCGGGCCTTTAATTGCCTCGCCGGTCGCTTGACGCCACCAACTCTTCGTGGTTTCATCCTCCAGCATCGCGTTATAATGATCCATTCCGACCAGTCTGAATTTTTCTAATTCTCCATCAATTAGAGGCTCAAATACCCGCCCTGAGCGACAAACGGTACAATATGTGACCAGTATCGGCTTATCATGTATAGTATCCAGTACCTGGTGATGATATCCAATAAATCGTATTGGATATGCTTTGGCATAATTTCCATTAACTACTCCTAAGATGAGCCTGTTGCCATCTACCTGGTTTGAAGATGTATTTGCAAAAGATAATTTACCGGGCTGATAAAACATATGGTCGGCTGCCATATAAAAATTGGTAAGGTAAATGAGCGTTGCCAGCAAGACTAAAGCGCCAAATGGTAACCACTTCTTTTTCCAATCGGATCTTAAAAAAGTGATTCCCAATGTTAATCCCAGCAATACCCTAAACTTCCATCGGTGGATATATAAAAAATA
>CAYNIG010000103.1:0-14516 GCA_964396995.1 uncultured Saprospiraceae bacterium | reverse complement strand
CGAGTGCAAATATACGAATACCTCTTTAATGCTTTAAAAACCAAAAAAGTATGTTCGCCTTCTTAAGGTATTCTTAATAATTTTATTCCGCGGCTGTCAATCCTGGAAGCCCCGTTAAAGATCTCCACCAGGACATAATACACTCCCGGAGGTGTATTATTATCATGCAGAGTAAGCATCAGATTGGTGACAGGAGCCGGACTTAAAAGTTCTGTTTTTTGGGCTATGGTCTGCCCCAGATTATTTAGTAGAGAATACCTGACCTCGTTAGTCTGATTTGTGGGAGCGTTATGTGTGAAATTTATATTAATCAGATTAGTGAAAGGATTGGGATAGGCTGTTAGCGAAATGATCTGTGATCCAGACCTTGGATCAATGACAATAAAATCGATTTGATCTTCGGCGGAATTATTTGCCACATCCCAGGCTCTTACTTTGATAGTATGAATGCCTGGATTCAATCCGGTCAAGGGAAAATTCACAGTTCCTTTTTTATAGTTTCCTTTGGTGGCAGAGTAAAAATTATTTAATACAAATTGGGTTTTTCCATCAAGAGTGGCAATTAAATCATGGCCTATACTGTTACCTGTTGCATTGATCCCATTATCGTCAAATAAATCCACCAGTAGCACAGGATTGGCATTAGAAATGTCTCCATTTTTAAATTGGTAATGGTTGAGATATGATTTTACCAAGGGAGGTTTGTCATCAGTGATGGAAGACAGTGTGCCGCCAATAATCAGATTATCATACATACCCTCCGCTTCGATCTTGGCTGAGTTGGTGGTAAAATAGCTTACCTTACCCGGACCATATTTGTAATCAATGTCTTTTGGTATTACAAATTCAATTTCAAACTCGCCATTTTTTACTTCGGCACTGCCTTTAAATAAAACACTGTTTTGTATCTGAAATGGGCTGGGAATACTACTGCTATTTTGACCTAGCGTTCGAAAAGTTGATTTTTTATCAAATAAGGTAATGGTGGCAGACCCATTATAATTTTCAATTTTTCTGCCATTCTCATCCGTTATTTCTGCATTTATTTTTATTAATTGTAACGACTGTACTGTATCTGATTTACCCGCCACCACAGGAGTGCCTAACATTTTGGTTGTTTTTACATTATATCGTGGTATAGCCAATCGCTGGGCTGGGTCGCCTATGAGGACAAATTTCCGGGCATTGGTACGGTCAAATCCGGTTACTTTATTTTTAGCATTCTTCATGGTTTCCCCTAATGTTACGGGATTACCAAAAACATCCTTATCAAATAAAGTGGCAAATACAGATTCTGTCAGAGCTTTGTTTGATGAAGAGTAGACATTTCTCGAAGTAGTCAATAAAGCTATTGCTCCTCCATATGGACTCCTGAACAAAGCTTCGCCGGCAGAGGCTATATTGGGGTCATCAAAAGGACAAAATGCACAAGTAGCGGTGATGATAAGGGGTAATTTGTCTTTATTTGCCCATGATTCTACATTTTCTAGCCTCAACAATCCTTCCTGCGAGAGGCCTTTGTATCCACCATGTCCTAAATAGTTGAAAACCAGCATTCCCTGATACACGTTATTAAACAAACTTTCGGTACAACCTGGTATAATCTCTCCTGCTGCACCCGATTCTTGTTTAAAAGCATCCAGGTAAATTTTTTGGACATTGAAGGTTGGATGTTTTGCACTTACTTTAGAGGAAATTTCTTCGGCCTGATCAAGGTGGATGTTAGAATCTTCATCATCTGCTGCAAAGGCAATTCTTAGTTTCCAATCATCTACTTTCGAGGATTGAGTATCGTATCCGATAATTTTATTTATTAATAGGTCAGCTTCGGATGAGGATCTTGCAGGGATACGACCTATGGCTATATCCACATCTCCCAATAGGTCAGTGCCTCCTTCCCCTTCTTCCAGCAGGGCATAAAAATCATCCGACGGAAAAGCATACAATGGAGAAAGCGATTCATCTGTTTCGTAAACAGGAATAAAATTTTCATAATTTGTATTCTCACCGAGTCGGAGATAATCAAATGATCCATCTCCTAATAAAGTCAGGTATTTAAATTTTGGATTATTTATATAAAGCTGCCTGGCAAAATTTCTGATAGCACCAGGGTCAATTTGTCCGGCACTGAATTCATTATAAACCTTATCTATTGGAATGGCTAAAGTCTTTATTTTGGAAGACTCTGTTCTATGCTGGGCTAAACGAATGGCTGCTTTTTCAAAACTGGTGGCCGGATTATCGGGATCATGATAATAGAGTATAATGGATTCGGCATCTGCTATGGAGGATAGATTTTGATTTGGAATTTTTTTTCCTTTAACAGGATTTGGAATAGCCCCTGTTTTATCAAATACTATAAATCGTTCAAGTTCATTTGAAAGTGGCCTGGAAAACTCAAGTTTGTTGTTGGAAAAGTTTGTTTGCTGGTTCATTGGATAGAGTTCATCAGAAATGTTCCAGATTTCCAGATTGGGATTTGCCTGAGTCAATACAAATCCGGCCTTTTTATTTACAGCAGAAAGATTAAAAAAGATAAATTGCTTATCTGTCCATTTCAAAGGGTGCATTGTATTTAAAGTAATAAAATTTAACCACCCTTCACTGGGCGAAGAAATTGCAGGATATGAAATTCCAATTGTACTTGTACTGGCAATTGGTATTTCAAACGACTTTTGACCTTCTCTGGCGATATCATCTTCTACATCACTGGTATTGGTATTTCGTATATCGATCTTATTTGAAATTTTATCGACCTGCAAAAAGGCTTCTGTCCATACATCCGACCTGCCTGCAAAGGCAACTTTAATTTTTGCATTCGAACCAGGAATTAAATCATTCAGATTAAAAGCAGAGGTATAGTCTTTTTTTCGTGTGGTTTTAAAAAAATCTCCAAACCATTCTTTTCCTGAACCATAAGTGACTGTGCGACCATGAAGCAAATTGATTTTTTGATCCTCCAGATGCTGGACTTTAATATAGTTTTCAATTTCTTCGCTGACTGGCAGTGGAGAATTTGGACTTATTTTAATCCTTTTTCCTGCAGATGATCCGAATTTTATCAACAGTATGGTACTCCGGCTATAGATGTTTTTTTTTACTAAAACCATTGCATCATTTTCAGAATAAAACTGGGCATCAGGTCCCTGGGCATACATCAATATGTAATCTTTGCTGTCAAATTTTCCATCATTTTCCCCATCTATAAATATGGCATGTTCTTTAAGGCCCGAATCATAAGCAGGAGATACTATTTCAGGAAGCATTCCAGATCCGAAAGAGAATAGTTGAATGTTTCTAGGATCCTTACTATCAATATTTAATACTCCCAGTTCGTTCTTTATAAAATTATAGTCCAATTTGAATATTCCGCTTTGATCCACTGATATTTTAAAAATATCTCCATCATTTAAAACGGAATTGAATATTGGAGAAAAATGAATTATATATTTAAAGCTTAAGTTTGAAAAGGAAGAAAGGAAAAATACAAAAATTAACAGCAGTCTTAACATGGCCATTTCAAAGTTAAGGTTATATTTATATTTAAAATCATAAAACTATTAATTAAAAAACGGATTGAAAAACCTGGCACAGACCTTCACAGTTGTTATTTTATTCTTAAATATTTGCCTGATTTATAGTCAGGATCCGGTATTGAGCCAGTTTTATTCATCCCCATTGTTATTGAATCCTGCCTTTGCTGGTAATACCAATAGTCCCCGGTTTGCGATCAACTACCGAAATCAGTGGCCTTTGATCTCTCAAGCTTATCGTACTTATGCGATATCCTATGATCAGTTTTTCAGTGATTTTAATAGTGGTATTGGCGCATCCATCCTCACGGATGACTCAGGACATGGACTATACAAGACTACCAAACTTGCCGCAGTGTACTCATACAGACTTAAAATTGCAAAATCGACTTATATAAAGACCGGTTTGGAATTAGGAGGAGTGATTGCTTCAGTAGGCTGGGACAAACTCATTTTTCCAGACCAATTGGATCCTCTCTACGGCGAAGTTGGTCCGGGTGGTTCACCGATACCCAGTAATGATATAAGACCAGATAAAACCAACCGAACCTATTTGGATCTGGCTATGGGAACTATGATATATAGTCCCTTTTTTTACGGAGGGATTAGCCTCAATCATATCAATAACCCGGATGTACGATTTGTAAAAGTTACGGATGGCACTTCCAGTGGATTACCTGTGCGAATGACACTACATGCAGGCAGCCAGATTTCCTTGTTGGATGCCAAACCGGGTAAAACCAATATTTTTATCAGTCCCAATATATTATATACTCAGCAAAGTAACTTTAGAGAATTGCTTGGCGGGGCATACCTAGGTTTAGGTTCATTCTTTACAGGTGGGTGGTTGCGAATGACCCCTTCAAATATTGATGCAGCCATATTTAATGCAGGAGTGAGGGTGAATAATATGAAAATTTCCTATTCATTTGATGCTACACTGTCTAGTCTTACCCTGAGATCAGGCGGGGCACATGAAATAGGAATTGTATTTAATCTGGACGATCAAAAAATTAAGAAATCTTTGGATTATAATGACTGTTTCCAATTATTTAGGTAAATCTTATTAACTTGTTAAGCAATTTTTAACAAGCTATTTCCATTTATACATCGTGCCAAAGATTTGTCGTATATTTGGCAGCCTTTTTGCAGGTATTCTAAAAGAAGAAAAATTAGACAAAAAACACATGAAAAAAATTTTTTTCCTGATCGTATGTGTATCCATGATTTTAAATTCTTGCTCTAAAAAGAGCAATGAAAGATCTTCCTCAACGGGTTGGAAGTATAATGACCAAAAATGGGGTGGTTTTGAAAAACTCGACTATGCTGGTCAGGTGACTGGCCCCAACCTGGTACCTGTAGAAGGGGGTACTTATGTAATGGGACTTACCGAAGAAGATGTTCCTTTCAATTGGAACAATGAACAACGAAGGGTGACCGTATCTTCATTTTATATGGACGAAACGGAAGTGTCCAATGTAGATTACCGTGAATATTTATATTGGTTGCAGCGGGTATATGTTTCTTATCCAAAAGTGGCCCAAAAAGCATTGCCAGATTCATTAGTATGGCGTGAAGAGCTTTCATTTAATGAACCCATTCTGGAAAGTTATTTCAGGCATCCATCATATGATGATTACCCTGTGGTCGGTGTTAGCTGGAAACAAGCTAATGATTATTGTGAATGGAGAACCGATCGGGTAAATGAAATGATCCTCATCGAAAAAGGGGTATTGAATCCAAATCCAGAGCAAAAGGATGCTGAAAATTTTAATTCAAAAACTTATTTGGCCGGACAGTATCAGGGCAATGTTAGAAAAAACCTCAAAGACATACAGACTGGGGGAGAAAGGCAGGTACGATTTGAAGATGGAATTTTATTACCGTCGTACCGATTGCCTACTGAAGCCGAGTGGGAATACGCCGCTTTGAGCCTTAATGGCAAACAGGTGACCAAAAATGATGAATTGATTGCAGAAAGAAGGATTTATCCATGGGATGGAAATACCGTGCGGTATAAAAAGCATACCAAAAATCAGGGCAAAATTATGGCCAATTTTAAAAGAGGGCGGGGTGACTATATGGGTACAGCTGGAAAGCTCAATGATCAGGGTAATATCCCTACTAATGTGCGATCCTATGTTCCGAACGATTTTGGACTCTACAATATGGGTGGCAATGTAAGTGAATGGGTTGCAGATGTGTACAGGCCGTTAACCAGTACTACTCTTCGTGATGAAGAACAACAGGATTTAAACCCTTTTAGAGGAAATGAATTCAGAATTTTGGACTTAGACAGCCTTGGTGCATTGCAGAAAGATAGTCTGGGTAGAATAAAGTACAGATCTGTGAAATTAGATGAACTGGAGCAACGAGAAAATTACAACAAAGGTAATTTAACTGATTATAAGGATGGTGATGATACCGCAGGAGTATTTTATGACTATGGTGTTCATACCCTGATAAGCAATAAATCGAGAGTGGTCAAAGGGGGATCGTGGGCTGACAGAGCCTACTGGTTGTCCCCGGGAACCAGAAGGTGGAAAGATGAAGATAAAGGAGATAAAACAATAGGTTTCAGGTGTGCCATGTCCCGCCTGGGTGCTCAAAGTATGAATGACCAGAAAGGCAATGACTTTGGTGTAAAACCAAAAGCGGTTAAAAGAAGATATAAATAATAAGATATTAAGATAATAGTATATAATCCCTGCAGGTGATATAACTTGCAGGGATTATTTTTTTATGGATATCTCTGCTTTATATCAGGAATTTCTGCAATCTGAGGGTATCAGTATAGATACCCGTACACTTAGACCCAATCAGCTCTTTTTTGCTCTTCCGGGAGAAAAAGTCAACGGCAATGAATTTGCCCTGAAGGCTATTGAAAAAGGTGCTAGATTAGCTATCGTCTCAGATCAGAATCTTACCTCTCAAAATTCCCGGTGCGTTTATTTTAAAGATACTTTAATTACTTTGCAGGAGTTGGCGAAGACCCATAGAAAATCAATTCGTGTGCCGGTCATAGCTATTACGGGCTCAGTTGCTAAAACCACAACAAAGGAATTAATAGCCTGTGTGTTGTCTGAGCGGTACAGCACTTTTGCAACGATTGGAAATTTGAATAACCAAATTGGAGTACCACTATCCATACTTGGCATCAAGGCAGATACTCAAATTGCAGTCATAGAGATGGGTGCCAACCACATTGGTGAAATTGCTGAGTTATGCCTTATTGCCATGCCCGACTACGGTTTGATAACCCGTATTGGACACGCTCATCTGGAAGGTTTTGGAAGCCTCGAAGGAATTATCGTGGCAAAATCTGATTTGTACAGATACGTGAGAGACCATGGTGGCACTGCTTTTATCAATGATCACGATCCCGTTTTGCGATCACTTTCCAAAGGTTTCGATATGAACAAATGTTTTATTCATAGAGACCTGAAATCTGAAGTGATTAAATCAGATCCTGGCCTTGAGCTTGAAATTAATTACCAAAACACCATAACCCATATTAAAACTCATATACCGGGGTTATATAATCTGGAAAATATTGAAGCCGCAATTGCTGTAGGTGTTTATTTTAAAGTCGACTGGGATAAAATTGTAAAAGCAATTACAGCTTACTTGCCTAAAGCCAACAGATCTGAGTGGATTACACAGGGAACAAATGAAATTCTGATGGATGCCTATAATGCAAATCCCACCAGTATGATTGAAGCAATCAAATCATTTGCTGCTTATAAGACCCAGAAGAAGAAAATCTTAGTCTTGGGAGAAATGAAGGAAATGGGTGATGATCGAGCCTGGGCTCATAATAAAGTACTGGAGGTGGTCAGAGAACACAATAGTGCATGGCAAACAGTGTGCCTGGTGGGTCTGGGATTTGTTGACCTTAATAATGGAAATGAATTTTTTCAATTTGAAAATGTACTACAGGCTAAAGAGTGGTTTGATAAATCAAATTTCAAACATTCGGCTATATTGGTGAAAGGTAGCAGAAGCATGACAATGGAAAAAATCATTAACCAAACTAGTTATGATTCAACGCATGAATAAGTTTTGACGAAAATTCACCTTGGGAGGCCTCCAGGTAATCATCATAAGTACATGATATCCAGTAATTCTCGTGACCAGGGACTTCCATCCACCACCGCCCAGAATCGTTGTTTTTCCAAAAATTAATATCCAAATCCCGATGTGCGGCATGGACTATATATTGGGTGAGTTTGTGCTTTTCTACCGGTTTATCCTCTCTGTAATGATGGTACCCATCGATTAGGTACCAGATTAATTGACTTAATACTGCGTAGGAATTGGCATCCAGCGCTGTTTCTGCGGGCAGCAAATAGGCAATCGATTTTAAATGCGATGAAGCGCCTATGAATTGAGAAAGTTTGCATGCCTCTTCATACGTAAAACCTCCCGGATTGGAGTGGGATTTTGCTGTAAAATCCGTTTTACGCAGACTTTCGCTATGGAAAATGACATGATCAACCGTTCTGCACCAGGGTTCGACCATATCTATATTTTGTCTGATCTGACCTAATCTTAGAGCTTCCATATTCTGAACCTGGCCTTCAGTCGGGGTGATATGTGTTTGATGGCCAAGGAACCTGATTTTTTTGGTTCCATCCACAATATCCGTCTGTAAATGCTTAAAATAATCCTGATTCTGTGCAAGCGATGGATGTATGATTATCCAATTATTAGTTAGCTGACCAAGATTTGAGGCTTGATAGTATTCAGTTCCCAGGCTTTCAAATCCGATAATAATATGTACGGGGTTTTGTTCATTAAGATTATTAAATAAGGAAGAATTTGTATTTTCATTTAAATTAACCATTCCTATTTTTTGATTCTTAAAAGGAAAAGCTAAGTTTTGGAATTCAGCACTCAGACTTTTATACAACCTAGGGTGACAACAAATTAACAAATCAAAATTGGTTAAATTTTCATCAGCTTTTTCTATAAATGAAATGTTGTGACCAAACCCTGTTTTTTCAGTCTTATTTAATTGGATACTCATTAGAATTGCGAGTCAAAATTAAAGTAATATTATGTTTTTTTAAAATATCTAACAGATTTAAATAGAAATGATAAAATATACTTTTCTTTGCGAAAATTTTAAGTAATTTTGCCCCGAATTCCCAGATAACCAAAAAAGTTCAGTTTTTTTTAACACAGGGATTATTAAAATTAGCCTAAACAAATTATGAAGTCTTTTAAACTGTTTATTGCATTTTGCCTACTCTCTACTATGGCAATAGGGCAAGATGACACATGGACCACTCCTAAAATTACTGATGAAATGACGGTAAACCCGGAGCAAAACAAACAATGGCGTATGGGAGCAGGAAAATATTCTGCTAAACCAAAAAATATGTGGGAATTGGGTATCCACACGGGCCATTTTTTTACCGATGGAGATGTAGACCCAAAGCAACCACTCTCCGGATGGGGGGTTGGATTGCATTTACGCAAAGCCATCCATTATGTATTTTCATTGCGAGGTGATCTAATGATTGGCAGAACCTCGGGGCTCGACCCACAGTTTACCAATAAAGAAACTGCTGCTCAGGATTTAAGTGAGACTACAGCCAGAGGTAAACATAATGGAATATATAGAAACTTCAGAGAAAGTTTTTTTACAGCTAACCTCAATGGGGTAGTAAATATAGGCAACCTGCTTTTTCATAAGGAACGAAATAAGTGGAATTGGTATGTATTTATGGGTTTGGGATTTGATAATAATGTAACCAAACTCGATGTTTTGAAAGGAGATGCTGCTTACGATTTTACTTCTGTTACTGGGAATGTAAATACAAAATCGGGCAGAAAATCGATCAAAAAACAAGTAAGGAATATCCTGGATGGAAAGTACGAAACCCAAGCTCGGAAAAAGGTTGCGATATTCAGATGGGGAGACGATATCAATGTTCATGCTGTTTTTTCAGCCGGTACCGGTATATCCAGGAAACTGAGCAAGAGGATAAATATCGGGGTGGAGCACCAATTGCTTACATCGGATAATGATTTATTGGACGGTTTCGTTTATCGCACTCCTTTGGATCAATCGAACAATAATGATATTTCACACTATACCAATGTGCGGCTTGGAATCAATCTGGGAAACTTTAATAAAAAAACGGAGCCTCTTTATTGGCTCAATCCTCTGGATGGAGTGCTCAATGATGTAGCTGATCTCAAACAACGACCCGTATTGGACCTTAACGATACTGATGGAGACGGTGTAATAGATATGATAGATCAGGAAAAAATCTCACCTACCGGTGCGGTAGTGGATACCAAAGGTGTTGCATTGGATAGTGATCACGACGGTGTACCAGACCACCAGGATAAAGAGCCTTACTCTCCTCCCGGATTTACGGTAGATGGTATAGGTATTGCAAATGTTGAAAAAGAAAAAATGCTGACTGAGGATGATGTGGTAAATCTGATCAATTCCAGGATTGGAAATATAAAAACCGACTGGTTTTTACCGATGGTGCATTTTGATTTAGATAAGTATTATATCAAACCAGAATTTTATGGGCAATTGCATCATGTGGCTACCGTAATGAAATCTCATCCTGAATTAAAAATAGTTGCTGTAGGTCATACCGATGTGAGACAAGCCAGCGATTACAATAAGGTGTTGGCGTATAAAAGAGCAGACGCAGCCATTAATTACCTGGTCTCCAAATATGGAATACCTAAGGATAGGTTTATATTGCAATATGGAGGTGAAGAATTGCCGATGGTGGGCAACTTGCCGGATAATCATAACATACCAAAACAATTGGAAATGGATCAATACATTAATAGACGAGTGGAATTCAGAGTGGCGACCGGAAATGATATAAGTATGGAACGACCGGCAGGTCCTGACGCAGGCAAAAATACTCCTGGATCTTCCAGACCGGGTACCAAATACAGCGGAAATGTTAACTCCGGATATTAATTAAACTAACTTCCTCATTCACTTGAGGAAAACTATAAAATTTGGTCAGATCCTGACGGCTGTAAGCTGTCAGGATTTTTTTATTAATTTCAGGTTTTTAAATAGAAAAAATGAAAAATTTATTTTTTACCAGTATTCTGCTTACTGTTTGTACAATAAGTTTTGCTCAGCATTGGAATCCTGAGCAATTGCTTAAATTGAAAAATATCAGTTCGGTGCAAGTATCTCCTAAAGGGGATAAAGTATTGTATACTGTAAGAGAGGCCATAATGACCGAAGACAGAAGTGAATATATAAACCAAATATGGCTGGTAAATAGTGATGGAAAAAACCCGGTGCAACTCAGCCATTCAGATAAAAATTCCTCCAACCCTAAATGGAGTCCGGATGGAATGAATTATGCCTTTACTTCTTCGAGAAGTGGAGTTAACAATCTGTATAGAATATCCATCCTGGGCGGTGAGGCAGAGCAATTAACTGATGTAAAATCCGGAGTGAGTGCTTTTGAATGGAGTCCTGAAGGTAAGTCCATTGCTTTTCTGATGGCAGATCGTATGACAGAAAAGGAAGAAAAAAATAAAAAGGCTAAAGAGGACTGGTATTATATGGATGAAAATATAAAACAAAATAAATTATTTGTATTAAATCTTTCAGCGAAAGATAGTTTGCATAAGTACAAAAGTGAACTGCTTGTGAAAGAACCTTATAATATTTCAGACTTTGATTGGAGCCCCGATAGTAAATTCATTGTGTTTAGTCATAGTAAATCGCCGGAGGTAAACGATGTGGTAAACAGCGATATTTCAATGGTTGAAATTTTGACGGGCAAAATCAAACCGGTGGCAACCAGCCAGGCAGGAGAAAATAGTCCACAGTTTAGTCATGATGGAAAATATATTGCTTTTCACAGTACCACAGATCCGGTAGATTGGGCTGGACCTGATTTTACAAAATTGTACTCTATGTCCGAAAGTAAAATAACAACGCTAAAACAAACTCCCAATGCAGACCTCACTTTACTCGGCTGGTCAAGTGATAATAAATCCATACTGGTGTCAGAGGCAAAACATACTTTGAACACAATATATAAGTTGAATGTAGACGGAACATCCTGCACCGAATTTACCTTCGGAAGTAAGGAATATATTTCTTTGCCTGCACTAAATGCTACCGGAAGCCATATTGGATTTCTGCAACAGAATCCATCAAAATTTCCGGAAGCCTTTATTTCTGGAACCAATGTATTTTCACCGGCGAAACTTACCAATTTAAATGAGTCGAATTCGAAATTGCCCTTACCAAAAACCGAGGTGATAAGCTGGAAAAGTAAAGATGGCCAGGAAATTGAGGGATTGCTTACCTATCCTATAGGATATACTGCAGGGCAAAAGGTACCTTTTCTGTTAAATGTGCACGGGGGACCTGCCGGTGTATTTGCACAAACTTGTGTGGCAGGAAATGGAGGAGTCTATCCTATTGCCAGTTTGGCGGAACAAGGTTATGCTATACTCCGACCTAATCCGCGTGGTTCTACCGGATATGGTCCTGAATTTAGAATGGCTAACCGAGCTGATTGGGGAGGTAAAGATTTTGATGATATAATGGCTGGAGTAGATCAGGTAATAAAGATGGGTGTAGCGGATGAAAACAAAATGGGTGTGATGGGGTGGAGCTATGGTGGATTTATGAGTAGTTGGATCGTTGGCCATACCAGTCGGTTTAAAGTTGCTTCCATTGGTGCGCCTGTAGTAGACCTTGCTCATCAAAACCTCACTGATGATATCGAAGGCTTTTTGCCTTCTTATTTTAAAACCGATCCCTGGAATGACTGGTCTACCTACGACAGCCACTCCCCACTGAGATTTGTTCAAAATGTAAAGACGCCGGTCTTATTACAACATGGTGAAGCTGACCTCAGAGTACCCTTTACAAATTCTGTAATGTTTTATAATGCATTACGCCGAAGAGGAGTACCTGTTAAATTACTTGCCTTACCAAGACAACCACATGGTCCTACTGAACCCAGAATGGTGTTGAAGACCATGCAATCGAATATAGAATGGATGAATCAGTATTTGATACCTCGGGGTAAATCTTGAGAATAGTGTATTAGTAGCCCGTATTTTTTTTACTCTGAGGGCATAATAATATTACGTGAACTGATACTATGGTTTATTGAAATCAAATGCAAAATTGATATTTCACAAATTTGATTATAATTCTTTTGGTTTGATAAATCCAGGTGTAATATTTTCCAATAATTTAGCAAAATGGATAAGCTGAGGTTCTGAAAAATATTTACCAATAACTTGCACACCTATAGGTAATCCTTCTTCATTCAAACCAAGCGGTATAGTGATAGAGGGCAGACCCAAAGCATTCACCATCAGTGCATAGGATCCGGATACCCAATAATTTACTTCTTTCCCTTCTATTTCGATACTGGTTCCCATCGGACATTTTTTTATAGCCGGCATCGGCATTACAGGGCAGATTAAAAAATCATATTTCTTAAAAAAATTATTCCATTCTTCAATAATGGTTTTTCGATTGTTTATAAATTCTTTATGTTTATTAGCATCTTGGGACATAGCCAGCTCATATGATTTTGAAAGATCTATAGGTCCATCTCCCATTTTTTTAAATCCATCTACTATAAATTTTCTGATGATCCAGGGTTGGCCATACGTATTCATATAGGCCATGAGACCCATAAAAATTTGGAATTGCTCTGAAAATGTATTTGGCATGGTATTCTCTGTCTGTACACCATGTACCTGCAGGCTATCCAGCAATGTAGTAAGTTTATTTTTAATATCGTGATGCACGGGAATCAGGAATTCGCCGAACTTTAGCGCATCATACCATGCTATTTTATACTGGTTTAATGATTTGATGGTATCATAATCATATGGTGTACTCTTTAAAAGTTGATTGGGAGTCTCTTTTATTACATTCCACATCAACTCCAGGTCTTGGGTATTTCGAGCCAAAGGCCCTGCCACTGCTAATGCAGCATTTTTATTGTCAAATTCCATGCCTGGAAATTTCTGATCCCATATATCTACCGCCAATTCTGTAGTTTTTAATCCATACAATCCACAAAAGGATGAAGGCACACGTATACTTCCGCCCATATCTGCACCCAATTCTAAAGGCACAAAGCCGGCAGCCAGAGATGCAGCACCACCACCTGTACTTCCGCCTGGTGTGCGGGTGGTATCATATGGATTGCTTGCTGTTGGATATATTTCGCCTTGAGTTTGATAATCCATCAACATTGCGGGTACGTTTGTGGTACCGATTATAATTGCTCCTGATTTTCTGAGTTGTTTTACCAATGCTTGATCTTCTCCAGGTTTGAAGCCCCCTATCATCTTAGAGTTCAATGTTAGGTAAGAACCTGCCACTGAAAATTGTTCTTTCACCGTAATGGGGACACCATGCAAAGGACCTTGAACAGTACCTGCGGATAATAACGAATCAGCCCTTGCTGCTTCTTTCATTGCCTGATCTTCGAATAGCCACACCACTGCATTGTATTTATGATTGTGATGTTTTATATACGTAATGATATCGTTTACTATTTCTACGGAGCTTACTTGTTTATTTTTTATTAATAAAGCAAGCTCTGTAGCGCTTTTATAAATATATTTACCCTGAGGAGGGGTTTGATTTTTATGGTTTTGAAATAGTTCTGTTTGTAGAGATGGAACAGGAGCAATAGGTTTAGGGATGATAGAATAAATATAGCCCCCGGCAATGGCTAAAACCCCTACGAGTATGGCGAAAATAATTGCTATCCTTTTTAATGTCTTTTTAATTGAATTTTTCATGGTGGTTGATATGGAATGTAAATGAAGGATAAAAAGCAGTAAATGAAATAATAAATTCTAAACCGTTTTTCCGGTCAGTGTATAAAAAAATACTTATACGCAACTACAGATCCTCTTTTCTTTATGATTTAACAGAAGACTCTTTTAAAAAAATGTAGCCCGTCACTATAATTATGAGATGTA
>CAYNIG010000102.1:0-14534 GCA_964396995.1 uncultured Saprospiraceae bacterium | reverse complement strand
TGCTATACTGAATACGATCATGGGAGGGATAATTATAATTTGTCAGAATCAAAAATAAGCCCAAATTGCTAGCGTGATATGTTAAAACTTACTCAGAATAGAATAAATGGTGTTAAAATTCGATATTTCACCAATCTTAACCTTTTTCTGTTTTCATATAAATTTAAAATTGTATTGTATAAATATGAAAATCAATATGTTGTACAATAATAATTTATTAAATATATAAATGATCATATTTTAAATAAAAATGTTAAATACACCGTTAATGGTTATTCTGATGGAAATTTTGTGAGATTCTGGGAATCTTGAGAATGGAATCTATAAATTTTTCAATTTCTAATCTTACGGTTTCCAGGTCTGCACTTTTTACATAAGAGCCGAGCACATGATTGCCCACATTGGGAAGTGGAACATCCTTTTTTAAATCTTTATCAGTCCGAAGAGAAGAAAACATTTCCCTCATGGCATCCACACTTACCACAGGATCCTGTTGTAATTTGTCTTTGTAATAATATAATAAAAGGGTAGGCTGATTGATTTTTTTAAATGTATTTTGATTCATTCCTGATTCAACTAATTCTTCCAGCTCTACTAAAGACTCAATTCTGTATTTGGGATTCCAATATTTAGCGTAGAGAGCTGTAGTATCCGCTACTATTCTGTAATTGCCTCCCATTACTTTCCTTGCGATTTGCAGGCCCCAGTGATTATTTAACATAAATGCTGTCGGGTCTTTGATTGCAATATTGGGTGACATTAATATTTGAGCATGAATCTCGGGAAACTGTGCTGCTAACATTATGGATAGAGTACCTCCCGTAGAAGTAGACATAAGTATGACTTTTTCTCCTATTGCTTTTCCCATCGCCAAGGCTTCGATAGCATCTTCCCAGGCACCTTTAGCTGTAAATCCGGATAAGGGTTCCTCATTGGCACGACCATGATCGGCCAATCTTGTAAGAAAAAGATTCATTCCATATTCTTTAGCAATTTGCGTATGAATGGGATTTCCCTCTTCATGTGAGGCTGAAAAACCGTGCAAATAAATAAGGGAATAGGGAGTTTTAAATTTAATTGAATCATTGTACCAAATGATTTTAGCCTCGTTACCCGGCTTTATGGGTTCGTATTTTTTCTCTTTCGTTGCTATGTATTTTTCCAGTTCAATTGGTTGAGTGGGTACTTCTATCAGCTGGTGGGTATAAACCGGATGTGAAGGAGCGGGACCCAAGAAATAAATTGAGCCAATACCTAAAACAAGGAAACCGAAAAATTTTATAAATTTCATAAAGATTGGTTATGTCAAGATTTTTATTTTATTCTATTTAGCCCTGCTTTGGCTTTTTGATGCAGGCTATTGCTGTATTCTTTCGGAAAGACATCAAGACATTTTCCAAGAAAATAAATAGAAAGATCCTTTTTTTGCAATTTTTCATATATCTGCCCCAGGTAAAGTGCTGAGGCACAGGCAAAATACGCTGGATGTTGAATGCCTTGCTGATAGGATTTCATATAATACACAATAGCCTTGTCAAATTTATTTAATTGATGGTAGATTCTGCCAAGCCTGTAATTAGCTTCAAGTTCTGCATCTGCTGATTTGTTCAATTCATTTTGATTGGCAAGAATGATGGATTCAGCCTTATTAAAATAGCCTCCGTCAAATAATAGCCGTGCCCGCAGCAGATGCACATTGGGAATCTTATTTTGGATTGCTTCCCGCTGTGCTTGCCTGTCTTCGTCAATCACCTGGGTACCATTCGTTTTAAGTAAATTCATATAATGTTTGTATCCAGCGGTATTATTTTTAATTAATTCGGCCCAGGCAAGTTTCTGATAACATTCTTTTACAAAATGCAATCCTTTATGATTTGAAATGTATTTCTGTAAATACAAATGTGCGTCACTATCCAGTCTCCTCAGCTTACTCAAGCCAATAAGAAAATCAAGGTAAAAAAATGGGTAATAATCATTGCCGGAAGGAGAATTTAATAAATAGGCCAAGGCTTTTTCATTCTGGAAATTCTTGAAAGCAAGATGAGCAAACACATAGCTGATCAGGGGACTGGATGCCGGATCCAGTTTTGTACGATCTAAAATGGTAAAGGCAGAAGAGATATCATTGTCAAAATTGGTGACCAAAACAATATAGGTAAGCACTGCTTCGTCTTTAAACAAATAGTCTGCTTTTTCAGTATACAGAATCACCTGTTCCAATTCAAACCTGGCCTGGTCCATATCCCCTGACATGCCGCTCATGGTCTTTATGATCCATTTGTATTCCTGAGGCACTGTAGAAAGCATGGCATGAATTATAGCAAGGCTTTTTTGATTGGGTACAAAGGCAGGAAATGTTTTGGTGTTGGCTTGCAGGAGATTAAAAGCTTTTTTGATTTTGTTGAATGCAGAAAGATAATAGCCAAATTTCAAATGAAGCAAGGCCCAGTGAAGATGTATTTCTGCCTGAGTGTATTTAATATACGGGGAAGTTATATTTTCGTATAATCCTATTTTATTTACTCTGAGTTTTTCGTTCTGCTCTAATTTTTTAAAAAGGGTTTTGTCATCGCTGATGTAAATCCTGATAATATCAATATAGTCTTCAATGAAATCATAAGACAAGTTTTTATTTTGTGTGTCCTTAAATCGATGGATAGCGGCTTGAGCCTTGTCCAGCTTTAACTCCAGTATATTTTTGAAAGCTTCTTTACAATTGGAATTAAAATCAAAATAAGCCGAATCACCACGGCTGGTAAAATAAATAAGTATAGATAAAAGTAAAGTGAGTGTGTACCGGGTATGATTCTTAACCTTCAACTAAAGAGATGCTTTCGTCTACTAAGATACGACCGCAATGCTCACATACCAATACTTTCTTGTGCTGACTGATTTCCAATTGGGTTTGTGGAGGTATTTTATTAAAACATCCACCGCAGGAATCTCGCTGTACAGTCACCACTGCCAGAGAATTTCGATAATTTTTCTTTATTCGATTATAGCCTTCCAATAACCGGGCATCTATATCTTTTTTAGCTTTATCTGACTTTTTAGTCAATTTGGCCACATCTTCTTCAGTCTTGGCAATAACTTCGTCCAGCTCTACTTTTTTTACTTCGAGGTCTTTTTTCTTCTGTTTTATTTTTTCTTTGGTAGCTTTTAATTGCTCTTCTTTAGCTACGGCCTGGGTTTCGGTATCTTTTATTTTTTTATTAAAAAGTTCAATTTCAAGCTTTTGCAGCTCGATTTCTTTCATCAACGCATCGTATTCACGATTGTTCTTTACCGTATCTAATTGCTTTTCATATTTAGCAATCAATGCTTTCGAATCTTTGATGCCGGATTGGAATCTGGCTACTTCTTTTTCAACATTTTTAATGGATTCATCCAGTTTTTTTGACCTGGTATCCAGACCGGCCAATTCATCTTCAAGATCACTAACTTCAACAGGAAGTTCACCCTTCAAGGTTTCAAATTCATTGATTTGAGAATCGATTTGTTGTAATTCGTATAATTTTTTAAGCTGTAATGCTACTGGAATATCTGCTTTAATCATTGGTAATCAGATTTTTATAAGAAATGTTAAAGTCGTTATTGAAAAAGCGAATGCAAAAGTACGATTTTTTATCCCAAAAATCACATAAAATATTGCACAGGGTTGGTTTTGCAGGTTGTTTTATGAATCAAATGAGAGGGTATAAAGTTTAATAGATAATCTGCAATGAGATCAACAGTAAATTTTTCACTTTCATAATGGCCTATATCCATCAAAATAATCTGTGAGTCGGCATCAAAGAACTCATGGTATTTCAGATCTGCTGTGATGAAAACATCGGCTTTTTCTTTGACTGCAGCTGAAATTAAAAAACTGCCTGAACCTCCGCATAGGGCCACTTTAGATACCTGGTCCTTGCACAAATGAGTGTGTTTTATCAATGGGAGATCCATGTTTTTCCTGAGCATGAGCAAGAATTCATCGATTTTTAAGGGTGCCGGGTATTCTCCTATGATTCCGGCTCCAACGGCCTCTTTATCCGAAGCGGAAAAGAGTTTAGTCGATAAAATTCTTGTATTAACGAGGTGCAGCAAGTCGGCAATTTTTTTGTTGACCCCGGTGATGATATTATCGAGATTGGTATGAATGGCGTATATACCAATGTCGTTTTTAATAGCTTCTATAATGGTACGTTGAACGTAATTGGCACCGTTGATTTTTTTTAATCCTTTAAATACAATAGGGTGGTGAGCCACAATCAGGTTGCATCCCAGTTTTTGTGCTTCCCTGATGGTTTCTTCAACACTATCAAGGCAAATTAGTATACCGGTGATTTCAGCGGTTGAATTACCAGTAATCAAGCCTACATTATCATACTCTTCTGCATACTGTGAAGGAGCCCAAGTTTCTAAAATTTCTTTTATTTCGCCAATATTCATTTTTGGTCCCTGATTTTTTGTTCAATCTTACTTGTTGAATAACCATTGATAAAAGGAATGGTTTTTACCTTGCCCCCATAGGACTGCACAAAATCTGCACCAATTATTTTTTCTATTGGCCAATCACCGCCTTTACAGAGCACATCGGGTTTTATTATTTTTATTAATTCGATTGGTGTCGAATCCGAAAATGTCAGAGTAGCATCCACCGCCTCAAGGGCAGCTATTACAGCAAGCCTGCCGGCTTCTTCCTGGATTGGCCGGTTTTTGCCTTTGATCATCGAGACCGAAGTGTCACTGTTTAATCCTACAATGAGGATGTCTCCAAGTTTTTTTGCCTTTTCCAGGTAATCTACATGCCCTTTGTGGAGTAAGTCAAAACATCCATTAGTAAATACAATTTTTTTATTTAATGATTTCCATAAAAGCAATGGCTGATGTATCGAATCTGCAGTAAATATTTTGTCGTATAAAGACATTTTAGTGATGAACGGGTTTGTGTTTATTTTTTGCCAGATAAAACATAGCGAATAAGCCGAAAGCAGATATGGTCACAATCTGAATAATAAAGAAAGAAAGATTAGCATACGAAAATCCATCAATAGAAGATATACCATAAATGCCAAGCGCACTCATGGTAAGAAAGTGAAAAGGACCTATACCGCCCGGTGTTGGAATAATCATGCCTAAGCTGCCGATGATAAAGACTATGAATCCCTGAACCAGAGTAACCTGTGAAGTAGGTTCAAAAGCTTTAAGACCAATCACAGTCATTGCAAAATACATCAGCCAAATACCCAAAGAGAGCGCAGCCATTTCCAATGGTCTGTCATTTTTGCCCAGGCTGAAAATGCCAGCAATAAATCCAGCCAATTTATTTTTCAGTTTTTCTATCACCGGATGATAAACACGATCTGTTCTGAACAGGTACACCACAAATGCAATTCCTATTATTCCTACGATGCCCACAATCATCAGGTGCCAAACCGATACACTGGCTTGTTTACTTAAAAAATTATATAAAATCTGGGTTTGAAGGAAAAAAGCAATAGCGGTAAAAATGCCAAGAACAACCACATCTAAAAGGCGGTCTGAAATAATGGTGCCCAGCACTTTTTCCAGTGGAGCCTTTAATCTTTTGGCCAAAGTACCGGCACGGGCAATTTCACCCATACGCGGAAGAGCAAGGTTGGCAAAATAACCGAGGTGAACCGCCCAGTACGTTTCCCATAAACTGGGGAAAATACCCAGGGGCTTCAACATGATTACCCACCTGCGTGCCCGCATTATATTACTCATTATAAACCCTAGCATCACCAGACAGATCAAAAACCAATTGAGGTGTTTGATATCGTGTAATAATTTTGACCATAAAGAG
The DNA here is from genome assembly GCA_964396995.1 of uncultured Saprospiraceae bacterium. GTDB lineage: Bacteria > Bacteroidota > Bacteroidia > Chitinophagales > Saprospiraceae > JADJLQ01. The sequence continues at coordinate 8,722 of CAYNIG010000102.1, read as the reverse complement.
CAGTTGCCGCCGAGTGTGGGGTCTTCCATACATTGGATACGATATACTTCTTGCTGGCTATGGAAAACATAATAAAATAAACCTACGCCGAATGAGACGAAGATCAGGTATTTTAGAATGGAAAAAAATAGTGATTTATTCATATATAGGCTTATAGGCTAAGTCTATTATTTTCGTCAGGATATATATTTACAGGGGTATATGTTTTTGCCTCATCCGGAGTCATCAAAGCATAGGAAATGATAATTACCAGGTCTCCCACTTCTGCTTTGCGGGCAGCAGCCCCATTTAAACAAATACTTCCGGAGCCTCTTGGACCTTTGATGGCATAGGTTTCTATCCGTTCGCCATTATTTACGTTTACAATCTGGAGTTTTTCGCCAGAATAAATATTGGCAGCCTCCATCAAGTCCTCGTCAATAGTAATACTTCCTACATAATTGAGGTTGGCTTCAGTAACAGTAGCCCTGTGAATTTTTGACTTAAAAATATGTAAAAACATTTTCTGCAAAGGTAGGGATAATTAATGTACAATGTACCACGTACCAGCTTAACGATGACCCTCTCACCACATACCATATTCAAGGTGATGAGAGGCTGGTTCTGTGCCGAAAACAGGTTGTCAAAATATCAGAATTTTAATAAAAATTGAGATGAGAAAGAGGTAAGGGGTATACCGTACTTTGAATTTTAATTCAATATTATATTGTCTATCAATCTTACTCCTTCCAGCCACACTGCAGCACAGATCACGGGAGTTCCTTTCTCCGGCCAGCTATCAATAGGTTGAAGTGTAAACCGGTCTACTATTTCCACATATTCCGGCTTAAACGGATCGTGATTTAGGTCCGCAAATAATTTCTGTTTTATTTGCAACGGACTCATTGTATGCCGTAAGGTGTTGGATTTTGATAATACTTTAAAGATTTCTGCTGCCTCTACGCGTCCCTGGGTAGACAGTCTTTCATTTCTTGAAGACATAGCCAGGCCATGAGATTCCCTTAAAATGGGGCATACCACCAATTCCACTGGAAGGTTCAATTCTTTAATCATATGGTCGATAATGGTAAATTGCTGGAAATCTTTTTGTCCCATGTAAAGCCTGTTCGGTTTTACGATGTCAAGTAATCTGTGTACAACCTGTACGACTCCTTTGAAATGCCCGGGTCTGTGCATTCCTTCCATCATGATATCAAGGCCACCGAGATCTATTTTTACATCGATACTATCATCCGGATATATTTCTCCTACACCAGGGTAAAATAATACATCAGAATGGCCCTTTATCAAAAGTTCGCAGTCGGCTTCATAGGTGCGTGGATATTTTTCCAAATCGACCGGATCATTGAATTGGGTCGGGTTGACAAAGATGCTACAGACTGTTATATCATTGCCTGAGCGGGACGCCTCGATGAGCGAAATATGACCTGCATGCAAAGCGCCCATAGTAGGCACAAATCCAATGGATGCACCAGATTTTTTTTGATCCTGCAACCAGGTATTTAATGTATTTACCTCAAAGAAAACCAACATAATAAATTGGTATTTGGCGCAGGCATTAACTAAGCCAACTCCGCATCCAGGTGGATATTGGTTCCCGGTGCCAAAAGTTTGGAGATAGGGCAATTTAGTTTAGCGTCTTCTGCAAATGCTTTAAACTGTTCAGTTGTAACTCCATCCATTTTTAGCCTGGTATATAGATAAATATCAGTAATGGTACCAGAGTCCAGCACCACCTGTGCTTTAGTATCTATGCTATGCGGTATTAAATTTGCAGCTTGCATTACAAAAGCCAATTTCATCGAAAAACAGCTTGCATGAGCTGCTGCTATTAATTCCTCAGGGTTGGTGCCGATGCCCTCTTCGAATCTGGTTTTATAGGAATAATTATCCGTAGCCAATACACCACTTTCCGTAGATACGGTTCCTTTTCCTTCTTTACCATTGCCTGCCCAGTGGGCTGTAGCTGATCTTTTGATTGCCATATGATTTTATTTGTTATTTGAAGGCGAAAATTAAGGATTTTAATTCATTTAAAAATACCTCTTGACCAAGGCATCGTGGCCTTAAAAAAACATTTCTAACCTGTTTGCCCTTGTATTGACTCTTTTTGTTTTCTGAAAATCTGTTTTATATTTCGAATAGTCCCTGTTTAAACGGTTTGACTATTGATTTGAAATCAAAATTGGTTTTAGGAAATGCGCTTTTATGCCTTAATTATTATTTATTTCAATGAAATAATACCTTTATAAATTATTTTAAACTTGAATATTTTAAACAAATCAGTGAATTATGGCAATAGTCAAATCAGTGCGCGGGTATACTCCTCATTTCGGGAATAATATTTACCTGGCAGATAATGCAACCGTAATCGGAGATGTGGTTACTGGTGACGATTGTAGTATATGGTTTAATGCCGTAGTACGTGGTGATGTAAATTTCATCAAGATGGGCAATAGAGTAAATATCCAGGATGGAGCAGTGATCCATTGCACCTTTGAAAAATCAGGTACTACAATAGGAGATGATGTTTCTATAGGACACAATGCAATTGTGCATGGATGTACTATTCAGGATCGGGCATTAATAGGTATGGGTGCTATTGTTATGGATAATGCCTTAGTACCCTCAGATTGCCTGGTTGCAGCCGGTGCTGTAGTCCTGGAAGGTACAATCTTAGAATCCGGATATATTTATGCCGGTGTACCGGCAAAAAAAGTAAAAGAACTAAGTAAAGAAAATTTTGATTTTTTCATTACTCGAACGGCTAAAAATTATATGATGTACGCGGATTGGTTTAGATCTTCAATAGGGGACAAACCATAATATTCCTCCAACTATTAATGTTCTTACTATCCAATATCTGCTCTTAATCGGCCCCATTGCCTGGCTAACAGATAGGCCCCGGTAAGTGAGACAACTAATGAGAAAATGGCATTGGTCCAATGACTATACAATACAAAGCCAAAGAAAAATAAGGTACTGTATACGGTAATTGTACCAAGGATTGTACAGGCTATTTCCAAAGGAAGCTGTCCTATTTCCACATCTGTTTTATTAATATTAGCTGCATGTATTACCGGTTTCCATCCAAAAGCGGCCGGTTTTATTTGATTGTAAAAATTAGCCAGCGTAGACATAGGCTCTGGTTTGGTAAGGAAGGTAATTATCAACCAACCAATAGTAGTAATCAACACTCCATATAAAATAGAATCCGAGCTGTCAAGTTTTAACACAAATGCATTGAGTAAGGCAAATACAAATGAAATCACCATACCGGCAAATTCACTGTACCCATTAACCCTCCACCATAGCCATCTTATTAAAAAAATGGAACCTGTACCGGCACCAATGGAAAGAATAAGATCGAAACCCTGATTTGCATTCTGCAATGCCAATCCCATAAAAGTACCCAGTATCATGAGTATCAGTGTGGTCCATCTTCCAGCAGTGACCATTTGTTTGTCATTTGCATTCGGATTGATAAATCTTTTGTATAAGTCATTACATATATACGAAGAACCCCAGTTGAGTTGAGTCGAAATGGTACTCATGTAAGCAGCCACTAAGGAGGCTACTATAATGCCAAGTAAACCAGAAGGCAATTTAGTAAGCATGGCAGGGTAACCCAGGTCGTCGCCAAGTTTGTCTGCGGGCAACTGTGGGAATGCAGCGCTGATATCACTTACCTGGGGATAGATAATCAAAGAAGCTAAGGCTACAATAATCCAAGGCCAGGGACGAACTGAATAATGAATGATATTAAAAAACAAAGTGGCACCCATAGCATTTCTTTCATTTTTCGCAGCTAACATTCGCTGTGCAATATAACCTCCTCCACCGGGTTCAGCTCCCGGATACCAAACAGACCACCATTGTATCAACAAGGGTATTACCAGAATGCTTTTTACCAGATCCCAGTTATTGAAATCTGGTAATATATTGAGTTTGCCGGCGACATTTGGGTGAGCAAATAAATTAGAAAGACTTCCAATTTCAGGTAATCCGGTTACATAAATGGCCGCACCTACCGAACCTATCATGGCTATAATAAATTGGAAAAAGTCGGTGTATAATACTCCTTTCAATCCTCCGATAGCAGAGTAAAAAACAGTAATCACGTTTAATATTAATAATGTTTTCCAACCCTCCAAACCCAGCATTATACTGCCCATTTTTATCACTGCCAGTGAGACCGTACCCATAATAATTACATTAAATATTATACCCAGGTACACAGACCGGAATCCTCTTAAAAATCTGGCCATGCCCCCTGCGTATCGCAATTCATAGAATTCAAGATCGGTCACTACTTTGGATCTGCGCCATAATTTGGAATATATAAATACGGTGGTCATTCCGGTTAGTAGAAATACCCACCATGCCCAGTTGCCGGCCACGCCATCTTTTCTTACCAGGCCCGTTACCAGATTAGGAGTATCGCAGGAGAAAGTGGTTGCCACCATCGAAAAGCCTAATAACCACCAGGGCATGTTACGGCCGGATAAGAAAAATTCATCTGCACTTTTACCCGCATTTTTAGAAGCCCAAATACCAATGAGTAATGAGAAAATCAGGAAACCCACTATAATACTCCAGTCAAGTAAACTTAAAAACATATACAAAAATTTATTAGAGGATGAATTTAAGACAATTATTTTTAATTAGTTGATTTTATAATGTTTATTGATATTTAATACAATTAATATCTTTACGCAGGTATAAAGTGAAATAAATCATTGATAATGAATAAACCTTCATTAGTAATATTAGCTGCAGGAATGGGTAGCAGGTATGGCGGATTAAAACAGCTCGACAAATTTGGCCCTAACGGGGAAGCTATTATAGATTATTCGTTATACGATGCACTCAAAGCGGGATTTGGTAAAATCATTTTTATCATACGGGAAAGCTTTAAACCTGAAATGGAAGCTGCATTTGCTCATAAATTGGATGGCAAAGCAGAGTATCATTTTGTAAATCAGGATATATCCATGGTGCCTGCAGGAGTACAGATACACCCCGAACGAACAAAACCCTGGGGTACGGCACATGCAGTATGGGTAGCGAGAGATTTTGTAAGAGAACCCTTTGGTGTCATCAATGCCGATGATTTTTATGGGGCAGAATCTTATCAGATATTAGCTGATTTTTTAAATGGTATACCTCCTTCAGATGTTACTTCCTATTGTACGGTGGGATATTATCTGAGAAATACACTTTCAGATCATGGTACGGTAAATAGGGGAATATGTGATGTGGATCAAAATAATTATTTAATTGGTGTAAATGAAAGGACTAAAATTAAAAGATTTGAAGATGGTATTATAAGATATGACAGTGAATCGGGTGATCCAAAACCTTTATCTGATACTGATTTTGCATCAATGAATATGTGGGGTTGTGTACCCAATTATTTTAATGTAACAGACCGTCATTTTAAAGCATTCCTGGAGGAAAATGGAATGAACCCCAAATCTGAATATTATATTCCTACCATAATCGACTATATGATTGCAAATCATCTGGCTCATGTAAAAGTGTTGCCATCTGAGTCCACCTGGTTTGGAGTAACTTATCCTGAAGATAAACCTGCCGTGATGGAATCGATTCAAAAATTATTGGATGAGGGGAAGTACCCCTCCAATTTATGGGCATGATACCAAGTCAAGTATTACATGAATTTGGACTGATTCGACCGGCGTCCGCTGAGCGATTTGGTACTGGCTTGATTCATGATACTTACAAAGTAATACACGAAGGCAAGGCATTCCTTGTTCAAAAACTAAATCATCATGTCTTTAAAAATATTGAAGGTTTGATGAATAATATTGAAATTATAATCAATCATATAGAAAAGCATAATCCGCATCAGCCGCACATCACGTTATTGAAAACCAATACAGGGAAGTCATATTTAATGGATTCGGCTCAGTATTGGCGGGTTATGAAATTTATTGAAGACAGCAGGAGTTTTGAAAAACTTCAATCTCCGGATCAGGCTTTTGAGGTGGGGAAAATTTTAGGTGAGTTTCATAAGCAGGTTGCCGGAATAGATACCAGTCAATTGGTAGAAACCATTGTAGATTTTCACCATTTTAAAAACAGATTGAGCGTATTTAAAACAGCGGTTGTTGAAGATATTTCAAAGAGAGCAAATCAGTGTTTTTTTGAAATCGATTTTTTGTTGAATAAAGGACGGGAAATCATAGATAAAGAAACCATTTTAAATTTGCCTACCAGGGTCACCCATAACGATACCAAATTAAATAATATATTATTTGACAGCCATGGTAAAGGGCTTTGCCTGGTAGACCTGGACACGCTGATGCCGGGAAAAGTAACCTATGATACGGGCGATGTCCTGAGAACCATGTGTAATCCTGCAGGTGAAGATGGAAAAGAAGGGAAGATTCAATTGGATAAAAATGTCTTTATTGAATTTGTTAAAGGTTATATTTTGAATACCAAAAATGAACTTTGCCCTGCTGAAATTAAGGCTATTCCTTTTTCCATTAAGAGGATGGCTGTTGAACAAGCGATTCGGTTTCTCACGGATCATCTGCAGGGTGATATTTATTATAAACAACCCTACCACGGTTTCAATATTAGAAGTGTGCAAGCTCAAATAGAATTAATACAGCTGGTGGAGGAAAATATGGACTGGTTGGATAAGGCTCTTAATAAAGTAATGGAGTCTGAATAAACATCAATACAGAACTCATATATGAGAGATTTAAAAATCGGAGTGCTGCTGTATACCTATAATAGGGTAGAGGATGTAAGGATCAATATGGAAATAATTCGAGGGGTATGGAATGCACAGGATGTGCTGAAAGAAGTAAAAATTATTCATGCATTTAATGGGAAAAAAGAATGGTGGCCGGAAAAGTATTTAGAAGATGAATTGATTTATTTACCCAACCCGGGGCATTTCGAAGGAGCGGACCTGCTGATAAGTGAAGGTATTAAACTATGTACAGAAAAATACAGCTCCCTGGATTATGTCATTATACTGGCTGCGGATACCTGGTTGGTGAAACCGGATTTTCTTGAAGATATCATTGGTAAAATGGTATCAACCAATAAATATATTGCGACCAGTGTATGGGGATCTAATACATCAGCTGATATCTGGAAACAAGGATGTGCCATTGATTTCTTAATCCTGGACCTGAATTGGGCAATAAAAGGGAATTTATTCCCATTGCGGTTCAAAGAGTTTAAAGAAAAATATGAGGAATTATTTCTTTACCAGAATCAATTTTTATATCTGGAATTGGTGTTTATGATGCGATATAAACAGGCCATTCAGAGGACAGTGGAATGGTATAGCGAAAATGTCTTTTCCCGGATTGCAGAGAAATATATTCATCGCATACATCAAAGAGAGCCAATACATGTGCCAAAATCGTGGTGGTCAATTAAAAAAGAATATTGGCGTGAAACCTATTGGCCTGAAATCGGATTGCTTTCCCATCATATACCAGATCAAAAACAGAAGGCCTTAAAAAAATGGAACTTAAAATTAGGCAAATACGGCAATCATTTTTTGACTACCCGCGATCTATCGTATTATATCCATCCTTATTTATCCAATCAGTCCTTTTAATGAGTGGTTTTTTTATGATCCTGTTTGATAAACAAAATTAAAATACTGCTTAATATTGCAGCAATGCCTATGGTTTTATTTTCCGTGTACCGTGCAGCTGCTTCCAATGATTTGATGAGTGCCTGTTGTATATTGTATATTCCTAAAAAGCAGGTGACCCAAATAATGATCAAATAAACCCAATCCCAATGTGTTGAATGCCTGAATTCTTCCCCCAGAAGTTGTTTGTCTTTAATGCACAGGTAGAGCGCCACACATACTATAGGTAGTAGCAAACCATTAATACCCTGTGCTGCAATAATGGCAGGAATAGGTTGAATTTGTAGCAGGCAGAATAATGCTCCAATAAACAATACTACAATCCAGCTCAGCGTATATATATTTATACTGGAAGAAGAAATACGTACTGACTTTTCTCCGATTAATGATTTTGCGCAGATAGCTGCAGCCAAAGGTGCTGTAATCGCACTACTAAATCCGGCCGCAAACAATCCAAATGCAAAACCATAAGAAGCCATCAAGCCGGCTTTGATTTTAATAGCCTGGAATACTGCCTGATATGAAAAACTGCCGGTAACCAGCAAACCGCTTATGAGAATGGCAATACTTATCAATCCACCTAAAATAACAGCCATTACAATGCCCCATCGCATTTCAGACAGGGATTGATTTACTTTCATACCTGATGCAAGAAATAAATTGTAAGGCACGATAGTAGTTCCTACCAAGCCAATTAATAGTGTACCTGAGGAGGCCGGAAGGCTGGGTAGGATGCTATCCTTGATCGTCTGCCACCAATTTATATCTACTGTCCACGCTAAATAAAAAAATACAATGCCCATGATAAAGACCATGACACCCATTATTTGCGATACCTGTGTTATAGTCCCTTTGAACAGTATGAGAAAGCAGGCAGCCACAATCAGCAGGGTATACAGCACAGAGTGAACAGGATATATCAGTTTTAAACCCGCAATAGCTCCCAGGATATTGCCGGTTTCATAAGCAGCACACCCAAAACCAACTGCAAGAAAAAGCAAAATAGAAATCCACTTCGTATTTGACGATTGATATTTTTCGGCAATTAATTGCCCGAGATTTTTGCCGGTT
>CAYNIG010000101.1:0-14847 GCA_964396995.1 uncultured Saprospiraceae bacterium | reverse complement strand
TGATTTGATAGTGGCTAAAATCTTACCATAGTAGCTCTCTCAAAAAAGATACATAAGCCGATGTAGCTCAGGGGTAGAGCACTTCCTTGGTAAGGAAGGGGTCGAGGGTTCAATTCCCTTCGTTGGCTCTATTTTTTAGTAAATATTGAAATTCATTTATATCATTAAAATTTTTAAAAACGGTACTTAACCATGGCAAAAGAAACTTTTCAGAGGACTAAACCTCACTTAAACGTTGGTACTATTGGTCACGTGGATCATGGTAAAACAACTTTAACAGCTGCAATCACTTCGATTCTTGCCGAATCGGGATTGGCTGAAAAAAGATCATATGACTCTATCGATGCAGCTCCCGAAGAGAAAGAGCGTGGTATTACTATCAATACAGCACACGTAGAGTATCAGACTGCTAATCGGCACTATGCTCACGTAGACTGCCCTGGTCACGCTGACTATGTAAAAAACATGGTTACGGGTGCAGCCCAAATGGACGGAGCAATATTAGTAGTTGCCGCCACTGACGGTCCTATGCCTCAGACTCGTGAGCACATTCTTCTTGCAAAACAAGTAGGGGTGCCCAAAATAGTTGTGTTCATGAATAAAGTGGACCTGGTTGATGATCAGGAAATGTTAGACCTGGTTGAAATGGAAGTGAGAGAATTATTAGACGCTCAGGGCTTTGATGGAGCTCATGCTTCCGTTATCAAAGGTTCAGCACTTAAAGCACTCGAAGGCGATCCAAAATATAAGCAGATCATCCTTGATTTAATGGCTGCTGTCGATAAAGATATACCTGAACCAACCCGATTAGTAGACCAACCATTCATTATGCCTGTAGAGGATGTATTCTCTATCACAGGTCGTGGTACTGTTGCTACTGGTCGTATCGAGAAAGGTGTCATTAAAGTAGGTGATACCGTTGAGATCATCGGTATGATGAAAGATGACGAAAAACCTATCGTTTCTACCTGTACAGGTGTGGAAATGTTTAGAAAATTATTGGATAGAGGTGAAGCCGGTGATAATGCAGGTATTCTGCTTAGAGGCGTGGAAAAAGACCAGATCCGCAGAGGTATGGTTATCTGTGCTCCGGGATCAGTAAAACCACACAAAAAATTCAAAGGTGAAATCTATGTACTGAGCAAAGAAGAAGGTGGTCGTCATACTCCATTCTTCAATGGTTATCGTCCACAGTTCTATTTCCGAACCACAGATGTTACTGGTGATGTAAAATTACCAGAAGGTGTGGAGATGGTAATGCCTGGTGATAACGTAACTATCGAAGCTACATTACTTAGCTCTATAGCTATGGAGAAAAACCTGCGTTTTGCGATCCGCGAAGGCGGTCGTACCGTAGGTGCTGGTCAGGTTACCGAAATCCTGGACTAATAGAGATAGAGTAAATTATTGATATAATGAATTAAATCAAGAGCACCTCCCGAAAGGGGGGTGCTTCTTTGTCATATAAATAAGCAACAAACGGGCATCGTTTAATTGGTTTTTATCCCTACTAAAGTGTGGGGTAGAGGAGTGAGAAAAGTCTTGTTTCTAAATCTGATTAAGAATGCAAGTTAAAATTAAACAAACGGGCATAGCTCAATTGGTAGAGCGAAGGTCTCCAAAACCTTAGGCTGCGGGTTCGATTCCTGCTGCCCGTGCAACAAATAGAGATCATGGATAAAATAGGTTTATATCTTAGAGAATCTTACGATGAACTGATGAACAAAGTAACATGGCCATCGTGGCCAATGTTGGTAGACAGCGCTAAAGTGGTGCTGATCTGTACATTGATCATTACCTTGATCGTCTTCCTTTTGGATTTTATTTCTAATTCTGTTTTAAACATTGTTTACGGTTTATAATTATTCACAGAATGGCTGACCAAGAGAAAAAGTTGTATTCGCTCAGAGTGATTAGCGGAAAAGAACGCAAAATCAAAGAGCGTATTGAATTAGAAATCCAGAGACAGGGTTGGAGTTCATTCATTACTCAGGTTATCGTGCCATCAGAAAAAGTCTATAAAATCCGCAATGGTAAAAAGGTAGTATTGGAGAGAAACATTTTACCGGGATATATCTTATTAGAAGCAGAACCATCTAAGTTTGTTCCGGAGGTAGTGCAAGTAATAGCGAATGTTCCAAATGTGATTCATTTCCTGGGGAAAGACCATCCTGTACCTATGAGTGCAGGAGAAGCCAATAGATTGCTGGGAAAAGTGGATGAATCACAGGAAGCCGGTGAATCTATGATAGAACCCTTTCTTACCGGTGAAACGGTAAAAATTATCGATGGTCCATTTAATGATTTTATTGGTGATATTAAAGAAGTAAATGAAGAAAAGAAAAAATTGAAAGTAATCGTCAAAATATTCGGAAGGGGCACCGAAGTGGAGTTGAATTTTATGCAAGTTGAAAAAACCTCATAACAATAAATGAATTTTTAACTCCCAATGATTTTGATTCAAAATTTCTTAAAGCTTCCAATTTTAAGACAAAGTCAAAGGGAATACTAATAGTTTTTTAATAATAGCAAATCATGGCAAAAGAAATAGAAACATTCATCAAACTTCAGGTAAAAGGTGGCCAGGCTAATCCAGCACCTCCTGTTGGACCTGCATTGGGTTCCAAAGGGGTAAATATCATGGAGTTTTGCAAGCGTTTTAATGCCGTTACACAGGATAAACAAGGTAAAATATTACCTGTAGTGATCACGGTATACAAAGACAAATCTTTTGAATTTGTAGTAAAGACTGCTCCTGCTGCAATACAATTAATGGAAGCTGCAAAGATTAAATCAGGTTCCAAGGAACCCAATCGAAGTAAGGTAGCTAATGTGTCCTGGGATCAGGTAAAGCTGATCGCGCAGGATAAATTACCTGACCTCAATGCACTCACAATAGATGCCGCAATGAGTATGGTAGCCGGTACAGCTCGAAGTATGGGAATTACCGTTTCTGGCGGTGAAGGCCCAGTAAAAAAATAATTCAAGTACACCTTGAAACTATACGGATGCAGTCCCGAAAAGTCGGGATTTGAATCCATGAAATAATTTTATTTAACAGAGGGAGTTTCGAAATAAATACGGAACGATCGGACCTCAAAATTTTTATTAATGGCAACAATAACTAAGAAAAGAAAAGCCGTAAATTCAAAAGTGGACCGGAAAAAAATGCATTCGGTAGCTGATGCAATGGCTTTAGTAAAGGAAGTGAACACAACCAAATTTGACGCATCTGTAGACCTTCACATCAGACTTGGTATCGATCCAAGAAAATCAGATCAGGCAATCCGCGGCACAGTAACGCTTCCAAATGGTACCGGTAAAACAAAAAAAGTACTGGTATTGTGTACACCGGATAAAGAGGCAGAAGCTAAAGCTGCTGGTGCTGATCATGTAGGTCTCGATGATTATATTCAGAAAATATCGGAAGGTTGGATGGATATCGATGTGATTATCGCTACTCCTTCTGTGATGGCTAAGATTGGTAAGATAGGTCGTGTATTGGGCCCCAGAGGCTTGATGCCAAACCCTAAGACCGGAACCGTTACCCAGGATGTGGGAGCAGCCGTCAACGAAGTAAAAGGCGGTAAAATAGCATTTCGTGTAGATAAACAAGCCATCATCCACAGCACAGTTGGAAGAGTGTCTTTTACAGCAGATAAATTGGCTCAGAATGCCAACGAATTATTATCTACTATTGTAAAACTTAAGCCATCTTCTGCCAAAGGTACCTATATCAAATCCGTATCTGTAGCAAGTACTATGAGTCCGGGTATCTGGGTAGATGTAAAATCATTACATTAATCCATATTATTTAATCCACGTTTTAATCTGATTTTAAAATGAATAAGACAGAAAAAGGAGAGATCATTGAGTCTCTAAAAAATAAAATTAACGGTGCATCCTATTTTTATTTAGCTGATGCATCATCTATGACCGTTGCACAGATCAATTCCTTCAGGAGAAAATGCTTTGAGCAGGGCATTGAAGTCAAAGTAGTTAAAAATACGTTAGCTAAAAAAGCAATGGAAGCACTCCCTGAATCTAAAGGATATGCTGACATTTTTAGTGCACTTCATGGCCCTACTGCAATGTTGTTTTCTGAAGTGGGAAACGCTCCGGCAAAAGTATTGAAAGCATTCAGAGCCAGCTCTGAAAGACCTGTGCTTAAAGCGGCCTATATAGATAGCGCAGTATTTAAAGGAGATGACCAGATAGATGTTTTAGTTGCCATCAAGTCTAAATACGAATTGATCGGCGACATCATCGGCTTGTTGCAATCTCCTGCTCGAAATGTAATCGGTGCACTTCAGTCCAGTGGCCAAAAACTAGCTGGATTGCTCAAGACATTAGAAGACAGAGCAAATTAACTAAGGCTTCCAAGTACGCATATATAAATTAAAATTTAATTCAAATCCAAAAAAAATTTAGTCATGGCAGATTTAAAAGCAATTGCAGACCAACTGGTAAGTTTAACTGTAAAAGAAGTAAACGAATTAGCTGCAATATTAAAAAATGAGCACGGCATCGAGCCGGCAGCAGCAGCAGTAGCAGTAGCAGCACCAGCCGCGGGTGGCGGAGCAGCAGCAGCAGCTGAAAAAACAGAATTCGATGTAATACTGAAATCAGGTGGTGCTGAAAAACTTAAAGTAGTAAAAGAAGTGAAAACTTTATTAAACCTTGGCTTAAAAGAAGCTAAAGATTTAGTAGATGGTGCACCAGCTACTTTGAAAGAGAAAGCAACAAAAGAAGAAGCTGCAGCATTGAAAACTGCTCTTGAAGCAGTAGGTGCTGAAGTAGAAGTAAAGTAATCCATCTGCAGAGCTGAATTACGTTTTCTTCATAAGATAATTAGTCGAAAGGCTTAGTTAAATATTCATTATTTGACTAAGCCTTATACTAATTTGTATGGCGAAAGGATAACACATTTATTGAAACCTCATTTTATTCATTGTTAATTTAAATTCGCATAGAGACTTATGGCATTAAGAAAAGCAGAATCTAAGCGGGTAAATTTCGGAAAGATCAAACACGGCACTGAATCGCCTGATCTTTTGGAAATACAACTCAAATCCTTCCAGGAGTTTTTCCAGCTGGAAACCACCCCTGAAAACCGTAGTGATGAAGGACTTTACAAAGTGTTCCAGGAAAACTTTCCTATCACAGATGCTCGCAACATCTTCTTATTGGAATTCTTAGATTATTTTATCGATCCTCCAAGATATACTATTGAAGAATGTATGTCCCGGGGTTTGACTTATTCAGTACCTTTAAAAGCAAAACTCAGACTCTCCTGTAATGATGAGGAACACGTAGATTTCGAAACCATTGTTCAGGATGTGTTTTTAGGCAATATTCCATATATGACGCCTAAAGGTACCTTCGTAATAAACGGAGCCGAAAGGGTAATAGTAAGTCAGCTTCACCGATCACCAGGCGTATTTTTCAATCAGACTTTCCACCCCAATGGTACCAAGATTTACTCCGCCAGAGTGATTCCATTTAAAGGTGCCTGGATGGAGTTTTCTACCGATATCAATACCGTAATGTATGCCTATATTGATAGAAAGAAAAAATTCCCGGTAACCACTTTGTTGCGTGCCATAGGGTTCGATTCAGACAAAGACATTCTTGACCTGTTTGGTCTGGCAGAAGAAATAAAAGTAACTGACAAAAATCTTCAGGCTAATATCGGACGCAGACTTGCAGCCCGGGTATTGAAAAAATGGACTGAAGATTTTGTGGATGAAGATACCGGTGAAGTAGTTACCATCGAAAGAAATGAAATTATACTAGAGCGCGACATCGTGCTCGATGAAGATAATATACAACAAGTATTAGAAGCGGAAGCTGAGACCATCATTTTGCAAAAAGAGGGAGTTGAAGATGACTACACCATCATTTACAATACTTTGCAAAAAGACCCGTCCAGTTCAGAGTTGGAGGCGGTTCAGCACATCTACCGTCAGCTCCGGGGTACTGATCCACCAGACGAAGAAACAGCTCGTGGTGTGATCGACAAACTTTTCTTCTCAGATAAACGATATAATCTGGGTGAAGTTGGAAGATATAAAATCAATAAAAAATTAGAGCAGGATATTGACCTTTCTACTATGATCCTGACTAATCAGGACATCATCAATATCGTAAAATATTTAGTGCTTCTCATCAATCAGAAAGCAGAATTAGACGATATCGATCATCTAAGCAACAGAAGGGTGAGGACCGTTGGCGAACAACTTTATGCACAGTTTGGGGTAGGTCTTGCCAGGATGGCCAGAACCATCAGGGAACGTATGAACGTACGCGACAATGAAGTGTTCACTCCTATCGACCTTATCAATGCACGAACCTTGTCTTCTGTAGTTTCTTCATTCTTTGGCACCAGCCAATTATCACAGTTTTTGGATCAAACCAATCCTCTGTCTGAAATTACACATAAGAGAAGAATATCTGCATTAGGTCCGGGCGGTCTTTCTCGTGAAAGAGCAGGTTTTGAAGTACGGGATGTGCATTACTCGCATTACGGTCGGCTTTGTACTATTGAAACCCCTGAGGGTCCCAATATCGGACTTATCTCCACTCTTTGTGTTCATGCCAAGATTAATAAAATGGGATTCCTGGAGACTCCCTACCGCAAGGTGACTAATGGTATGGTGGATGTAAAGACTCATGCCGAATTCTTATCTGCAGAGTTGGAAGACAATAAAAAAATAGCGCAGGCCAATTCGGTAATAGATGAAAAAGGGGCGTTCCTCATAGACAGAGTAAAGTGCCGTCAGCATGGTGATTTTCCAGTACTCACACCGGATGAAATAGAATATATTGACATAGCTCCCAATCAGATTGTAGGGGTTTCTGCTTCCCTGATTCCTTTCCTTGAAAATGACGATGCCAACCGAGCATTGATGGGATCAAACATGCAGCGACAGGCGGTACCGCTTATCAATCCGTCATCGCCTATTGTAGGCACCGGTATTGAAGGAAAGGTAGCGCAGGACAGCCGCATGCTTATCAACGCCGAAGGGGAAGGAGTGGTAGAATACGTAGATGCCAATCAAATCATCATCAGGTACGATAGATCCGAAGAAGATCAACTCGTGTCTTTTGAAGATAATATGAAGACATATCAGCTTACCAAATTCCAGCGAACCAACCAGGCTACCTGCATCAATCTTAAACCGATCGTAAAAAAGGGAGACAGAGTGCATGAAGGATCTATCCTTTGTGATGGTTACGCTACCGATAAAGGGGAATTAGCACTTGGACAAAACCTTAAAGTGGCATTCATGCCCTGGAAAGGATACAATTTCGAAGACGCTATAGTGATA
The DNA here is from genome assembly GCA_964396995.1 of uncultured Saprospiraceae bacterium. Classification (GTDB taxonomy): domain Bacteria; phylum Bacteroidota; class Bacteroidia; order Chitinophagales; family Saprospiraceae; genus JADJLQ01. The sequence continues at coordinate 7,516 of CAYNIG010000101.1, read as the reverse complement.
TCAGAGAAAGTTGTTCAACAAGACATTTTCTCATCTATACATATCGAAAGCTTTGATCTGGATGTGCGGGAAACCAAATTGGGCGATGAAGAATTGACCAATGATATACCAAACGTAAGTGAAGAAGCTACCAAAGACCTGGATGAAAACGGAATCATCCGTATTGGTGCCTGGGTAAATGAAGGAGACATATTGATAGGAAAAATCACTCCGAAAGGCGAATCTGATCCTACGCCGGAAGAGAAACTCCTTCGGGCGATATTTGGTGACAAAGCAGGTGATGTGAAAGATGCATCATTAAAAGCACCACCATCTATAGAAGGGGTGGTAATCAATAAACAATTATTCGCAAAAGCCAAAAAAGATAAAGTTCAAAAAACACAGGAAAAAGATGTGTTGGACAAACTGGATCAGAAGCATGAAGTCGCAGTAAATCAATTAAAGACTATCCTTATAGACAAATTGATGAAATTGCTCAAGGGTGAAGGTACGGAAGGTATAAAGACCATATATGGAGAGCAGTTGGTGTCTAAAGGCACTAAATTTTCTCCTAATATATTGAAGAAAATAGATTATGCAACTGTAGACTACACCGGATGGACTGCCGATAAAAAGACCAATCAGTTAATTACCCGGCTACTTCATAATTTCAACATTAAATACAATGAAGAAGTAGGAAGATACAAACGCGAGAAGTTTAATGTAAGTATAGGAGATGAATTACCTGCCGGTGTACAAAAACTGGCCAAAGTGTATATCGCCAAGCGAAGAAAATTGAAAGTTGGTGATAAAATGGCAGGTCGTCACGGTAACAAAGGCATTGTATCAAGAATAGTGCGTATGGAAGACATGCCTTTCCTGGAAGACGGTACTCCTGTGGATGTGGTATTAAACCCTCTTGGGGTACCCTCAAGGATGAACCTGGGCCAGATATTCGAAACTGTTCTTGGATGGGCAGGAGAGAAAATGGGTGTGAAATTTGCAACTCCGATCTTTGATGGTGCCAGCTTAGGTGAAATAGAATCGTATATAGAAAAGGCCAATCTTCCTCAGTACGGTCAGGCCTATCTCCACGACGGTGAAACAGGCGATAGATTCCACCAGCAGGCGACAGTAGGGGTAATTTACATGCTCAAACTATCTCACATGGTAGATGATAAAATGCATGCCCGAAGCATTGGACCATACTCATTGATTACTCAGCAACCTCTTGGCGGAAAAGCACAGTTCGGAGGTCAGCGATTTGGTGAGATGGAGGTATGGGCTCTGGAAGCTTATGGAGCATCGCATATACTGCAGGAATTGCTTACTGTGAAATCTGATGACATCATCGGAAGAGCAAAAGCATACGAGGCAATTGTAAAAGGTGAAAACCTTCCGGAACCTAATATTCCTGAATCATTCAACGTATTGATCAATGAATTGCAGGGTCTGGCTTTGGAAATCAAATTTGAATAACAAGTTGTTTCAACTATAAAAAAACAAATTAGTTATGCCATTTAAAAAGAAAAGCTCAAAGCATCCCAAATTCTTTGATAGCATCACGATCAGTCTTTCTTCTCCGGATGACATCCTGGAAAGATCCTATGGGGAGGTATTGAAACCCGAAACCATCAACTACCGGTCGTACAAACCTGAGCGGGACGGTCTGTTCTGTGAAAGGATTTTTGGACCTATCAAAGATTACGAATGTTATTGTGGAAAATATAAACGTATCAGATATAAAGGTATTGTATGTGACCGTTGTGGTGTGGAAGTGACAGAGAAAAAAGTGCGCAGAGAGCGTATGGGACACATCAAATTAGTAGTACCGGTAGTTCATATCTGGTTTTTCAAATCATTACCTAATAAGATTGGTTATTTATTGGGTCTTTCTTCTAAAAAGCTGGAGTCCATTATTTACTACGAAAGATATGTAGTCATTCAGCCCGGTATTAAAGAGAAGGATGGAATCTCTCATCTCGATCTTTTATTGGAAGAGGAGTACCTGGACATACTGGAAGGCCTTCCAAAAGAAAACCAGTTTTTAGATGATACTCATCCTGACAAGTTTGTTGCAAAGATGGGGGCATTGGCAGTCAAAGATTTATTGGAAAGAGTAAATCTCGATGATGTTTCCTTTGATCTTAGACATAAATCATCTACCGAATCATCGCAACAGAGAAAATCTGAAGCATTAAAACGATTGAGAGTAGTAGAAGCTTTCAGAGATGGCCAAATGAACCAGGTCAATAAACCTGAATGGACCGTAATTCAATATCTTCCTGTAATTCCACCTGAACTCAGACCTTTGGTTCCTCTGGATGGTGGCCGGTTTGCAAGTTCTGACTTAAATGATTTGTATCGAAGAGTAATCATCAGAAACAATCGTTTGAAGAGACTATTGGAAATCAAAGCACCTGAAGTAATCCTGCGTAATGAAAAGCGAATGTTGCAGGAAGCGGTGGATAGCTTATTTGATAATAGCCGCAAATCAAATGCCGTAAAAGCTGAAGGTGGTCGTGCTTTAAAATCACTCAGTGATATATTAAAAGGTAAACAAGGCCGTTTCCGTCAAAACTTATTAGGAAAACGGGTTGATTATTCAGGTCGTTCTGTCATCGTGGTGGGACCAACACTCAAATTACATGAATGTGGTCTTCCAAAGAATATGGCGGCTGAATTATTTAAACCATTTATTATCCGGAAACTCATAGAAAGAGGGATAGTAAAAACAGTAAAGTCTGCGAAAAAACTGGTAGATCGAAAAGACCCGGTGATCTGGGAGATACTTGAAAATATATTGAAAGGACATCCGGTAATGCTCAACAGAGCCCCCACCTTACATAGACTTTCTATCCAGGCTTTTCAGCCAAGATTAGTTGAGGGTAAAGCAATTCAACTTCACCCATTAGTCTGTGGTGCATTCAACGCTGACTTTGACGGTGACCAGATGGCGGTACACGTTCCATTGAGTCAAACTTCAATATTGGAAGCCCAGTTATTAATGCTATCAGCACATAATATGCTCAATCCCCAGGATGGATCTCCTATTTCGCTTCCATCCCAGGATATGGTATTGGGCCTTTATTACCTGACCAAAGAAAGAAAGTCTACCGATAAAGAAAAAGTAAAAGGGGAAGGATCCAAATTTTATTCATTCGAAGAAGTAATCATTGCTTTCAACGAAGGTAAAGTTGATCTCCATGCTGCAATTAAAGTAAGAGCCAACGTAGAAGATGAACAGGGTAAAATGATTTATAAGTTGATAGATACAACGGTAGGAAGAGTATTGTTCAACCAGGCAGTTCCCGCCACCGTGCCGTTTATCAATGAATTGGCCACTAAGAAAAGTTTGAAAAAGACAATTGCCGATGTAATCACCCGTACTGATTTTGCCCAGTGTGCTGACTTCCTTGACTCCATCAAAGAAATGGGATTCTCCTGGGCATTCAAAGGTGGTTTGTCATTCAACCTGGGAGATTTAGTGATCCCATCCATCAAAGATACCACACTCAAAGCCGCTCAGGTAGAAGTGGATGAAGTATGGGAAAATTACAATATGGGTCTGATCACAAATAATGAAAGGTACAATCAGATCATAGATAAATGGACCTTTGCTGATAATCGAATTACAGATAGCTTGATGAAAGAATTGGCTAATCATAAACAGGGTTTCAACTCAGTTTATATGATGCTTCATTCGGGTGCACGTGGATCCAAACAACAGATCAAACAGCTTTGTGGTCTGAGAGGATTGATGGCAAAGCCCAGAAAATCTGGAGATACCGGTGGTGCGATCATTGAAAACCCGATCTTATCAAACTTCCTTGATGGTTTATCTGTACTTGAATACTTTATTTCTACTCACGGTGCACGTAAAGGTCTTGCCGATACAGCTTTAAAAACGGCTGATGCAGGTTACCTTACCCGTCGTTTGGTAGATGTATCTCAGGATGTGGTGATATCCGAGGTGGATTGTGGTACTCTGAGAGGTATTGAAACCACTCCTTTGAAAGACAATGAGAAAATCATTGAACCACTTTCAAGTCGTATCATGGGTAGATATAATCTGCACCCGATATACAATCCGGTTACAGATGAAATCATAGTTGATTCCGCAGAATATATTGACGAAAAAACAGCTGAAAAAATAGAAGCAGTAGGCATCGAAGCAGTTACTATCCGATCCGTGCTTACCTGTGAGGCAAAACGCGGAGTATGTACTAAATGTTATGGTAAAAACCTGGCTTCCGGAAGGATTGCAGAAAAGGGTGATGCAGTTGGCATCATCGCTGCCCAGTCGATTGGAGAGCCTGGAACACAGCTTACACTTCGTACATTCCACACGGGAGGTACTGCGTCAGTAGGTAAGACAGAATCTGAGATTACTACCAAATTTGACGGTGTAGTTGAGTTTGACAATATCACCTTTACGCTGGTAAAAGAAGGCGATGATAAGAAAAATGTTATCCTTTCCAGATCCGGTGAAATGAAGATAGTCGATCCCAAAACTAAAAAACAACTCAGCTCCAGTCACGTGCCTTATGGTGCTACTTTATATGTAAAGGATGGTCAGGCTGTAACTAAAAATGATAAACTTTGTGATTGGGATCCGTTTAATGCAGTTATCATTTCTGAATTTTCAGGTATAGCCCAGTTCCAGGAAATCGAAGAAGGTATTACTTTCAGAATGGAACGTGATGATCAGACTGGTTATGCAGAAAAAGTGATTATCGATGCGAAAAACAAAAAGAAAGTACCGGTAATTAAAATACTCGATAAAAATGGTGATGAATTAAAACAATATACTTTGCCGGTGGGAGCTTATATCTCCATTAATGATGGCGAAGCAGTAACCGCGGGTCAGAAAATGGTAAAGATTCCACGTAAGCTCGGTAAAATCCAGGACATTACAGGAGGTCTTCCACGCGTAACTGAATTGTTTGAAGCACGTAATCCATCTAATCCCGCAGTAGTAGCTGAAATAGACGGTATCGTAAGTTTCGGTAAAATTAAGCGAGGAAATCGCGAAGTGATGGTCGAAGACGAAAAGACCGGACAAAAAAGCAAATACCTCATCGGCTTATCAAGACACTTACTTGTGCAGGAAGGAGATTTTGTACGTTCGGGAATGCCATTGACCGATGGTACCATTGCGGCCAGAGACATACTGCATATCAAAGGCCCGTATGCTGTACAATCTCACCTGGTGAATGGGGTACAGGAAGTATATCGTTCACAGGGTATCAATATCAATGACAAACACATCGAAGTGATCGTAAGGCAAATGATGCGGCGGGTGCAAATCGAAGATCCGGGCGATACCCACTTCCTTGAAAGCGAAGCAGTGGATAAACACGAATTCAATGATTATAATGATTGGATATTTGACAAGAAGTTTATTACCGACGCAGGAGATAGTACTAAACTAAAACCTGGTGCCTTAGTAAGTCTTCGTCAGATCAGGGAAGAAAACAGTTCGCTTAAGAGAAACGACAAAAAGTTGATCGAATATCGGGATGCAGTAGCTGCTACTTCCAGTCCACTTCTTTTGGGTATTACTAAATCCTCACTTGGTACGGAAAGTTGGATATCAGCAGCCTCATTCCAGGAAACCACCAAAGTATTATCTCAGGCGGCTATTGCAGCTTCAAAAGATATGCTTAAAGGGTTGAAAGAAAACGTAATTGTAGGTAAGAGAATTCCCGCAGGTACTGGTCTGCGCGAATTTGAAAGATTAGTCGTTACTGCTGAAGAAAGTAGCCTGGTGCTGGAAGAGACTCGCGATTAAACGTATGCATACAGTATAAATGAATAAAAAAGGAGTTGGATACAACTCCTTTTTTGTTTTGGTAACAATATGACTCTATTTTCTTCCAAAATCAGCAGGGTTTTCACCCCATGCTTCAGTATCCCATTTTACTATTGGATTCGAATAATGATTAGAATGCAACCAGGTTATTGCCCGTTCCATCAAAGTAAATAAGATTTCATTTTTTTTAGTTTTGATCAAATTGGTTTTAGTTCGTTTATTTCTCACCCACGAGATGGCGGTGATGGAATCTGAATAAATAGTGGTATTCGTTTTTTTCAGATTAGCCAGGTAAGCCAGCGCATGTACGAGAGCCAGAAATTCTCCTATATTATTAGTTCCCTGCTCGAAAGGTCCTTTGTAAAATAATTTTTCACCGGTGTGAATATTTATTCCCTGGTATTCCATTAATCCGGGATTTCCTTCACAGGCTGCATCCACCGCTATGGCATCTTTTTTAATCTGGCTTATACTTACTGATTTAGGTTTACTTATTTTAGGTGCGATTCCTGAGCCGGATTGAAAGGCTGCTTCAGCTTCATCCAATGATTTAAAAGATTTGTACCGGGCATCGGGATAATTTTTGATCATCTCTTCACATTCCCTCCAGGTCTCGTATATTCCGGGTGTCACCCCTTTCCATACTACATAATATTTGTCTTTCTTTGCCATCTGATATTGCAGTTCTACTAACTTTATTCAAATATACATTTTAGATGATAATAGATACCCATGCCCATTTATACTCCGACGAATTTGATTCTGATAGAACCGGTATGATAGACCGGGCTAAACAACTTGGCATAGAAAAAATATTTTTACCGAATGTGGATTTGGGGACGGTTGAAAAAATGAAATCCACGGTTGCCTTAGCTCCGAATCTATTGTTTCCAATGATAGGATTGCATCCATGCAGTGTGGACCAGCATTTTCAACAGAACCTGGAAAAATTGAAAACTGAATTGGACTCAGGCTATTCCTATTTTGCTATTGGTGAAACCGGTATCGATTTATACTGGGATCAGACTACCCTGGAATGGCAACTAGATGCCCTAAGGATACAATGTTCCTGGGCTCATGAGTACAATCTGCCGATAATTTTGCACACCAGGAATGCAAACGAAGTGGTTATAGACCTGCTTGAGAAAATGGATCGCCGGCCGACGAGAGGAATTTTTCATTGTTTTAGCGGAACCACAGAGGAAATATCAAGGATAGACGCCTTAGGCGATTATGGTTATGGTATCGGGGGAGTAATAACTTATAAGAATGCAGGCTTGTTTGAAACTGTTCCGGCCATTCCATTACACAAGCTGGTACTGGAAACGGATGCCCCCTATTTAGCACCGGTACCATATCGGGGAAAGAGAAATGAATCCGGGTATATTCGGTATGTGGTGGAAAAATTAGCTCAGGCTTTACATCTTTCTATTGAAGAAATTGAATCCGTGACTACGGCCAATGCAGAACGCATACTGGGTACAGATCAATCTTGGTCACAGCCACACACCATTATTGGTTAAATTCGAATCTTTTTTAGGAGAAGAATAACTTAAAATGAAATCGTTGGAAGTTATGATTCAAGTAAAAAAATGATGAGATTTGCATCTTCAATTATTGTTCCGGATACGGAAGGTTGCAAGAGTGGTTTAATTGGCACGCCTGGAAAGTGTGTGTACATCAAAAGTGTACCTAGGGTTCGAATCCCTAACCTTCCGCTTT
>CAYNIG010000100.1:0-14853 GCA_964396995.1 uncultured Saprospiraceae bacterium | reverse complement strand
TAAAAAACTAAACACTCAATTACAGTTTAAAAAGCGTACACAGATTATACATACAGATTAATATTAAATTTATTGAATTTAAAACCTGTCCTATTTCTTGTATATTCTAATGATAATACAGACCAAACAGGCCTCGCACATTTTGTCCGTCGTAAAATAAGGAATAGGTTTAGTGTTGGAAAAAGTTATAAAAAGGTAGGCAACGCGAAGTATCTACAAGATCAGCGGCCATAACAAATGATAAAAGATTTTATGAAATCGTTTTTTCTGGATTGGCCATGGATAACTCATAAATCCGATTTGCCGAAAATCACTAATAAAAATTAGTACATTCCTTTAAACTGAGTTAAATTTATTCTCCAGCTTAAAAACCAAAAAAATGGAAAACGAAGTAAAAGCAGTAAAGTGGAATGGAATAGACCTCAATCATTTCCGCACTATAATGGATCCTGAAGCAGACGAAGCAGTAAAATCTCTATATAATTCTGTACGATTTAAAACAGACAGAAATGAATTGAAAGAGATGGCAATGAATGACTCTTTTGTACCTGAAAATTTACCCGAGGATCTTCGCTGCTTTGTAGAAAATGAATTATTAAAAAAATTCACACCTGATGATATTGCCAAATTTGAAATTGCCCGCCAGGTGTGGAAAGAAAATGGAGTTCAGTTTATATTCATTTTATTTTTTAGAGCCCTGCCATATACTTACATGGCAGAAAAACCAGCTAATGTGCTGAGAATGACCAAACTGCTTGTAGATCAACCATTGCGCAGAGTATTTGAAACGGCGCAGTTTGTTTTCGATGTGATGGACCAGGATTGGTGGGATCCCACGAAGAGAGGAATACTGACTGCACTCAAAGTCCGCATTATGCATGCTGCCATGAGATTTCAATTACTCAACAAACCCGAAAATGAACCCTGGAACAAAGAAGCCTGGGGTATGCCCATAAGCCAGGAAGATCTGATTGCTACCAATCAGTGTTTTTCCCTGGAGTTTTTCAAAGGCATGGATATGCTAAACCAGTCATTAACCGAAGAACAACAAAATGCATGGTTTCATACCTGGAAAGCGATAGGAAGAATCATGGGAATTCAGGACGAACTATTGTGCAAAACTGTTCCCGAAGCCTGGGAATTGCAGCTCAAAATTTACGATCATTTATTTAATGAGATAGATCATACTTCGGGAATTGCCTTAGCCAAAGCGCTCACTGTCGCCATTTCAGAATTTTTAATCAGCACGCGCTTTACTTTGATACTCATGCGTAAAATGCTCAAAGACGAAAATCATCCCGATTTTTTCTACCAGGTTTTAGGCCCTTCATTTGGCAAAGAATATCCGGGGCTTTTCCGAAAATCCAGAGGAGATGGAGATGAGGATCTGCTGATGGAAGAAGAAATTGAGGCTGCTTTTCACGAAGAATTGACCAAATACAGTGAAAAAGTAAAAGAATTCCGGGAAGAAAAACGCAAAACAGAACCTGTCACCCGTGATGGAGAAATCTCTAAAAAATTGATCGACTTTCAACTCGAGGAATTCGAAGATGCACTTCAAAAGCTCGACCCTAATAATCCCAATACCCGAGGCTTAAAAGATGATATTATCAAAAAAGTAATGACCAATGTAGGCGGGGTGATTGTAGGCATTTTGGCTACTTATTTTAGAGCGGGAAAACAATCAGGATTTCGCATACCGACAGACTTAAAAGAACATTGGGCACTATAATTGTGGTGCAAACACCAGGATGGTCGAAATTCACATACAATCCATGAATGATTTGCAAAAAAGCATAATCGAATATTACGATAATACCTGGCTGGATTACAGGGTGTTATGGTTAAATAAAAAGGACAGAGCCATTCATTTTGGATATTATGAAACGTTTAAAGAAAGCCACTCCCAGGCTCTCGAAAAACTGAATAAAGTGATGGCGGATAAAGTAAATATCAAATCATCCGATATTATTTTAGATGCCGGCTGTGGTCAGGGTGGAAGTTCCCTTTGGTTGGCTCAAAACATTGGCTGCGATACAGTTGGGGTCACGCTGGTTCCTCATCAGGTACAGACGGCAACTAAAGAAGCAAAATTGAGAGGTTTGGATCATAAATCGAGATTTTTACAAAAAGACTACACGGAAACGGGTATGGGATCTTCCACGTTTGATGTAGTATGGGCCTGTGAAAGTCTTTGTCATGCGAAGGAGAAAATCAAGTTTTACAGTGAAGCCTATCGACTGTTACGGCCAGGTGGCCGATTGGTTGTAGCAGAATACATCAGGAAGTCAAGAAATTATAATTCTAAGGACGAATCTATATTAAATCAGTGGTGTAAAGGCTGGTCCATGCCTGATCTGGATACCTGGGAAGAACATGAAGCCAATTTGAAAAAAACGGGCTTTAAACACATTTCCCAGACCGATATCACAGCAAACGTAATACCCTCATTATCAAAATTATTCAGAATATCCAAAAAACTAATGCCTCTGGGAATCTTGTTAAATAAACTGAAAATACGAAATAATATAAAACATGGCAACCAAACTGCTTCGGTGAGCCAATTTGAGGCACTTACCAAAAATCTTTGGTATTATTGCATTTTTACAGCTCAAAAACCAACTGAATTCTAAATGGCAGAAGCTGGTCTGTATATACCCGAAGGTTATTCTCCAATCGCCAATATCTATAAAGACGAAGGCCATGAAATTATTAAAGCAAAAAACATCGTCACTGACAATCTCGTTATATTAAAAATATCGCGACCCGGTAACAATGATATTTTAAAGATTTCAAAACTTAGTCATGAATACAACACACTCAAAAGGCTTAATCACGAAGGCATCATTAAAGTACATGCACTGCTATCTAAGAGTAAATCAGTATGTGTGGTCGAAGAATTTTTTGAAGGTGAGACTTTAAAAGCCCGTATTTTCAGGCAACCCTTTTCACTTAGAGAATTTTTTCAGGTTGCTTTACAATTAGCTGATATTCTTGCTTATGTTCATTCCCTGGGCATCATACACAAGGATATCAATACTACCAATATATTGATATCAGGAGACCTGAAAGTGAAACTGATAGACTTTGGTATCAGTACTAATTTTACAAATGAAGAGCACGAAGTACTCAATCCTGACAATTTGGAAGGCACTCTTACCTATATTTCACCTGAGCAAACTGGTCGTACCAGCTATTCTATCACTCCCGGCAGTGATTTATATTCTCTGGGTATCGTGTTTTATGAAATGATCAGCGGCAAACCACCTTTTGACTCCGCTGATGCATTGGAGGTAATTCATTTTCATTTGTCCCGTATTCCGGCATCGATCTCCAAAATATTACCGGGTCTGCCTGCCGGTATCAGTTTGATAATTTCGGAATTACTGGAAAAGATACCGGACGACCGATATCAAAGCGCCAATGGTCTTTTATATGATTTACGGCTGTTGGAAAAAGAAATTGCTGAAGGTAAGGCTACCAATAATTTCAGAGCCCGCACCCACGACAAATCAGGTAAATTCAGAAAGACACAAAGACTTTATGGGAGAGAAAACGAAATAAATAATTTACTCAATTGTTACAATCTCTTATCCCATACTGGATCTATGCTGGCGCTGGTAGCCGGCTATTCCGGAGTGGGAAAATCAGCTGTTGTAAAGCAGCTTCAGCGACCCGTTACCGAAAAAAATGGGCTATTTATCTCAGGCAAATTTGATCAGTTTAAACGCAATATTCCTTATTTCGCTTTTATTGAAGCCTTCGATACCGTATTAAAAAATATTTTAATGGAGTCGGATGTCAAAATCAATGAATGGAAAGATAAATTCATGTCGGTATTAGGCAATAATGCGGTCCTGATTACAGAAGTAATTCCAAGTCTTGAATTCATAGTTGGAAATCTACCTCAATCAGAAAAACTCGCACCTGCTGAACAGGAGTATAGATTCAGGTTGGTCCTACTTGATTTTATATATTGTTTCACATCCAAAACACATCCCCTCGTAATATTCCTTGATGACCTGCAGTGGTCGGATTTACCTTCTTTGAATTTAATAGAACGAATCTTAACCTACAAACGGGAAGACGATATACTTATAGTAGGTGCTTATCGTAGCAATGAAGTAAGTGAAACCCATCCCCTGTTGCTCACCCTTCAACAGCTGCAAAAAGAAAACACCAAAATCACCACTATTGACCTTCAACCTCTAAATGAATCCACTACCATTGAAATAGTTGCGGATTCATTTGGCATGTCCAAAGAGAAGGCTGCTGAACTTGGCAAACATGTATTTTTCAAAACACAGGGTAACCCATTTTTTATTAATAGATTTTTACAATCCCTCTACGAAAACAAACTCGTGTATCTGACAGGAGCCAATACCTGGACCTGGAACCAGGAGGAATTGGATAAACTGGGCTATACCGATAATGTGATAGATCTTATGGCTAAGGAGTTGACTCTGTTGCCACCCACATCAAGAGAAACTTTAAAATTTGCTGCTTTACTTGGTAATTCATTTAATATAGTTACCATGAGTAAGGTCATGCAAACCAGCCCCAACAAGGTATTTCAAACTCTGCAACCGGCCCTCAATACGGGCTATTTACTCACCATCGACAACAAATACAGGGCATTCTCTTTATTCGATGAAGGTTTAAATGATAGTTTCGAACACGAATCGGATAAATTAGATGTAAACTTCAGATTTCTCCATGACCGCGTGCAGCAAGCTGCTTATGCTTTGATCGATGATGAAGAGAGATCCTGGATGCACCTCAAAGCGGCCCGGATTTTACTTCAAAGTACTCCCCCAAATAAATTAAATGATTTATTATTTGATATCGCATCTCATTTTAGTCATGCACACGAGAGTATTACTGAATTAAATGAAAAAATTACGATTGCCGACCTGTATCAAAAAGCGGGTGCCAAAGCCAAAGATTCCACCTCGTATGATGTAGCCATTAAATATCTTGATGCTGCGAAGAGTTTGCTGCCAGCCGACAGTTGGAAGACCAATTATAAACTTACTTTCGATATCTATGCAGCTCTAAGTGAATGCGAATCACTCAACGGCCAACACGAAAAAGCCGAAAAACTATTTGACCAGGTATTGAAGAATGCCCAGACAAAACTCGAAAAATTAAAAGTATATTATACTCATTCTGCCTTATATCTTAAGATAGGAAACACATCTAAATCCCTGCAACTGGGAAGAGATGCCATGAAATTGTATGATATATCTTTTCCGGAAGGTAAAAATTGGATTAAGCTGACGGCTACCTGGGAAATTTTAAAACACCTGTTTTTATTCTCTACCAAATATAAAAATAAAGAAAAGCTATATCACCTGCCTGAATGTACGGACCCGGAAATAATAGCCATTAATCAGTTTTTGATAGATGTATCTACCAGTGCTTACCAGGAAGATCAAAACCTGATGGTGGTCGTGGTATTGCGTATCATTCAACAATACCTGAAGCATGGATATACCGACGCTGTTGGATGGGGGTTTTCAGGTTTTTCTGTAGTTACGTACTCCGGCATTGGCCTGTCTAAGCTCGGATTTGATCTTTGGGATATTACCCTTGCTTTGCATAAAAGGATTAAATCTTCTGTAGTTAAGACAAAGCAAGAATATACGTTAAATGCTTTCTTTAATGGATGGAAATATCCCCTGATAAAAAATCTGCCGGAAATCAATAATAATGTAAAATCATGCCTGATGAATGGCGACCTCAACTTTGCTGGGTATGCCATTGCACTTCACTTCTGGAAGCAAATCGCCGGCGGAGTAAATCTTAATTCCGCTCTGGAGAGTGTAGAAGATTCACTCAAATATCTTATAAGCAATAAAATAGATGCCGGATATAATTTCCTAGTGCCTTCTTTACAGCTGGCAAAAACCTTAAATAATCGGGCGGGTAACCCGGGAGATTGGGAATTTGGAGATTTTGATGAAGATACTTTTTTAAATGCATTAAAGTCTATTGGCAATAGCACCAATCATGCTTTTTATTATAATTTCAAATTACCCTATTATTACTTTTTTGACCGGCACGATGAGGGCATAGAATGGGCTAATAACGGCGATGCCATACAATCCTTTATTCTTGGTCATTATTTTACTTCGGAATGGTATTTTTATTATAACCTGATGATCTCTTCTAAATATGAATCCTTTAACAGCACCGAATTACGTAAGTATAATAAAATACTTGCCCGGAATTTAAAATGGTTTACACATTGGGTAAAAGGAAACAGGGAAAATTTTGAGCAGCAACTTTTAATACTGGAGGCTGAAAAACAAGCTATGGCCGGGGATATGCAGGAGGCTATTCTATTATATGAAAAAGCGATTGCCGCTGCTAACAAAAATGGGTTTACGCAGTATGCTGCCATTGCTAATGAACGTGCAGCTAAACTCCTGGCTAAAAAAGGAATAAACAAACAAAGTAATTTTTATCTTAAAGATGCTTTTGAACTCTACGATGCCTGGGGAGCCTACGGCAAATGCAAGCACATGAAATATCAATGGCCGGAGTTCTTCAGTGATAAATACATCAACAGGACCGGATCAACCAGAACCAACCTGTCAATCGCTGCACTGGATTACAATTCACTCATCAAAGCATCTCATAGCATTTCCAGTAAAATAAAATTAGATGAGCTTATCAACCGGCTGATGAATGTATTGCTTGAAAACGCCGGTGCTCAAAAAGGGGTATTAATTATACCCAGAAATAACGAACTGTATATAGTGGCTGAAGGTATTGCTGGCCCGGAAAACATCCAGAATAATAATACAGAGTTAGCGGTAAAAAGCAATAAGATACCCCAATCCCTTATAAATTATTGCTGGCGTACATTAGATCTCAAAGCATCAAATAATGCATTGCGGGATGATGTCTACAGTCATGATCCTTATGTAAAAGAAAATCAGGTTAAATCAATGGTGTGTATCCCGCTCACCAACAAAGGAAATAAAGTAGGTCTCATCTACCTTGAAAATAAATTAATAGAAGGCGTGTTTACCCCTAATAAAATGGAAGTATTAAATATGCTTTCAGGCCAGATCGGTATATCTATAGACAATGCCTTATTATATGAAAACCTGGAGGCAAAAGTAAAAGAGCGTACAATAGACCTGGAGGAACAAAAACACATCGCTGAGTCAAGAACGATAGAAGCCATTCAGCAAAAACAATTGGCGGATGAAGAAAGAAAAAAGACCGATACCCTGCTGTTGAATATTTTACCAAGTGAAATAGCTGACGAATTAAAGTCCAGCGGGGAGTCAAAAGCAAGATTATTTGAATCTGTAACTGTCCTTTTTAGTGATTTTGTCAATTTTACCACCATTTGCGAACAGCTATCTCCATCTGAATTGGTGTTCGAACTCAACAAATGTTTTGCCGCTTTTGATAAAATCATGGAAAGAAACGAACTGGAAAAAATAAAAACAATTGGAGATGCCTATTTGGCTGTCTGTGGATTACCCACCGTATGCGATGATCATGCTATCAAGGCTTGTCGGGCAGCAAAAGATATACTTCAATGGATAAATAATCCTGAAAATGAATGCAAATTCGAAGTGAGAATCGGATTAAATTCAGGACCGGTCATTGCCGGTATTGTTGGCCTTAAAAAATACGTATACGACATCTGGGGCGATACAGTAAATACTGCTTCTCGGCTGGAATCGTCTTCCATACCGGGTAAAATAAATATTTCTGAAACCACTTATCAGCAAATAAAACATAAATTTCCATGCGAATACAGGGGCGAAATCGAAGCCAAAAACAAAGGATATATCAATATGTACTTCTTAGAGTGATCGCACCAGGCTGCTGCAATTTTTTTTACATTGGTTGATTTCATTTTGTGCCAGGTGAATACATTCAGATTGGGTTGATTCATTTTTCTTTTTACAGATATTTATTTTAAAAGAGTAGTCTCTTTCACAATTATATTCACAAGAAACAGTGGCATATTCTATTTTGCTGGTTATCGTGCTCCAAATTAATATCGAAGCCGTGAACAGGAATATGGATTTTATGATAACTCGTTTTATCTTCATAATGTACACTTCTCAGTGTAATTGGATTGCTGATATGTTCTTTATTCTCCGCTTTTTTTAAAAAATATTAACAATCGTGCACTAAGATGGTCCATTTTAATTGGAATAGCCTTGCTGTTGAATTTGAAATCAAGAGGCTGGGAAACTGATTCCTATTTTTTGAATGATAGAATAATTTTAAAGCACCCTGAATGACAGATTACATTTTTTCATAATATATCCATTTTGATTATCTTTACTCGATGATTATACGTGCCCGTGCACCCCTGCGTATAGGATTGGCAGGTGGAGGTACCGATGTATCGCCCTATTCTGATTTATACGGGGGTGCCATTTTAAATGCAACCATCAGTATTTTTGCCCACACCTCTATTGTCCCCAATAGTGGAAATCATGTCCGCATTGAGTCCCTGGATCTCAACGAAGAAAAATTATATAAAAAAGCAAAATGGTTACCGATTGATGGCCAGTTGGATTTGATCAAAGGTTGCCACAATCACATATTTAAAGGGTATAAATCAAAATTACCAGCTTACGGGATCAGCACTCACGTAGATGTTCCCAAAGGTTCAGGATTAGGAGCTTCTTCCACTGTAACGGTGGCGACACTGGCAGCATATAGCGAATGGCTTAAAATCCCATTTGGAGATTATGATTTAGCCAAAACTGCATTTGATATTGAAAGAAAGGATTTGAAGATAGCCGGAGGTAAACAAGATCAGTATGCGGCCACTTTCGGTGGTTTTAATTTCATGGAATTTTACAAAGAAGACAAAGTAATTGTAAACCCACTGCGTATCAGGCCTGAATACATACATGAGCTCGAATTAAATTTATTACTCTATTACACCGGTACTTCTAGACTTTCCTCTACTATCATAGAAAAACAAGCTCATAATTTTACAGGTAAAAAAGAACAATCCCTTGATGCCGCACACAAACTCAAGGAACAAGCGGTACTGATGAAAGAAGCTTTACTTACCGGTAAATTAGGTCAGATTGGAGAATTGCTTGATTATGGATGGCAGCAAAAAAAGAAAACTGCCGTAGGGGTAAGCAACCCGGTAATTGATGAAATATACGATCGCGCTTTAAAACATGGAGCCACAGGTGGTAAAATTTCCGGCGCCGGTGGCGGTGGCTTCATTATGTTGTATGCACCGGGCAATTCGCGCTACAAAGTGATCAATGCTTTGGAAGCTATGGGAGGAATATTCAAGCCATTTAATTTTGTACAACAGGGCATGGTATCTTGGATCATTAAATAACAGTTATGTTTGAAACAAATGTAAAAACCATAATTCAGGAAAGCATCAACACCAAATTAATGGTGCTACAGGACGATACACTGATTAAAAAAATCAGTCTGGCTGCAGAAAAATGCATTCATGCCTTTCAGCATGATCAAAAAGTACTTTTTTGTGGCAATGGAGGCAGTGCAGCGGATGCTCAGCATCTGGCAGCCGAATTTTCAGGCAGATTTTATAAAGACAGACCACCACTCTATTCCGAAGCACTGCATGGAAACACCTCCTATATCACTGCTGTGGGCAACGATTATGGATATGATTTTGTCTATTCACGATTGATAAAAGGAATTGGAAAACCCGGAGATATTTTATTCGGACTGAGTACCTCCGGTAATTCGACCAATATTCTCAAAGCATTTGAAACAGCCAAAGAAAAAGGAATGTTTTGTATTGCCATGACCGGAAAAACAGGCGGTAAAATGGCCTTGTTAGCAGATCTCTTAATTAATATCCCATCTTCAGATACTCCCAGGATCCAGGAAAGCCATATCACTATAGGTCATATCATTTGTGAAATGGTAGAAAAAACTCTTTTTCCTTGAATACAGCAATCATATTGGCTGGTGGACTCGGTACCAGGCTTAGATCAATTACTAAAGATGCATTGCCCAAACCAATGGTAATTGTACAAGGATACCCCTTTTTGCATTGGCAGATGCGGTATTTAAAAAAACAGGGAATAAAGAAAGTAATCATGGCTGTTTCACATCATGCAGAGATGATACAGGATTTTTTCCAAACAGAGTATTTATCAATACCCATATGCTATTCTGTTGAAAAAAAACCACTTGGAACCGGAGGTGGAATAGCGCAAGCCATGCAACTGACTAATGACCCATCCGTGGTGATTTTAAATGGGGATACCTATTTCCCGGTTGATTTAAAGAAACTTCAGTCAGAACATAAAAAATCTAAAAACGATATCACCATTGCCATCAAACTCATGTTTAATTTTGACCGGTACGGTACTGTAGATGTCAACAAAGACAATCGGATCAATGCATTTAATGAAAAGAAATTCAGACAAAAAGCATACATAAATGGTGGCACCTACATTATCAATCAATCCGTATTCAGTGATGATTATTCAGGCCAGGCATTTTCTATAGAGAAAGAAATTTTTAGCCAAAAAATAAATACTCTCCGGATCGGTGCCTGTAAGTACAAATCCGGATTTATAGACATTGGAATTCCCGAAGAGTATGTACATATACAAACTATGCATTTAAAATGAAAAAAAAGAAGTCTGGATGGACCCTTTTTTTGGATCGGGACGGGGTAATCAATAAAAGAATACCTGATGATTATGTGAAAACATGGGACGAATTTCGATTCCTGCCACAAGTACTGACTTCGTTAAAAAAATGCCATTCGGTATTCGATCGTATTTTGGTGGTTACTAACCAGGCAGGTATTGGAAAAGCTTTTATGACTGAGAAGGACTTGATTGAAATCCATAATATTGCAAGTAAAATCATCCGCAAACATGGCGGTAGGATAGATCGTTTTTATCATTGCCCGGACCTATCACAGACTGTACCAAACTGCAGAAAGCCTTCTATTGCCATGGCTTTATGGGCAAAAAATGATTTTCCTGAAATTGATTTCAGTCATTCCATCATGGTAGGAGATTCCGGGTCTGATATTGAATTTGGTAAAAACCTGGGTATGATCACAGTATTAATCACTGGTAAAGAAATTTCCAATTCGGGTGCTGATTTCATATGCCATGATTTAAACCAGTTTTATCGTATTTTTGTATCGAAAATTATTTGAGTATCTTGCAATTCTGTTTACTTTTTTATTTAATCAGTGAATATTTTAACTAACTCAGCTTTTGACTGATCAATAAGCTTTCATTGAAGGACACTCCTGTTAAATAAATTTTAACTTAAAATGCAAAGACAAAACATTTCTTCCGGGGCTAAATGGGAGCCTTTAGTTGGGTACAGCCGTGCAGTGCGTATTGGGAACATTGTGGAAGTTTCTGGCACCACCGCCACCCGAAATGGAGAACTTCAGGGTAAAAAGGATATTTACATCCAAACTAAAGTTGCACTGGAAATCATAGTGGAAGCATTGGAAAAAGCAGGTGCAAGTTGTTCTGATGTGATTCGAACACGCATATTTGTATCAGATATATCTCAATGGGAAAAAGTGGGTAAAGCACATGGGGAAGTGTTTGGTGATATAAGACCGGCTACATCCATGTTGCAGGTGACCATGATCGATCCTGAAATAATGGTCGAAATAGAAGCCACAGCGGTAGTTTCTTAAGTATTTACCTTATTTATTTATATTCATGTACACGCTCAAGGAAATATTTTATACAATTCAGGGTGAGGGGATGCATACCGGCAGAGCAGCTGTTTTTTTGAGATTCGCCGGTTGTAATCTTTGGACCGGACATGAAAAACACAGGATGTCAGCCATTTGCACTTTTTGTGATACTGATTTTGTGGGAACTGATGGTGAAAATGGAGGAAAATACGAAGCAGATGGTTTGATCGCTGTCATTCACTCCCTGTGGCCACCTGGGAGTGGGACTAAACCATTTTTGGTACTAACCGGGGGTGAACCCGCTTTGCAAATTGATCAAGATCTGATAAATGCCTTTCATTCACAAGGATTTGTGATCTCCATAGAGACTAATGGTACGCTGGCATTGCCTGATGGCATAGACTGGATTTGCGTAAGTCCCAAATCCGATGCGCCGCTACTGGTAACCGAAGGAGATGAATTAAAATTAGTCTATCCGCAAGAGCATGCTTTACCGGAAAAATTTTCACATCTTCGATTCAAACGATTTAGTTTACAGCCTATGGATGGACCAGAGGTGAAAAAAAATGTGCAAAAAGTAATTGACTATTGTAAATCAAATCCTCAATGGCACCTAAGCTTACAAACGCATAAGATTCTTGGAATTCCCTAGAAAGATGTAAGAATTCGAAACTTATTTTAAACTCGGATTGTATTACATTCATGTCGATATACACAGACCTTGGTCGAATATTAATTTCCGGCGGTAAAACTGCCTATAAATTTGGTAAAAAAATAGATTCATTCATGGATACTAATAATCAAACTGATAATAAAAGTGGTCTGGCTCAGGAAATCGTAAAAACTCATTTACTACTTGCGGTAGGTGGCGGATTAATTCCTTTACCATTTGTTGATTTCGCAGCTGTCACAGGTGTACAAGTCAATATGGTAAGATCTCTTTCAAAACTTTACGGAAAAGATTTTAACGAGCAAATAGGTAAAAGCTTGGTTACAGCATTAGTAGGCACCTCTCTGGCGAGGATGGCTGCCAGTGCCGTCAAAACCATTCCACTCTTGGGATCGATATTAGGCACCGCAACGCAGGCTGTCTTATCCGGTGCAAGTACCTATGCTGTAGGTCAGGTGTTTATCCACCATTTTGACAAAGGTGGGTCGCTTACCGATTTTAGTCCTGAGGACCTGAAAGAAAAATATAAAGCTGAGTTTGAAAGAGGAAAAGAGTTCAGTATCCGGGCAGAAAAAGAGCAAAAATCAAATATGCAGTCAAAAGAGGATATTTTTAATGCACTGGAAAAATTGAATTCCCTCAAGGAAAAAGGAATAGTTTCTGAAGAAGAATACCAGGCTCAAAAAGCAAAATTATTGGCGAGAATATAAAATTATCTGATCCAACCTATAGTTGTAATTTTTCCTCATAGAGCGCCATGGATTAAGCGTAATTATTATCTGCTATTTTAAACTCCTACATACATTACTTCTTTCACTGCTTTAATTACTTTGGCTGGATTAGGCAACCAAGCGTCTACCAAAGTAGGAGCATAAGGAAGCGAAGTATCAGCGCTATTAACCCTGGTAATCGGTGCATCCAGATAATCAAAAGCATATTTTTGGATTTCGTAAGTGACTTCTGCACTTATTCCGGCAAATGGCCATGCTTCATCTACTATTACCAGTCTATTTGTTTTCTTTACCGATTCTACAATAGTTTTATAATCCAGAGGCCGGATCGTGCGCAAATCAATAATCTCGGCATCTATTCCCTCTTTACTTAATTCTTCTGCCGCTTTTTTACATACTTCTACCATTTTGTTATAGGATACAAGAGTTACATCTTTCCCTTCTTTTCTTACCGCAGCTTTACCAATTGGTACCAGGTATTCTCCTTCAGGTACTTCTCCTTTAAAGCCATACAATATTTCAGATTCCATCATACAAACAGGGTCATTGTCTCGAATCGCGGACTTAAGTAAACCTTTGGCATCAGCCGGATCTATACACGATATTACTTTAAGTCCGGGTACATTAGCCATCCAGGATTCAAATGTCTGTGAATGTTGCTGGGCCAATTGGCCAGCGGATCCACTGGGGCCCCTGAATACAATAGGACAGGCATATTGTCCTCCTGATTGGCTAAGTGTTTTAGCAGCATTATTCACGATTTGATCAAAAGCGAGAATCGCAAAATTCCATGTCATGAACTCAACAATAGGTCTTAATCCGTTCATGGCAGCCCCTACCCCAATAGCAGCAAAGCCGAGCTCCGAAATAGGAGTGTCTATCACTCTCCTCGGACCGAATTCCTCCAGCATGCCTTTACTTACTTTGTAAGCTCCATTGTACTCGGCCACCTCCTCGCCCATAAGGAAAACATTCTCATCACGACGCATTTCTTCAGTCATGGCCTCTCGTAATGCATCTCTAAGGGTAATGATTCTTGACATTTAATATGATTTTGAGATGCAAATTTAATCCAAAAAAGGTAATAATTCTGAATTACCTGAAACCATTGAATCAACATTACACATCAATTTGAAAATCATCTTTTAGCTACTGGAATGACCAGTTTTAAGGCAGACCAATCCTCGTTGACAGAGGCTACTTTTACATCTACCAAATCGAGGGCTAACGCGGTGCTCCGTATTATATCTTCATTTAATTCAGTTGATTTTTTTGATGCTTTTTTATACCAGGAAACCCAGATCATTCCATTTTTAAGAATATGTTTTTGAGCATTTTTCATTTTTGACTCCATACCCAAACTGGTATTCTCAAATATCCAAATCAAACGGTACTCATGGCTAATCAATTTATTTATGTCGGGTGAATAATTCAATGATCGCAGTTCATCTATGATCCAGGATGGCGCACCGATGAGTGCTATTTGCATTCCTTCTTCAATCCCGATTTTCCTGAATAAAGGGGTGTTGTAAATTTTATGCTCTGCCATTTGTCAAATGTAACATGTATTGAGATAGTGGGCCAACCAAAATGCGAACTGGGATCGGTGCAGATCGAATAACATTATAAAACAAAAAGGCCCCGATGAATCGGAGCCCTTTGTTTATCATTTTAGCTAACGCTATTTCAGATTTATTGAAGCAGGATCATTCGTTTGGTAGCCTTAAACTCCCTGGATTCAAAAGAATAGAATAGTATTCCGTTCGCTTTAATCTCCC
>CAYNIG010000099.1:0-15047 GCA_964396995.1 uncultured Saprospiraceae bacterium | reverse complement strand
CTATTGTGCCTATGTGTTTATTTTGAAAGTAAGTACGCAAAAATGCGAAGATCCAAAAATGATTCAAATTGATTGGTCACATAAGGTTATTCATAAATTTCATTATTATTTACTTGGGAAAGCTGTATAAAAAAACCGGAAAGGCGAGCTTTACAGGCCTCCAGGTATTTTTTACCTTTTTCCTCATTGGCCAATTCGGGATTGCCGGATCCGGTATCGGCGGAAATAGAGGTCCATTGACGCTGAGCGGTCGCCCAACCCGATCTCAAAGCCTCTATTTTAAACCTTTTAGTAGTTCCGTCACCAGCTTCTGATAGAGGTAATAAAAGATCAGGTCGGATGTGCATGATGCAACTGGTCTCAAATTCATCCGCATGATCAGCCGGTTTTTCAAAATACGCTTTGGTCGGAACAGCGTCATACCAATTGACAGCACAGACGAATAAAGAAGGAAAGAAAAAACTAAGCTCGCGAATGATATTTTTAAAATTATTTCCTCCATGGCCATTCACGATTACCAACTTAGGGCAACCGGCTTTTACAAGCGTATCGGCAATGTCTTTTAATATAATGAGTTGGGTACTGGGCAATAAATTCATACAATACGGTATATCCATCTGACCGGTCTGTATACCATAGCTCATGGTGGGCAATACCAATACTTTTGCCCCGGCAGACCATGCTGTTGTCGCCGCTTCCGTCACCACATGATTTACCTGGTAATTATCCGTACCGTATGGCATATGATAATTATGTGCTTCGGTAGCGCCCCAGGGTAATATCGCGAGATCATAGCGGCTATCTTTGACTGCTTTCCAGTTTGTCTCTTCGAGTATAAATGGTCGTATCATAAATTAACTGTGAATATATAAAGGTTTTGTGCAATGTTTTCCAGGACTTTTAATAAAGAATGGTTTTGAAATAGGTTAAAACTTCCAGCTAAAAAATAGTTAGTTCGTAAATTGAACGCATAAATGACGGGACTTGATCTTAAACTGATCATCATAGACGATGAAGCATTTCTTGCCTATGAACATCCGTTGAGCTTTGTTCAATTAGGACTGCCTGATTGGGTGATTCCGTTTTATTCACCGGCCTATTGGATTATTCATATCCTCAGTCATAATGAATCAGAGCAGAGCCTGTTTGCCGAGATAAAATCATATCAATCCGGAATTACCGATTTTGAAGCTGAACAGATTGGCCTGGCAGAAGACTTGAGCAAAATACAACGGATAAAATTCAGGGGGCTCAATACCGTAGGACTGAATAAAACGATGAATTATAACAAGCCCATTAAAATTCCAGCGTTAAAAGAAAATGAAATCTATATTGATCATCTGCAGATAGATGAAAATATCGAAGTGGCTATTGATGAGACCATACTCCATCCAATAAAAACCGAAGATAAACCCATACCAATCAAACAAAACTTTCAAATACCATTTAAAAACCTTCGATTTATATTCGGTGGAGTACAGTTTAAAAAATATTTTACCGCTATCGATAAAGAGCTGGAGCTAACCATATCCAATTACGATTGCCGTGAAGAATTTGGTGCAGCAAAAAACTATTTTTCCAATATACTTCATGCAAAAAAAATAAATGCCTACCTCGATGTGGTATACTTTCAGGAAACATTGAAAATAAATCAAATTGATTCACCTCAAATCAGACAGATAAATAAATCTCTGATAGACCAGGTAAAGTTTGAATTTGTACGAGGAATGCATAAAAAAAAGCTGCCCGAAGTGGGTAAGTTTTTATTCACCATGGAAGAGTATTTTGATGCGCTTGTTGGTGGGTCGTTGAGAATAAAATTACCTTTTAAATCATTTATAGCAAACGGTATCAAACAAAACCACATTCAACAGGAAGGGGAGGGCATTATTTCAATGAAAACCACTCCTGGTCAGGAAATTGTGTTTGATAATGGATTTGATTAAAAAGTATAGAAAAAAAAGTAATGAATGAAGAAATTATTTAAATCAAAAATCGGACTTGAACTGGTGATTCCACTATTTCTACTATTAGGTACAGTATTGTTTTTAAATGTAAAAGACAATACAAGTTGGCTGGGTCTAGCCATACTTCTACCTGTTATTGTATTTATAGTCTATTTATTTATGAACACCAATTATACCATTGAAGGCAATAGCCTTATAGTAAAAAGTGGTTTTATTATTAATAAGACTATTGATATTAAACAGATAAAAAAAATATCCGAAACTTATGATCCAATAAGTTCACCCGCGACTTCCCTCGACAGGCTGGATATTGTTTATGGACATTCAAAACACATCATCATTTCGCCAAAACTCAAAAAAGAATTTATAGAAACCATAATTTCATTGAATCCCAACATCGAAATCAAACTAAAAAAATCAAAAGATTAAATCCGATTAAACGGAGGAAGAAGTTGTAATCTGAAATTTTTTTGATATCTCCCTTATTCTCGCCAGATGGTGATCATCATGCTCCGCTACAAATAAAAACAGATCTTGTGTACGCATCGGAGTCTTCAATCTTGGGTGCAATGCGGACTTAAATATCGCAGATTCATCTAATGAATTCAGTAAAGCCATAGTTTGATTACGGGTACGATAAAAATCATCGATCAATCTTTCTATACTTTTAGCGTTATGATTCGCATTTGTAGTTTGTGCATTCGAAAGGTCTGTGAGCCGCATTTCTGTTTTCCCGGTAAGGATATCATCAAGCCTCCCTTGCCAAAGTGGTTCCAGGTCGGTAAGATGGCCGGCATTTTCCTTTACAGACCACGTATTTTCAATTTGAATCTCTAAGATGGATGCATCTGTAGACTTTAATTTTGCTTCCAATCTCAGGGGGGTGCCGGCTAATCGTTCCAAAATAGACGGAAATATATTTTCATTGCCAGTAAAATCAAATTTCCTTTCAAACCATTTTACCTGAGACATCATTACAGTTTATTCTTTCAGCAGCAAGATCTGTGTTTTTTAGTTTTCTATTTAAAAAATTACATACTCCGATATTCTTTTTAAAAGGAATACATCATTTACTTATCTTTGGTAAAGTTTATTGATGAAATATATCTTTGTTTTCATTGCCTTTATTATTGTATTTACTTTGGATGCTCAATCATGGGACGCTACTATTAAAGGGTTGGGTAGTTTTTCATCTCCTAGGGTAGCTGACCTTAATGGGGACCATGTAGACGATATCGTATTGGGTGTCGGTCGTGAAGAATTTATACCTACGGATTCCGGAGTGATCGCCCTGGATGGCCGATCGGGTAAAATGCTTTGGCATGTATTCTCCACAGACCAAATGTTTGGTTCAGCTATTTTTCAGGATATAGATAAAGATAATCACCCCGATGTATTGATATCGGGCAGATCCAGCGAATTAATCTTAATAAGCGGATTCACAGGAAAAGTGATCTGGCGATTTGATGCTAAAAATAAAAAGTATAAGAATAAACGATTTTTTAATTTTTACAATCCCCAGTGGATACCGGATGAAGATGGGGATGGATTAAAGGATATACTGGTATCAAATGGAGGCGATGTAAAAGTAGAGGCATATGATCCAAAACGGGATCCGGGCTATTTAATGATCATGAGTGCTAAATCAGGCGCTATATTATACGATGCTACCATGCCGGACCGCAAAGAAATATATATGAGCATCACTGTATCCCCTTCATTTAATAAAAAAGATCTGGATATTATCTTTGGTACCGGAGGCGAAACATTAGGGGGTCATTTGTATGTATGTACACTATCGGATTTAAAAAAGGGGAATCTTGCTAAATCCATAATGCTCGATAGTACTGCCGACAGAGGGTATATAGGACCCGCAGCCCGAGCCGATATCACCCATGATGGAATAACTGATATATTGGTAAATACGGTAAATGGCAGAATGATAGCATTTGATGGAAAGTCATTGCAAAAACTATGGGAAATAAAAAGACCGGGAACAGAAACGTATAGTTCAATAGCAGTGGGATATTTTAATGATGATGATATTCCCGATTTATTTGCATCGTATGCACAAGGTTCCTGGCCCAAGCTCGACTGGAGCACTCAGTTTATGGCTGATGGTAAAAATGGTAAAATACTATTCGTGGATTCATTAGGGTTTTACCAGAACAGCTCTGGAATAGTGGTGGATTGGGACGGTGATGGCAAAGATGAAATTCTATTGAGTGTAAATTTCCAGGAAATAAAAAACGGATATCAAAAGTTTTTTTACAATATGCTGGCCCTAATCGATTTTAAATCCAATGAAATACTGCAAATCGGGGACACCTATGATGGAAATAATATTTCCTCTACGCCCTGGGCAGGAGATCTGGATCACGATGGTTTATTGGATATCATCTATGTGCATGGCACTAATTTAAGGCATACCTATACATTTGATGGCCTGGCTATTCACAGGATCAGTACCCTCATACCTATAAAAAAGAAAATAAAATGGGGAGCCTACCAGGGGTCAGAATATACCGGATTGTTTGATTGATAAAAATACAAATACGGATTATGTCATTTCCATTAATCGAATGTGTGCCTAATTTTAGTGAAGGCAGAAATAAAAACATCATAGATCAGATCGTACAATCCATCGAATCCGTACCCGGGGTAAAAGTATTGCATACCGATATGGGATACGATACACATCGGACGGTGATCACCTATGTAGGCGATAAAAATGCTTGCAAAGAAGCCGCTTACCGAAGTATACTATCTGCTTTTCAACTTATCGACATGAGGGTACATCACGGCGCCCATCCAAGATTGGGTGCGGTAGATGTCTTTCCATTTATTCCATTACGGGGATATACTATGCAGGATGCTATAGAATGCAGTATCGATGTGGGCAAACGAATAGCTGATGAATTTTCAGTGCCGGTATATCTCTACAATCAATCAGCCCTGGTAGAAAAAAGAAAATCACTGGCCTTTGTGCGCAAAGGTGAATATGAAGGATTACGAGAAAAACTTTTGACTTCAGAAGGGAAACCTGATTTAGGTCCGCCCATTTTTCATCCTAAGATCGGAGCACTGACTATCGGAGCACGAAAAATTTTACTTGCCTATAATTTTAATCTGAATACCACTGATACCACCATTGCAAAAAAAATTGCTTCTGCATTGCGTGAAAAAAACGGTGGATTAAAATCAGTACGAGCTATAGGCTGGTTTATACCAGAATTTAAGTGTGCACAGGTATCTGCTAATCTCATTGATTTGGATCAGACCCCATTGCATATCGCCTTTGAGGCCTGCAGTAAATTAGCAGTACAATTTGGAGCTGAAGTGACCGGCAGTGAGCTGGTGGGCCTGATACCACTAAAATCACTGATAGATACTGCTGATTATTTTTATAAAGCAAATGATTTTTCACAGAAGGATAAAGTGGAAAAGGCGGTGGAAATCCTGGGCTTGAACAACGTAAAAAAATTCAATGCAAAGGAGCAGGTAATTGAGTGGTTGGTGTGAAAGAACCACTAAGGTCACTTGTAAATCACTAAGAAAAAATTGAACTCAGTGCTTTTTCAGTGCTCTTAGTGGTCCTCTAAATACCACTAAATAGTTTACTGCAAAAGTGAAAAGAACCACTAAGGTCACTAAGCACACAAAGAAAAATTTTAACTCAGTGCCTTTTTAGTGCTCTTAGTGGTCCTCTAAATACCACTTTAATCACTTATCCTTCAGCCGCTTCTTCCATTGCTTTTTGTTCATAGGTCTTCAGACCTAATCTTCCTTTTGTTCTGGATACAATCACCATCAGTGCCGGCACCAAAACCAATGTAAGTAAAGTGGCAAATCCGAGACCAAATATCATAGTCCAGCTGAGGGGACCCCAGAATGCTACGTTATCTCCGCCTAAAAATATATTGGGTTTCCACTCTGAAAACAGGCTTACAAAATCAATATTAAAACCAATAGCCAGTGGTATCAACCCGAGTATAGTAGCCATCGCCGTGAGGAATACCGGTGTCATACGGGTGCGACCGGCTTCTACTGTTGCTTCCCGTATTGAATACCCTTGCTTCATGAGAGAGTCTGCAAACTCCACCAGAAGTATTCCATTACGTACCACCACACCGGCCAATGCCACTACACCAATACCGGTCATGATCACTGAAAATTCCATGCGCATGAGGGTAAAGCCAAGCAATACACCGATGATACTGAATATAATTTCAATCAATATAATCATGGGCTTACTAAACGAATTAAACTGAGTGACCAGGATCAAAAATATAAGTCCAAGGGAAATCAATAGTGATCTGCTGAGAAATCCCATTGCTTCGGCTTGCTCTTCCTGCTCGCCGGAAAATCCAATAGTGACGCCGGGAGGGGCTGAGTATCTGGCTGTAGCGGCCTGTACTTTAGCCAATACTTCATTGGGGTTGAAACCGCCCAATACATTGGAAGATATAGTGACTACCCGTTTCAGATTTTTTCTTTTTATAGAACCGATCGTATTGCCATATTCCATTTTTACCATTGATGCCATAGGTACCTGGCGCATCTGACCACCCATATTCATATCGCGATACGTGATGCTTTGATTGAGCAGGAGATTGATATTTTGTCTTTGTTTTTCGGCTATTCGCAATTGTATAGGATGCTGATCTTCGCCATCCCTGATTTTGGAGATTTCTTTTCCAAATACAGCGGTACGCAATTCGGATCCGATTTGTGCTGTAGATATACCTTCAGTGTTGGCTCGTTGTCTGTCAACTAATATTTTCAATTCAGGATTGGTGATAGACAGATCTGATTTTAATTCTTCTACTCCATCTATTTGTAAAGAATCAAGGTATCTTTTAAGTCCTTTTGCGGCTGCATTGAGATCATTAAATTCATCGCCGTATATTTCTATGCTGATGGGTTTGCCGGCAGGAGGACCACTATTTTCTTTTTCGACTATGATTTCTGCTCCGGGTATACCTTGCACCGCTTCACGAATTTTATCGAGATATACTGAGGAGGATGCTCCATGTCTTTTTTCATATTCTACAAATGCAACGGTGACCTTTCCCAGGTGCGGGCTGGTCTGCTGTTCAAAATTACTCGGATCACCGGCGCCAACAGCCACATTGGAAATTACAGATTCTACAATTGGGTTGTTTTCACCCACTACTTCCAGTATTCTATCTTCTACCATACCGGTCACTTTATTTGTATAGGTCTGATCGGTACCTACCGGCAGGGCAATATAAGTATACACAAAATTAGGATCTGACTCGGGAAACAAACGTACGCCGGGTATAAATTTGATTGCAGCGCCTAAACTGATTATGAGTAATAAAATGGCGATTACGAGTACTCCTATCGGCCGGTACCCCTTAAGTATAAATCGAAGGGAAGAGGCATATGCGTTTTGTACCCTGGGCCATACTTTATTTTGAAATGCTTTAATCACATTGTGCAGGAAAAAATGATTAAGCAAATAGAATAAAAATATACTCAAGGTAAGATTTCGCAAAAACATATTGCCTCCCATATGGGAGAGGAACATCACGACCACAAATCCGGCTATGGTAATGTAGAATGATTTGGTCCATAATTTTAATTTATCACCTTCGCCATGTGGTTTCATAAAATCCACTG
Organism: uncultured Saprospiraceae bacterium; assembly: GCA_964396995.1. GTDB lineage: Bacteria > Bacteroidota > Bacteroidia > Chitinophagales > Saprospiraceae > JADJLQ01. Next base: position 7,434 of record CAYNIG010000099.1, on the reverse strand, counting down.
CAAACACGGGATTGATGATATAGGCTACGAAAAGGGAAGCCAGTAAAGTAGTGATCAGGGTAATGGGCAATCCAAACATAAAATTACCTATGAGCCCTGGCCAAAAAGCCAATGGAATAAACGGGGCCAAAGAAGTAAGTGTTCCGCTCAATACAGGCAGGAATACTTCACCTGCAGCTAATTTGGCCGCTTTTTTAATCGGTACTTTTCCATTATCAAATATTCTGTGCGTATTTTCTATTACTACGATAGCATCATCTACTACTATACCCAGGGCAAGCAAGAAACCAAATAAGACGATTACATTTAACGTAAAGCCATAAGTAGGCATGATCATAAACGCCACAAACATGGATAAGGGAACCGACATGGCCACGAATACCGCATTGGTCACTCCCATAAAAAACATCAAAATCAGGGTTACCAATAAAAATCCGATCACTATCGTATTGATCAGCTCTTTCAACCCGGATCTGGTCTTTATACTCATATCTCCTGTAATGTTAATATTCAGGTCTTTAGGAAATTTAGCTCTGAGCTCTTCGCAGAGTGCTTTGATTTTATCTGAGGTGATGATCAGGTTTTCACCACTGCGTTTGATTACGTTTAGCGACAATACATTTTTCTTATTCAACCTGGCATAGCTTTCCTGTTCTTTATAGGTATCTTTTACCTCGGCTATGTCTTTGAGGTATACAATAGCACCGGTGCCTCCGCGAATCACTATATTGCCCAATTGCCTTGAATCTTTATATTCTCCGACTACACTGATGGCCCGTTTGACATTGCCCATACTGAGCTGCCCACCTGAAATAGTCATATTTTCCATTGCAATGGCAGTTTCAATATCGCGCAAAGTGATGCTGGCCGCAGTCATTTTATAGAGATCCACATTGATTTGTATCTCGCGGGTGAGCGCACCCACGAGGTCAGCGCGCGTAACTTCTTTAAATCCCTCTACCTTATCTTTTATTTCATCTGCAAATTTTTTCAATCTATCCAGATCGTAATCGCCGGATACATGTATGTTCATGATGGGAATGCTGGAAACATCGATATCTATAATGGACGGGTCCTGAGGCAAATCATTGGGTAACTCTGCGCGGGCTTTATCTACGGCATCTTTTACTTTGAGTTTTGACTCAGCCACATCTGCATTCGCATCAAATTCTGCCACCACCAGGCTAAAATCCTGCAGAGAACTGCTTCTGATTTTTTTAATTCCGGATATTGCTTTCAGTTGTTTTTCTATTGGTTTGGCCACCAGGTTTTCCATATCGGCCGGTGATGTACCCGGATAGACCGTATTGACCAATATCTGGGGAAAAGCAACTTCAGGAAATTGTTCTTTGGGTAGCCCTATATAGGAAAAAATACCGGCCAGGGTGATGATGATGGTAAGTATATAAATACTCGTTTTATTATCTACAGCCCAGCTGCTTGGTTTAAATTCTTTGATAAAGTCTTTCATGATGAATAGAAATTAATTTTTTAGGCTTTAGGATCAAATACCGCTATCTGTAGCATTTGAACATGGGCCATATTACATTTAGGACATTATTAATTTTGGACACTTATTTTTTCACCTTCTATCAGGTCCTGATAGCCGACCGTAATGAGTTTATGAGAAGCATTTATGCCAGACTTTATCTCTACTTTATCATTATAGAATTTGCCTATGGTCACTTGTTTTTTCACAGCCACCCATTGACCATTTACCGTATCTGCAGCCATTACAAAATCCCCTTTACTGTCTTTTTGAATTATATTGATTGGCAGTACAAAAGCAGTGGGATTTGAATAGTCAATGATTTTTATCAATGCCAGCATATTGGGCAAAACCCCCGACATATTGGCCGGTAATGCAGCTTTGACTTTAAATGTCCTGTTCACTTGATTTATAATAGGACTCACATAAGTGATCTTTGAATCGTACTCTTTTTCTATATCCGGAAATTGAATGCGAATCGCATTTCCATTTTTTACTTTGCCTGCAAAGGCTTCAGGTACTTCTGCACTGATTTCCAGTTTGGATAGATTTACCAGTCTGGCTATCGGCATCCCGGGAGCTGCACTACCACCCGGTTTGATGATTACTTCGTCTATCACACCACTTATAGGAGCTTTAACTTTTACCATTTCCCACTGTTCCTTGGTAGTAGCTATTCTTTTTTCTAAAGCTTCTTTATTGTTTTTTGCACTAAGGAATTGTACTTCTGTACCCAATTTTTGATCCCATAACGATTTTTGTTTTTCATACAGATCGGTGGCAAACACCAGTTGATTATCCAGTTCGGCCAGACCTTGTTTGAGTACGGCATCATCCAATAAAGCAACCGTTTGACCCGCTGCTACTTTATCGCCTGTCTTGATCATGATTTGACTTACAGTACCGGGCATTTTTGCATTGATAAAAAGCTGTTGGTCAGCCAATACCGATCCCTGCAGGTCTATGTAATTTCTAAATACGGTCTGAGGAAAAGATTCCACTCCTACTATTTTTTGTCTTTCTGTTTTACCTCCGGGGTTCAGTTCCATCTCCAGTGCACTGGCTTCTTTTTCTAGTGCTGCGATTTGGGTTTTTAATTCCGCCAGGCGCGTTTGTTTGTCAGCAGCCGGCGCACCGGGCTTAGATCCACATGATGCGATCAGGAGAGTGATTACACATAGAATGGCAATGGTATATATATTTTTCATGTTGATTGATTTCTGATTTTTTGTAAATAATTTATTTTCCTAATGCTTTATCCAGGTCGACTTTAGCTATTAATAGATTGTATAAAGCATTGATATAGTTTGATTGAGACTGAATCATGGCTGTCTCTGCCTGGTTGATTTCCACACTGGAACCCACACCACCTTTAAATTTTAATTGTGCCTGGTCGTAAATGCGCTGTGCCAGCTCCATATTCTTTTTATTGCTTTCAACCGTGGTCTTGGCATTGGCAAATTGAATTCTTGCATTATTTACCTCCAGGGTCATAGCTCTTTCAAATTCCGACATCTGAATTTTTAATTTATCGGACTCGATAGCTGCTTTTTGATACCTCGATTTTCGGTTGAATCCATCGAATATGGGTACATTAAGCTGAAAGCCTGCAATGGCGGTAGGAAACCAAAATGAATTTTTACTAAATAGATTATTGGTTTGTGTGCCGTAAGAGGCATTGGCAAATCCGGTAACAACAGGATAAGCACCCAGCTTGATGGATTTCATCCGGATTTTATTTAATTCATCTGCCAATTGCATGGCTCGGTATTCCGGTCGCTGATCGGGTTTGAATGAATTGCCCAGATCCGTATTTTCCAATTCGATCTTACCCGATAGCTGGTCTATGGATTCAGTAAGGCTTATCGCTTCATTCATCGGGTAACCCATCTGCATTTTCAATACATTGAGGGTGACTTCCTGCAATTTATTCAGCTTTTCTGCTTCGGTTTGTAAGGTCTGGAGAGAAAGGGTAAGGCGGTCTACATCTATCTGCTCTATAAAACCTTTTGATTGAATGATTTTAGTTTCATTGGTGATTTTGTCTAGAGTAGTGATGTTTTGATCCAGGATAGACTTGCTTTTTTGAGTGATCAAAGCACCGAGATAGGCCTTGGCTACCGATTGCCTGATGGTGATATCGGTGATCGAGTTTTGTTTGGTCACCAGGTCTTTATACAATTTGATTGCTTTCAGTCCCTGGAAAAAAGCAGGATCGTATACCGTGGTATTCAGACCGAGTCCAACAGAAAAACTGTTTTTCTGGCCAAATTTTGCCGGAAATCCGCCTTCTGCAGGTGGGTCTACCTGGTTTTGCTTTATCAGATCGTAATTTACCAGCCTGCCATCCACTACCGGGCTTAAAAAATCCGGGATAATGGTAGCCGGTATCGCTAAAAAATGCTGGTAACTGGAGGTACCATTGATTTTAGGATAACCGATGGATTTGTATTCCATCAGCTGAGCATCGGCATCCACGAGGGCAAGATTGTTTAATTTTATCTGTGCACTGTTCTTTAATGCATATTGCACCGCATCTTCCAGTGAAAAGGAAGATTGACTGCAGACCGTGGTCATTAATAATACTACTAATGCAATCACGCTCATTAATTTTTTTTGAGTCATATATATCGAATTAAGCATTTGTCAGTTTAGTCAGTTGTTTTTGGCATATCTCCCAGCCGGAGGTAGTAGTGATGCCTCTCAGATGATAGCGGATGGTCTCCAGAAATATTTTTTCCATCGACATATAATTATGTGGAAATACCGAATGATCCACGAGGCTGCTGCTCAGGGTTACATAATGCTGTGCTATGATGTCGGTATTCAGATCTTTGCGATAATGCCCATGATCTATTCCACGCTTCAGGTTTTGTTTTATCACCTCCAGGATATGTTCATTATTTAATTTTTCCATTTTCTGCCAGCTTTCCCAATAGTATTTTTTAATTTCAAATACTACATTAGGGGATACCATTCGCAATAGCTGGATTACATACTGTGATATAAGGATCATTTCCTCCACTGCATTGGTAGACTTGTTTCTAATATCGGCCAGGGCTTTTTTTTCTTCCTTGATATGTATATGCACCATCCGCTCTATCAGCTTTGCCTTGCTGGGGACATACTGATACAGTGTTTTTTTAGACATACCCATATCACTCGCCAGGTCGTCCATCGTGACAGACTTTACCCCACAGGTGATGAATAACTCCTTCGCTCTGGATACAATGCCAGACAATAACTCCATATCCGTATTGATTTGAAGCCGCAAATGTAAGTGGAAAATAAACAGGAAACTCTGCTAGTTTAAAAAGTTTCCACAGTTTTTCGACGAAAACAGGATGGAGTGGGACAAGCAGGATTGGATCCAATCCAATTTTTAAGCACCATCATCCTATAGTCAATATATCGCCTTGCCTCTGATAGAGTTTCCCAATTTTTGATTTGTGCAAATTGGACGCTGCCACTATTTTTCCATTTTCCAGGTTGGTGGTCAGATCACGCTCACCGAGAAATGAAATAAAATGCGGTGCTCCACCTTTTTGTTTGCGGTGAAACTCAAGATTTAAAATCACGAAGGCGCGGCCCAGGGGATTCCCGCTGCCTTTGACTTTAGTGAGCTTTGAGTGAAATCCTCCCATGATTTTTCCCTTGTAAGAAAATGATCCTCCTTCCAGAATGATCAATGCCGAAGGCTGATCAATTGAAAAAGTATAGTTGGATTGCAGTTTGTAAGAAAGATACATATGGCATTGGATTTAATCAGATCAGAAATATGGATACAGGCTATTAAAGGTAGGGAACAAATGATTAATTATCTACAAATGATCATTTTCAACCTTATTCACCCCCAAAGGAGGCAACACATTAATGTGGCATTCTAAAAATAAAAAAATGGGTTTTCTACTCTCAATTATATATACCTTAACCTGGGAAATTAAAATTAATATGAAAATATTCATCACCGCAGTATTACTATGTATAGTTCATTTATTGACAGCACAAACCAAAGTTTACTATCCGGCTGCCAATAAATGGAGTACAAAACCAGCATCTGAAGTAAATATCAATTCTGAAAAATTACAAGCTGCTATTTTATATGCACAGGAAAAAGAATCGAAAAATCCCCGCAACCTGGAGATCTCACATTATCAGAGCTTTGGTAAAGAGCCTTTCGGTGATGGAATTGGTCCATTTGCCGAAAGGGGACCGGCTACAGGTATCATAATTAAGAATGGATATATTATTGCAGCGTGGGGTGATCCGGATAGAGTGGATATGACCTTCAGTGTCACAAAGAGTTTTTTATCTACGGTAGTGGGACTGGCATACGACCAGGGCCTGATCCCAAGCATTCACGATACGATGTATAAAGTAATTGCACCCATTGAAATATATAAGCCACTGGCAGATCCATTCAAAGCAGAGAAATATGGCCAATCTCAGCTTTTACGTTTATTTGACACCCCACATAATCGCACCATTACCTGGGATCATTTACTCAGGCAGGTAAGTGATTGGGAAGGTACTCTATGGGGAAAACCGGAGTGGGCTGACCGACCGGGAGACAAACCTGGTGAGTGGACTACGAGAGCCAGACTAAAGCCCGGTACTGCCTATGAATACAATGATGTGCGCGTAAATGTATTGGCATTGGCCGCATTAAATGTCTGGCGAAAACCATTACCGGAAGTATTAAAAGAAAAAATAATGGACCCAATAGGTGCTTCCTCTACCTGGAGGTGGATGGGATATCAAAACTCCTGGGTAGTGCTCGATGGTAAGATCGTACAGGCAGTAGGAGGCGGTGGCCACTGGGGAGGAGGTATGTTTATAAATGCATACGATATGGCCCGATTTGGATATCTGACTCTCCGGCGGGGTAAATGGAATGATAAACCCTTATTATCTGATCAATGGGTAAGCTGGGCTCTCACTCCTACACCTGCACAACCAAATTATGGATTTATGAATTGGTTTTTAAATACAAATAAAAAACAGATTCCTAATGCTCCGGAAAAAGCGTTTGTACATATTGGCAATGGCACCAATATAATCTATGTGGACCCTGATCATGACCTGGTAGTAGTGGCCAGATGGATTGAGAATGGTGCTGTAAATGAATTTATCGGAAAAGTATTGGACGCACTGGACAAATAATGAAAATAAAGAATATATGCCGGATAGCTGTAATCTTCGGATTAATTTCCTGTAAACAAGTACGTTGGAACGTGCCTGAAAGCCCACCCGGCTATGATTTTTCAAAACCGGTTAAATTTTGGATGCCTGAAAAATTGGATGAAATCTCCGGCCTAACGATCCAAAATGAGGATGTATATGCCGTACAAGATGAACTGGGCAGACTATATCATTTTCAGTTGGATTCAGATAAAATTACATCCACCCGGTTCGGAAATAAAGCTGATTATGAAGACCTTGCCATCTTAGACAGCACTGTATTTATTTTGGAAAGCAACGGTACCATCTATTCCTTTCCTCTTTCAATGGCCGATGCAGATGAAGTGAAAGCTACCCGTAAATGGAACCTTCTTGCCACCCAATGTGAATACGAAGGCTCTTTCGCTTACTCCGGTACCCACCAGCTTTATATCCTGAGTAAAGAATGCAAAAACGACAAAAAAACTCAGAAGCGATCCGGTATCATACTAAAATGGGAAAAGGATTCCTTATCCGTGATTGATAGTTTTGCCATTGATTTAGATTTAGTGAGAAAAATAAATGGAAATAAAAAGTCAAAATTTAATCCATCGGCATTGGCTTTGCATCCGGTTACACATGAATGGTATATACTATCTTCATCCAATAACTGGCTGCTCATTGCTGACCCAAAATGGTCTCCTATACTGAGAGTAAAACTCAAAGCATCTTTTTTTACACAGCCGGAAGGCATCTGTTTTGATGCTTCAGGTAATCTATATATC